>DATLFO010000048.1:0-23261 GCA_035541035.1 Actinomycetota bacterium
GTCCAGCGCGACGGCTGACCGCAGCCGGCAGCGGGGCCGTCGCCGATTCGCGGCATGGGGACCATGAAGCGGCGGTAGCGCGTCTCGGACGAGCTTCGCTCGAGCATCGCGCGCATCTCGGCCATGTCCGTGGGTGCGACCGCTCGGGTGACGACGGGAAGGAGCGTGGTCGTGATCGCGTGAGCGAACGCTGCGGTCAACGGAGTCATTGGGCAGCTCCTTCCAGCACCATGCAGGTCGTCGTTGCGTGTGCGACGAGCCGTCCTTGCGGATCCGTGATGCGCGCTTCGGCGGTGCCGATGCGCCGCCCGACGTGAATCGCTTCACCGACACAGACGAGACGGCCCGTGTCCGCCGTGACGGGTCGAAGAAAGCGAATCGAAAGATCCAAAGTGGTGATGCCCCGGCCGACGGGAAGCGTGGTTTGCACCGCGCATGTCATGGCCGAATCGGCCAGCGTCGCGAGCACCCCGCCGTGAACGGTTCCGATCGGGTTGTAGTGGAACTCGTGGACGGGAATGGTGAAGGTGACCCGGCCGTCCTCGACCTCGAAGCCGTCGAAGCCCAGGACCGAGGCGATCGGGGCGACCGGGATCTCGCCGGCGGCCATCTTCGTCAGGAACGTGAGCCCGTCCGACCGGAAGGCCTCGAGGGCCGAAACCATCGGGTCGCCCCAGGTCACCGTCCGGCTTCGAACCTGCTCTTCGGCCAGCGTCATCGCGACACCCCTTTCGTCAGTTTCAAGTTGCAACCCACTTGTAGCATGGTCCGTTGCAAACTGCAACTCACTTCGATAGAGTGGTTTCCATGGGACGGACGGACTTCGGCGCGATGAACTGCTCGATCGCCCGTACCTTGGACGTGGTGGGGGAGCGGTGGGCCTTGCTCGTGCTGCGGGAGTCTTTTTTCGGTACCCGCCGCTTCGAGGATTTCTTGCAGCGGCTGGGCATCGCCCGCAACGTCCTGTCCGACCGCCTCGACCGTCTGGTCCAGGCGGGCATCATGCGCAAGGAGCGCTACCAGGACCGTCCCGAGCGCTTCGAGTACCGGCTGACGGAAAAGGGCATCGCGCTCAACGACGTCGTGCTGGCCATCAAGGCTTGGGGTGACCGATGGACCGACTCGGCCGGCAACCCGCCGACGGTCGTGCGGCACCTGGACTGCGGCCAGACGTTCGAGGCCGTTCCGGTGTGCTCGGAGTGCGGCGGTCGCGTGCACGCGCGCAACGTTCGTGCCGAGCCCGGTCCGGGCGCGACGGCCGACGACGTCGCCGGTTGGGAAGAGCGCTTGGAAGCGGCCGCGGCGCGTCGCGCGTCGCGCTAGCCGGTCTCCAGCAGCGACAGCATCTCGACGTGGTGCGTGTACGGATAGAAATCGTAGGGCCGCGCGAACGTCAGCCGGTATCCCGCCGCGACCATCTTGCCGACGTCGCGTGACCACGTCGGCGGATCGCACGACACGTACAGGATCTTGGGCGGCGCGGCCTTGATCAGCGCCGCGGTCGTGTCCGCGTCGATGCCTGCGCGCGGCGGATTGACCGCAACCAGATCGGCCGGAAGGTAGCGCGCGACCGTGCGCGCGTCGCCTCGGCGAAAGGTCAGCCCGTGCGCTTGCAGCCGCCGCGCGTCGTTTTGGCCGCGCTTGACCGCATCGGCGGAGATCTCGACCGCATCCACCGTCTTGAAGGCCCCGGCCAGATGAAGCGCGAGCACGCCGCTGCCCGCATACAGGTCGATCGCGCGCCGTCCCTCGCCGGCGATCTCGACGGCCTCGCTGTAGAGCAGGCCCGCCGCGGGCGGATTGACCTGCGCGAAGCTTCGGGCGCTCACGCTGGTCAGGATGCCGCCGAAGTCCTCGAGCAGATCGCCCTCGCCGGCCACGATCTTCGAAGCCACGCTGAACCGCGCCGCGCCGCGCGTCCGCAGCCCCCACGCGACGCCCGCGATCCCCGCGTCCACGAGCCGCCGGGCGATCTTCGCGTAGGGGCCGCGCTGTTCGCCCAGCAAACCCACCACGGCCCGGCCTTCGTGCAGGCTGCCGCGAATCGCGACGTCGCGCACGCCGGGCATCGGCTGCGCGCTCAGGATCCGGAACGCCTCCGCGACCGGCTCGGCCGTCAACGCGTCTTCGGCGATCGGAACGAGCGCGCGGCTGCCGGTCGCGTGTGCGCCGAGCCCGCCGTCGCGAAGCACCCCGTATTGCGCGGCGGTCCGGTAGTTGAGCACGCGAGGTGAACGGCGGAGCGGCTGAATGTCCGCCTCGATTCCGCCGACGCGCTGCAGCGCGTCGCGCACGATCGCCTCTTTGACGTCGATCTGGGCGTCGTAGGAAAGCGGCAGGTCGGCGCCGGGCGGAAGCGGCGTCGGATCGCGGTAGGGATTCGCGTCGAGGATTTCCAGCACCGTCCCCGTCAGCGTCCCTTTCGCGCGTCGCAGCCCTGCGATCACGCGCTCGCCGGGCATCGCGCCGCGCACCAGGGCGACGCCGTCGGCCGTGCGCGCCAAGCCGAATCCGCCCGCGACGATGCGCTCGATGACGACCTCGGCTCGCGTTGCTTCGGTCGCGCGCGGAAATGAAGGGCTCATGTGGGTGGGAGGATAAGGAAGGGAGGGTCGGCTAACAAGGCGCGCTCGCCAATGTCGGGGTCATTGCCCCGGACTCGCCTCCCGCGGCTGACCGCGCGTGGGTACCGTCCCTCCCTTGCGCATCTTCGATGCTACACCCGGCCGTGGGAACGGTCCAGGAGAGGGCTGGAAGTCACGCATGCTTGCGAGCGGCAAGCATGCGGTAGCCGTAGGCAGCGGCGAGAAGGCCGACCGCCGCGGCGCCCGCGAGCAATGCGGTCTTGGGCGCGGGGCGGGGAACGGCGGCCATGCGTTTGCGAAGCGTGATCGGGTTCCGGAACACGAGAATCTCCCAGCCGCGCTCCGTCGCGATCTTGCGGAGCTCCTTGTCGGGATTCACGGCGACGGGATGCCCAACGGTCTCGAGCATTGGAACGTCGGTCGCGCTGTCGCTGTAGGCGTACGAGCGCGACAGGTCGATGCCGTGCTTTGCGGCTTCTTCCTGGATCGCGGTGCGCTTGCCTTCCCCCTGGCAGTAGAACGTGAGCTCGCCGGTGTAGCGGCCATCCACGATCTCGGCCTTCGAGCCGATCGCGTACGGGACGCCCAGGTAATCGGCCAGCGGCCGCACGATCTCCTCGCCCGAGGACGACACCAGATAGACCCGCCGGCCGCTGTTGCGGTGCATCTGAATTAAGTGCATCGCTTCGGCGTAGATGATCGGCTCGATCAGCTCGGTCAGCGTCTCGCGCGCGATCTGGCGGATCTTGTCGGCCTCCCAGCCCTTCGTCAGCTCGAGCAGCGCGACCCGCATCTTGTCCATCTTGCCTTCGTCTGCGCCGACGATCTGATAGACGAGCGCCGCGTACGCGCCCTTGAGCACGGTCGCGCGAGCGATCAGGCCTTCCCGATACAGCGGGCGGCCGAACAGCAACGTGGACGACCGGGCGATGATCGTCTTGTCGAGGTCGAAGAAGGCAGCTTCCGTCATGACGGATGAATGGTACCTACTTCACGAGCTTCCGGCGCAGAAGGTTCAGCGGCACGACGAATAGGATCGCGGTGGTGACCAGGAGCCAGGCCGCACCGGCCGCTGCGGCGCCGATATCGCCGGTCAGGATCAGGCCGCGCATCATGTTGACGGCCTGATGCAGCGGCACGAACCAGGCGACGGTCTGCGCCCATTCCGGCAGCCGGTCCAGCGGGAAGAAGATGCCCGAGAACAAGAACATCGGCGTCATGATCATCGTCCAGAAGTACGAGAAGAAGTCGATGATCGGAATCAGCATGGTGTAGATCAGCCCCAGGACCGCGAAGTGCATGCCGATCAACGCGACCGCAAGCGGGACGAAGACAACCAGCGGCGAGTGCACCACGCCGAACAGCGAGGCCACCACCACGAACAGCACGCCGTAAAGCGTCGCGCGTGTCGTCGCCCAGAGCATCTCGCCCAGCGCGATGTCCTCCGGCGTCAGCGGCGTGGTGCCGATCGCGTCGTAGACCTTGCCGTAGGTCATCTTCACGAACGCGTTATAGGTAACCTCGAACGTCGCTCCGAACATCGCGGCCGACGCGGCAAGGCCGGGCGCAATGAAGTCGATGTATTCGACGCCTTGCAGCCGCGTCAGGTAGGCGCCCAGGCCGAGGCCCATGGCCAGAAGATAGAAGAACGGCTCGAAGAAGTTGGGGACGATGCTCATCTTGTAGGTGCGCTTGTAGATCGTGGCGCTGCGCTGCCACAGCCGCCACGCTGAGCGCAGCCGCACATCGGGTTTGCGGAACACGGTGATCATTCCAGCAGCCCGCGCCCGGTCAGATGAAGGAAGACGTCTTCCAGCGTCGCGCCGCGAAGCCAGACGCTGTCGGGCTCGGCGGCGGCGGTGCGAACGCGTTTGAGCAGCCGGTCGCCGTCGGTGGTGTAGAGCAGCACGCGGTCGGCCAGGTGCTCGACGCGTTCGACCAGACCGTTCATGCGCACGGGCAGCGTGAACTCGGAATCCATGACCTCGATGACGTGCCGGGGGATCTCCTTGGCGATCAGGTCGCGCGGCCGGCCTTCGATCAGGATGCGGCCCTCGTGCATGATCACCAGCCGGTCGCACAGCTGCGAGGCCTCGTCCATGTAGTGCGTCGTCATCACCAGCGTCACGCCTTCGCGCTTGAGCGCGCGCAGCTTCTCCCACACCAGATGCCGCGCCTGAGGATCCAGGCCGGTGGTCGGCTCGTCCAGGACGAGCACCTCGGGCTTGTTCATCAGGGCCCGGGCGATCAGCAGCCGGCGTTTCATCCCTCCCGATAGTTTCGTCACCAGCCAGTCGCGCTTGTCCTGCAGCGCGACGAAGGTCAGCAGCTCGTCGGCGCGCGGCGCGGCGACGCTGCGCGGGATGTCGAAGTAGCGCGCGTAGACGATCAGGTTGTCGATGACGGTCAGCTCTTCGTCGAGGTTGTTCTCTTGCGGGACCACTCCGATGCGCGCGCGAATGTGGCGGCCGTCTTGAGGGACGCGCAGACCCAGGACGCTCATCGTTCCGGTCGTGGGCTCAGCGGTGCCGGTGATCATGCGCATCGTGGTGGTCTTGCCGGCTCCGTTCGGGCCGAGGAAGCCGTAGCATTCGCGCGCGGCGATCGAAAAGTCGATACCGCGCACGGCCTCGAAGGCGCCGTAGCGTTTGAACAGGCCCGAGGCCTCGATGGCATTCACGGCAGGCGAGTTTACGCCTGCGCGGGCGGCGCGGCGCGCGGATTCCGGCGCACCAGCTTCAGCAGGAGCACCGCCATCGCGGCGAGCGAGACCGCGCCGGCCACTGCAACGAGCCAAAACTCGGTCGCGATCGACGGCGGATTGGTCGAGATCGCCGGATCGGCCGTGCCGGCCCGGAACTCGTCGATCGTGCCGAAGCGGAACAGGCGCGTGCGCGCGGTGATCTCGAGCGCGATGATCGCGGCGGCGGTCAGTCCGGCCAGCAGCCATGCGCTGCGCCGGGCCAACTCGGCGGTCAGCAGGAAGCCGGCCAAGAAGCAGATCTGGTAGAGGACGAACGCGAGCGCCTGGATGCCGGCCGGGAGCGCCGCGGGGTCTACCCAGTACATCCACATCCAGTCGGGGTTGATCGCGTAGAGCGTGAGCGAGATCGACAGCACGCCGAGGTGCAGATAGGCGAAACCCCAGCGGAATGCGCGCGTCTGCAGCCGGCGCGGGGTTTCAGCAACCTCACCGCTGCCCGCGATCGCAAACAGCACGCCGGCGCCGAACGCCAGCCCCCAATCCAGAAAGACGGTTGTGGCCACCTCCTTCGGCCTCGATTGTAGGGCGGCCGGCGCCGATCCTTCGGACGTTCGCCGCGATCCGGTCCGAACCCATGTTTTCGTGCCGGCATCGAGGTATCGATTCGGAGGGCGACCGCGATTCCTGCTTGGTGGGAAGAACGGCCAAGGCGGAGCGCTATGGCAAGGTGTCGGGGAGCCTCGGACGATTTGCGCAACGACATCCCAACGTGGCCGTCGTGGAGATCTGAAGCGCTCGTACCGGCTCGATCCGGATCTTCGAGATTCTGTTCACAATCGAGTCTGCGCCGCTGGAAGTCAGGGTGTCTTCGTCGTAGCGTCGCGCGACATGGCGGTCGGTGTGTATGTCGCGTGTGAGGATCCGCTCGTTGCGGATGCGGTGACGCATGCGCTCTCGCGTACCCAGGACTGCTTCGCGGCACCGGCGCTCGACGGTGCGGACGTGGTCTTGGCCGATCCGTTGACGATTCCTGAACACGTCGATGCCGCGCTCGTCGTGCTTGCGGCGACCGATCCGGTTGCGGCTGCGCGAGTCGCGATCGCGCGAGGCGCAGATGGGATCGCGCCCTGGCCGGACGAGCCGGCCTCGCTGGCTCGCATCGTCTGCGAAGCAGCCGCGCGGAAGGCGCCGGTCGCACGTGGACGGGTGATCGCCGTCGTCGGCGCGCGCGGCGGAGCAGGTGCGACGACGGTCGCGGCGTACCTCGCTGCGCGATTCGCACGGGACACGCTGCTGGTGGACATCCGCGGCGGCGAGGCCGGTCAGATGTTGTTCGCGGCCGGTGACGGGCTCGTCACGCTGTCGGACGCGCACGGGCTGGCGGCCGAGCCTTCGGTGAAGGCCCTGCGCGCCATGGCGGCCGCACATGCGAGCGGCGCGCCGTGCATCTTCGGCGGGCCCGCGCCGTCGGCCGCCACCCCGCCGCTCGTTGCATGCATGCGGGCCGCTTCGCCGATCGTGGTCGTCGACGGCGCGGCCCCCGATGCCGACGCGACGATCGTGGTGTGCGGTTCCGACGTCGGATCGGTGCGCGCAGCCGCAGCGCTGGACGCAACGCACGTGGTTTTGAACATGGCGGCGCGTGGACGGGTGCGTCCGCGCCAAGCGCGCCGCGCGCTGGGCCTAGGCGAGATCTTCGTCGTGCCGGCCGATAGGCGCATCGCCCGTGCGGCGGACCTCGGGCGGCTCGCGCGGCGCGGGCCGGGTCGCCGCGCGCTCATGCGACTCGCCGCACGGATCGGGGATGCGCCGTGATCGACGCGGACCTTCGCGGCCGCGTCCAGGCGCGGCTCGCCGAACGCGGAGATCTGCTGTCGCTGGAGTCGCGGTTCGAGCGGCGCATCCGCGTGCGCGAGGCGGTGGCGCGGATGCTCGCCGACGAGGGTCTTGCGCTTCCGCCGCGCGAGATCGCGGCCCTGGTGCACGACATCGCGGACTCGGTCGTGGGGCTCGGGCCGCTCGAGCAGCTGATGCGCGACCCGGCCGTCACCGAGATCATGGTCATCCCGTCCGGCCGCGTCTACGTCGAGCGCGACGGCCTCATCGACGACGCCGGTTTGGCGATGAGCGACCCGCGGGCGGTCATGCATGCGATCGAACGGATCGTGGCGCCGCTCGGGCTGCGCATCGACGAGTCGATGCCGTGGGTCGATGCCCGCCTGCCGGACGGCAGCCGCGTCCACGCGATCATCCCGCCGCTGGCGGTCGGCGGGCCGGCGCTGACGATTCGCCGCTTCGCCGCCCGCGCGATCACGCCCGACGACATGATCGTCTCCGGGACATGGACGGCCGAGGTGTGTGAGATGCTCGCTGCCTGCGTCCGGGCCCGCGCCAACATCGTCGTGTCGGGCGGCACCGGCGCCGGAAAGACCACGCTGCTCAACACCCTGTCGTCGTTCATCCCTCCGGGCGAGCGGATCGTCACGATCGAAGACGCCGCGGAGCTTCGCCTGCAGCAGCCGCACGTGGTCGCCCTGCAGACGCGGCCGCCCAACGTGGAGGGCCGCGGCATGGTCACGATCCGCGACCTGGTCCGCAACGCGCTGCGCATGCGGCCCGACCGGATCGTCGTCGGCGAGGTTCGCGGCGGCGAGGCGCTCGACATGCTGCAGGCAATGAACAGCGGACACGAAGGATCGATGAGCACCGTGCACGCCAACTCGTGCAGCGATCTGCTCGCGCGCATCGAGGCGCTGGTGCTGATGAGCGGCGCTCCGCTGACCGTGCAGGCCGCGCGCCGGCAGATCGGCGCCGGCATCGACCTGATCCTGCACCTGGAGCGCGGCGCCGGCACGCGCCGCGTCACCGAGGTCGCCCAGGTGCGTCTGAACGAAGACGACGTCGTCGCCGAGCCGGTCGCAATCCTTGATGGGTCGGGGCTGGTGAGGACGGGCATTGAGCCGGCCGTCATGAAAGGCCGCGGTTCGCGATGGCGGTAGGCCGCCGAGCCAGACGTCTTCGGCCGGTCGCGCGGCGAAGCCTGTCCGCCCGGATCGACCGCTCGCGCGCCGGGCGCCGGATCGCCGCGCGCCTGGCCGAGTCCGGCAGCGACGAGCCTTCGTCGCGGTTCCTGGTCCGCACGCTCGGATGGACGGGCGCGGCCGCGGCCGCGGGCTGGCTCTGGATGGGCGTTGCGGCCGCCGCGGTCGCGGCCGGCGCGGCGATCGCCGTCTCCGCAGGCGCCGTGCGACGGCGCATCCGAACGCGCGCCGTCCGCGTCGACGAAGCCTTGCCCGCGATGCTCGACGGCCTCTCGGCGGCGATGCGCGCCGGCGCCTCGCTCGGAAACGCGATCGACGATCTGGAGCCGCCCGCCGTGCTGGCCGACGCGGTCGGGGCGATGCGGAACGCGACGCGGTTCGGCGCGACCCGCCGCGAGGCGCTCGAGACGTTCGCGCGGCACGCGGGAACCGAGCGGGCCGGAATCGTGGCCGCTGCGATCACGCTCGGCGCCGAAAGCGGCGGCGATCTCCCGCGGATGCTCGACGTGCTCGCGCAGGCCTCGCGCGACCGGGCCCGGATCGCGCGAGAGGCGCGCGTCGCCAGCACCCAGGCGCGCATGTCCGTCTGGGTCGTCGCGGCGCTGCCGGTCGTGTTCCTTTTCTTGACCGGAGCCGCATCGCGCGAGCAGATGCATCTGCTTCTGCGAACCCCGATCGGTTGGGGGCTGCTCGCCGCCGGCGGGGCGCTCGAGATCGCCGGCCTGCTCTGGATGAGAAAGCTGTCGCCATGAGACGCCGCGCTCGCCTGGCCGTCGCGCGTGCGCCGCGCGATGCCCGCGAGCCGCGTGAGCCCCGCGAGCCGCGTGGGGCGCGAAATGCGCGTGGGGCGCGTGAGGCGCGCGCGAGGCCCGCGCGTTACGAGCGGATCGGCGCTCGGCTGCCGGGCGTGCTCCGGGCCGGAGCGTCGGATCGCCTGGCCGGACGGCGCCTGGTCTTCGCATCGGCCGGGTGCCTCACGGGACTGGCGCTCGCGCCCATGCCATCGGCGATCGTGGCGTCGGTGCTGCTCGCCGGCTGCGGATGGCGGCTCGCCGGCGCTGCCGACGCGCGCGCCGAACGCGCGCGCGTCGAGGCCGTGACCGAGGCCTTGCCCGACGCCCTGGACCTGCTGGCCGTATGCGTGATCGGCGGCATGGGCCTGGATCCCGCGCTGCGGCGCGTATCCGCCGCCACCGCAGGACCGCTCGGGGAAAGCATGCGCCGCGCGGTCAACGCGCTCGACGCGGGACTGCCTTGGGGCGACGCGCTCAAGGTCTGGAGCGAGCGCGCGGCGTCCCCCGCCGTCGCCGCGGTCGTCGCGGCAATGCGCCGCGCCGCGCGCTACGGATCGCCGCTGGCCGACACGCTTGCCGCGTCGGCCGCTGAGGCGCGCGCCGCGGCATGCGACCGGGCGCGCGAGCAGGCACTCGCCGCGCCCGTCCGCATGCTTTTCCCGTTAACGCTGTGCTTCCTGCCCGCCTTCGCGCTGCTCGCGATCGCCCCGTCGCTGATCGTGGCGATCCGCTCGCTCGGCGGCGGGCCCTAGGACGCGATCAGGCGTCGTACTTGAACGAGATTCCCACGCGCGCCCGGTAGGCGGTGACCTGGCCGTTCTCTATGGTCACGTCCAGCTTCGAGATCTCGCCGACACGGAGATCGCGCAGCGTCTTGGCCGCCGTCTCCACCGCGTTCTTGGCGGCGTCCTCCCACGAGGTTGGACTCGTTCCGATCACTTCGGTGACGCGATAAATGCTCTCGGACATCCCGGTCTCCCTTCAGGTTGCGGCTGATGCGTTTCCTGCCGTCGATCCTACGCGGCGCCGGGCCCCCCGCGAAAGGGACCGGCCGGTCCCAACTTTCGGGACCGGCCGATGAGAACGGGCGACCGTGTTACGCGGCGAGACGGCGGCGGCGCGTGCGCATCACCGCGGCCGGCATGATCGCAGCCGAAGCGGCCGTCGCGGTCGCGTTGGCCTTCACCGCGTCGCGGTAGCCGGGCACGACCGTCCATGCGGCCATGTTGAGCGTCCAGTAGCCCCAGCGCATCGCGCTCTTGGCCGCGGTGACGGCGTCGAGGTAGCGGCCTTCCTTCAGCGCCTTGACCGAGGCGTTCATGTACGACTCGGCCGTGCGAGCCCGCCAGTCCACCGCGGCGGTCAGCTTCGTGCGTCGACGAACGTCGAAAGCCGCGTACGAGTCCGCGATCGCTTCTTGCGCCTCCTTCAGCCACTCCAGCGTGTGCCCGATCCAGATGTTGTCCTTGTCGAGCACCTCGAACTTGTTGTATTGCCAGCCGTAGCCCATCGGGCTCGCGGTGGTCGTGTACATCCAGTCGATCGTGTCGTAGTAGCCGGTCGGGCTCGACGCGTCGCTATCGATGGCGGGGTCGTAGGCGACCGCGTCGTGCGTGTGCGAAAGGCCGAAGAAGTGCCCGGCCTCGTGGAACGCCGTCGATGTGAAGCCGAACCGTGCGACGTTGTCCACGCCGCCCGGAACCGTGTTCAGCAGCGACTCGCGCACATCGGGGCCCAGCGGCGCGCGCTCGGTTCCCGACGAGTCCTTGACCGTGGTAGTGGCGGTCGGCGTCTTGGTGCGGTCGTTGACGTTCTGGATCTGACCCCAGGGCTCGCCGTCTTCGCCGGCGGCGATGCCGCCCACGATCGCCGGAAGCGAGAACGTGTGCAGGCTCTGGAACACCACGTTCAGAACCGGGACCGTGAACGCCCCGACCTCGAGCGGCGCGTACGTGTCGCGGTTCCGGTTGATCAGGCTCATCACCGGATCGGTGCTGACCGCGAACGGAACCGGCGCCCCGTTGATGGAGCGGCGCTTTCCGTCATCGATCGCGTCCTGCTCCGGATCGCCTTTCGACAGATACTTGAAGTTCGAGAAACCCTTCCACTCCGCGTAGGGAATCAGCTCGGCGTAGTTCTTGAGGATCAGCTGATCCTTGTAGAGGTCCTCGAGCTTCGAGGGCCACGGCACGTACGCGTCGGCGTCGTGCCAGGTGTTGCCGGCGAGGATGAACTTCTCGTAGGCCTTCGGACGGTACAGATAACCGCGTGTGAAGCGCATCCACAGCGCGAACTGCACGTCCTCGCCGACCTTGTCGTAGAAGTCGCCGATGGTGGCCGTGTTGTAGTGCCACACGGGCGGATCGGTAATCGACGAATCACCGTTGCCGCTGACGCGGAAGATCTTCGTGGTCGGGTAGTGCGCGGCCTCCCAGGCGTTCGGGGCCGCGCCGGTGTCGAGCATCAAGAACCGGTAGCGGCCGCCCCACACGCGGCCCCAGTCGAAGCCGTTCTGCGTGCCCGAGTCCGGATCCAGCGTGGTCTCGTTCATCACGCGGAAGTTGTGGTAGCGGCTCAGGTTGAAGAACTCGCCCGCGTACGCGGGCCGATACGAGTCCACAACGAAGTAGGTGTAGCCGCTGGCGGGCTTCGACAGGTCGAAGCTGATGTCGGCGGCCGGCGGGTTCTTGGCGACCCAGTCCTCGAGCGAGATGCCGTCGACGAAGTCGATCGGGGAGTTGGGCGAGACCTGGTTGATGCCGCGCAGCGCCGCCGCGCGCGCGTTATAGCGCTCGATGAACTCCCGGTCGTAGGGGAGCTGGTAGTCGCCTTCCTGGGTCGCGGCCTTCGCGGCCGCGAAGAACTTCTTGCTGTAGTCCTCGCTCGCCGTGACGATGCGCGGCTTGTAGCGATACTCGATCGGCTCGATCTCGATCTGGCTTCCGCTCAGGCCGCTGAGCCGGCGGGCCTGCGGGCCGCCTTCGCGTTGCACGAGCCCGTCGCCGCCGGTGCGCGAGCCGCCGATGCGGATCACAGGCCGGAACGCCTCGGGCATCTGGTCGAGCACGCGCTGTTTGTTGGCCTGCACCTCGGCGTCGTCGAATCCGACGAACACCACGTTGATCGGAATGTCGACCGTTGCGAAGATGTCCTTGGTCGGATACTTCAGCTTGCCCGGGCCGTTGTAGTTCTGGCCTTCGAGGCGGCGGATGAAAGTGTAGGCGGTGTACTGCGTGTTCGCGTTGACGCTGCCGACCACACGCACCTCGTAGCGCTTGTGATTGAGCACGGTGTAGGACAGGATCGCCGAGCCGTTGCCGCTGCGGGAGCGAACGACGTTGCCCTGGTCGTCCAGGATCCACACCGCGAGCGAGTCCGACCCCGGCCACTGGACCCAGGTCGTCACTCGTGCGCGCCGCGCGCTGCCCAGCGAGGCGACGTAGGTCTGCGAGTCCGTCCCGCTCGGGACGGCGCCGCTGGTGCAGTCCAGCGGCGTGCCCGCTACCGTCGCGCACTCGCTGCGCGAGGTCGCCGGACGCGTCACCGTTCCGTCCCAGGAGATGGGGTTGTCGGCCAGATGCTGCCGTCCGAGCGTGAGGGTCGTCGACGCCGACGTCGAGAACCCCGAGACGAGCACGGACGTAACCACGGCTAACAGCAGCAGATGCCGGCGCAGCATTCGGATCCTCCTAAAGGGTTTCGGTGGGTTCCTTCATATATACGAGGTCCGGGGCCTCGATGCCTTCTGCGACCGGTTCCCCGGTTCGGGACGCCCCGGTCTGGGCGATCGAAGCCGATGGGCGAGATTTGCCTGTTTCGCCGGGAATGGAGGCCTGGGGCAAGGCGCAGTAGCGTCGCGGCTCCCGATGAAAGGAGACCCGATGCGCCTCATCCGCAGCGAACGCGGCTCCGCAACCGCCGAGTACACGCTCGTCACGCTGGTGGCCGCCACGATTGCTCTGCTGCTTCTGAACTGGGCCAAGGGCGGCGCGATCACGTCCTTCTTCCAGAGCATCTTCGATCGCGTCGTTTCGATGTTCTCGTCGTGAGGCGAGCAAAGCGAAGGGGGCGCGGCAGGATCGCCGCGCCCCCGGAAAAGGCCACGCTACAGAGTGCAGCCCGGGATCGCGGTTGCCGGGCCGGCGTTGTTGCCCATGACGACGAAGCACGTCTCGTGCGTGCCGTAGCGCAGGCCACCCTCGGTCTGCGTCACCCACCCCTGCGTGATGACGACATAGACGCCTTGCACGAGCGACGTCCGCTTCGCCTGTCCCTGGATCCGCCAGCAGTCCTCGCAACCCAGGCGGCCGCTCGCGGCCACGGGAACCCGCTTGAGCGTGGCTCCGGTCAGCGAGACATCGACCCCTTGCACGTGCGCCAACGTCAGCTCGTACGCCAGAATCGGGTGGTTCACCGACGCGGTGCCGTCGTGGCAGGTGAGGTTCGAGTCGGCGGTCCAGGTCCCGCTCACGGCGTTGTAGGCGAGCGAGGCGTCCCCGACCGTGCAGATGCTGCCCGGCACGTTCCGCTTCACCTCGCCGAGAGCATGGCCGGACCCGGGCATCAGCGCAACGGCCGCGACGGCCGCAGCGGCGACGATACGACGCAAACGCATACGCTCCTCCCCCTTCGGATGGTTTTGGGCAAGACTTCAACCAATGAGGCGGAATGCCTGCATCGTGGGCGTTCGTGTTGACCCGTTCGCCGCAAATCCGCGGATCAAGGTGTCGGGCCTTTGAGGAAAAGCGGCAGATCCTTCATCGCGGGTCGGCGTCCGTCGAATTCTCCGTCGTGGCGCCGCTGGTAGCGATCGCCATGCTCGTGGTGGTGCAGGTCTCGCTGCTGGCGTGGGATCAGATGCGCGTTGCGCACGCCGCACGCGAAGGCGCTCGCGCGCTCGCGCTGGCCAACGACGCCTCCGCCGCCGAAGAGGCCGCGCTCGAAGCCGGGCGGCTCGAACGCGAGCGGGCCGGCATCGAGATCGCCCCTGAGGCTCGGCCCGCCGGGACGGCTGCGCGCGTCACGGTCGTTTACCGTCCGCGAATGCTGGTGCCGTTCGTGGGCCGCTACGCACCCGAGGTCACCCTGAACGCGACGGTGTGGATGCGCGTGGAGCGGGACCCGCCGTGATCGATGCCCGAACGACGCCACCGGCCCTCGGCGAGGACCGGGGCACGGTCACGATTCTGTTGTGCGCCGGGGCATTCATGATGATGCTCGGCGGCCTTGCCGTCGCCGACGCCGGCACGATGCTGATGCTCCGCGCGCGCGCACAGGCCGCCGCGGACGCGGCCGTGCTCGCGGCCGTGGCCGAGCAGATTCCCGCGCTTTCCTCGGGCCAAGACCCGCGGGCCGCCGCTGAGCGGCACGCCGCCGGCAACGGAGCAACCGTGGTCTCGTGCGAATGCGAGCCGGGCACGGCGACGGCCGTCGTCGCCGTCGAGATCGAAGCCCGGGCGGTGTTTCTAACCGGCTGGGCCGGGCGCCGGATTCGTGCCGCCGCGGCCGCCGCGGCCGATCCCGGCCTCCTCACCTACCGTCGCTGAACCGCGCGGCTGCGGCGGCGCGCGGTAGGCTTCGGCCATGCCCGTCCCACGCGAAAAGCTTCGCCTCACGCTGGCCGAGATCGATGAGGTCCTCGCTGCCGAACGCACCGCGCGGGTCGCCACCGTCTCTCCCGACGGATGGCCGCACGTGATCCCGATGTGGTTCGTCTGGCGCGACGGCACGATCTACATCAACTCGCTGATCCGCTCGCGGCGCACCCGCGACGTCGAGCACGGCTCGCCGTCTTCGGTGTGCGTCGATGCGGGCGTGAACTACGGCGAGCTCCGCGGGGTCGTGCTGTACGGACGCTTCGAGAACGCCGACGACGATGCCGAGATCGACGCGATCCGCGCGGAGTTCGGCCGCAAGTACTGGCAGGGTATCGATGTGCCTGCCGTGCGCAGCCACCGCTGGCTGAAGATGCGCCCGGAACGCACCGTCTCGTGGGATTTCCGCAAGATCCCGGCGGGCGGGGACAAGCGTCTGGACGCGCTCGAGGACGGATGAGCGGCGGGCAAACCCGCCGAAACCGGAAGCGAGCGAGTTCCTTCTCAGGGCGTTCTCAGCGGAGCGGAGTTTACAGATACACAACGGGCACACCCGGCCGCACCGGGCGCGTCCTGCGCAGACGCCGCTCGTTGAAGAACGGAGGGCCGGCACCCGCCGCCGGCCCTGCATCACCAGGTCGACGAAGACGGAGAGGAAACGATGACCCAGCGAGAGAGCTGGCCCGCCGAAGGGTCGGGCTACGCGCCCAAGACGACGGCGCCGCGCAAGGAGAACCCGGTCAAGCGCTTCGGCGCCACGATCGGCTTCCTCGCCGACGCATCACGTCGCCGGCCGGGAGGCCGCCGGGTGCTTTGGGTGCTCGTGTCGCTGCTCGCCGTCACCGGCGTCGGAATGATGACCTACCCGTTCGCAACGCAGATCTGGGCCAACCAGATCCAGAAGGACAAGGCGAAGCAGTTCGCCAGCAGCGAGCTCCTCAACGCCTACAAGACCGATACCGTCGGCGCGGCTGTCGGTGAGGGCGAGGCGCTGACTCGCTTGCAGATCCCCAAGCTGAAGGTCGACGTGATCGTGGTCGAAGGCGTCTCCGGCAACGCGCTGCGCGCGGGTGCCGGGCATTACCCGGAATCCGCGCTTCCCGGCGACGTCGGCAACGTCGCCATCGCCGGGCATCGAACCGGCTTCGGCCAGCCGTTCCGCGACCTGGACCGGCTCAAGGCCGGGGACACGATCATCCTGACCACGCCGCTCGGCAATTACACGTATCGAGTGATGCCCCCGTTCGACGGGCATCCCAACCCGTGGATCACGCATCCGCTCGATTGGACCGTGATCGCTCCCACCCCCACCCCTGTCCTGACGCTGACCACGTGCGATCCACCGCACACGTCCAAGAACCGCTTGATCGTGCGGGCGGAGCTGGTGGATACCCAGGAAAGCTGAGGAACAGTCCCCCCGCAAGAAAACGACGAGGCCCGCGACACCGATCGCGGGCCTCTTCGTGTCTTCGGTGTGATCAGGCTCCGAGGTACGCCTCCATGACGCGGCGGTCTTCGAGCAGGGTGATTCCGCTCCCCTCCATGGTGATCTCGCCCGTCTCGAGCACGTAGCCGCGGTCCGCGATCGCCAGCGCCTGAAAGGCCATCTGCTCCACCAGCAGGATCGTGATTCCTTCACGCTTAAGCTCCTGGATGATCTCGAAGATCTGCTTGACGATCAGGGGAGCGAGGCCCATCGACGGCTCGTCGAAGAGCAGCACCCGAGGACGCGCCATCAGCGCGCGCGCCATCGCGAGCATCTGCTGCTCGCCGCCCGACATCAGCCCCGCCGGCTGGGAACGCCGCTCACCGAGGATCGGGAAGCGCTCCTCCATGCGGCGGATGTCGCGTTCGACGTCGGCATCGCGGCGGCCGAACGCGCCAAGCATCAGGTTGTCGCGCACGGTCTGGTTCGGAAAGACCTTGCGGCCTTCGGGCGAGTGAGCGACGCCGAGTCGCGCGATCTTGTGCGCCGGCCACGTCTCCACGCGCCGGCCCATGATCGTGATGTGCCCTCGTACGGTCTTGTGAAGCTCGCTGACCCCGGAGACGGTCTTGAGCGTCGTGGTCTTGCCCGCTCCGTTCGAGCCGATGATGGCGACGGTCTCGCCCTCGTGGACCCGGAACGACACGCCGCGCAGCGCCTGGACCGCGCCGTAGAAGACGTGCAGGTTCTCCACTTCGATCACGACGCCGCCGCGGTCGCGCGCGGGTGCCGGCCCGGCGGGGGCGACGCGAACGCCGGAGATCGGCTCCGGCTCGTTGATCGTGAGCGTGTCATGCGTTTCGTGCGCCATGCGTTCCTCGACGACCGCGCCCGGGACCGAGGCCGCCGCGAGACGGGTCAGGGCAGCCTCGGGCTCCTCGGTTCCGATCGCCTCTCGTCGCTCCTTCGCGGCGTCCCTGCGGACCTCGCGGGACGCGAGCTGGCGCTCGGTCGTGCGTTGCGCGGCCGCGAGCACCGCGTCGGGAATCGCTCCTTCGTGCTCGATCGCGAGCTCGGGCGGCAGGTCGTCGTCGCGCCGGACTCGCGGCCGCGCGGCGGCGGGCTTCTTCGCAGGGTTCTTCCGCGCAGCCTGCTTCTTCTTCGGTGCGGGCGTCTTCGCGGATGCCGCAGTCCGCGGGGTCTTTTTCCCCGGGGCCTTTTTCGGGAGGGCCTTCTTCGCGGCCGCTGCTTTCTTCTTCGCGGGCATCGTCGCTCCTAGACGTGGGCCTCGGCGCCGAGGTACGCCTCGACGACGCGCTGGTCCGCTTGGATCTCGGCGGGAGTCCCGTCGGCGATCTTGCTGCCGTAGTCGAGCACGCTGATTCGGTCGCTCACGCCCATTACCAGATCCATATGGTGCTCGATCAGGAACACGGTGATGCCGGTGCGCTGGATTCGCCGGATCAGGTCCATCAGATCGTGAACTTCGGCCGGGTTCAAGCCTGCGGCCGGCTCGTCCAGGATCAGCAGCACCGGATCGAGCGCGAGCGCGCGCGCGATCTCGAGGTATCGCTGCTTGCCGTACGGCAGCGTTCCGGCGAGCTGGTCGGCCACGTCCTCCAGCCCCACGAACTGGAGCAGGCCCATCGCGCGGGCCTTGATGCGAGCCTCCTCGCGCCGCGACCGGCCGGTGCGAACCATGTTGCCGATGAACCCGGAGCCCACGCGCACGTGCATGCCGACCATGACGTTCTCAAGGACGGTCATGCGGCGCCACAGCTGGAGGTTCTGGAACGTGCGGCCCATGCCGCGCTCGACGGTGATGAAGGCCGGTTGTCCGTCGATGCGTTCGCCCGCGAAATACACCGATCCTTCCTCGGGTGCGTACACGCCCGTGACGACGTTGATGAATGTGGTCTTGCCCGAGCCGTTCGGGCCGATGAGCGAATGGACGGTGCCGCGCTCGACGCGGATCGATACCGAATCGTTGGCGCGCAAGCCGCCGAAGATCTTCGACATTTCGCGTGTCTCGAGCACCACGTCCCCGGTGGCGGCGTCCTCGCGCGGCGTGGGGCGCACCAGCGAGGCCGGCAGCGCCGGCGGCCGCGGCGGCGGGTTGCGATAGCGGTGGCGCGTGCGGCGCCGGTGAATGCGGTCGTTGATGATCCCGACGGTTCCGCCCGGAGCGGCGACGACGCTCACCAGCGCGAGGATCGCCAGCAGGGTGGTCGTCCAGCGCTTGAGGTCGAAGTCCAGGATCTCGCCGACCTTCGGGATCAGCAACCGGATCAGCGACACCAGCGCCGCGCCGACCAGCGGCCCGGCCAGCGTGCCGGTGCCGCCGATGATCATCATCACGACGTAGACGAACGAGTCGCGGATGTGGACCGCCGCGGCCGACTCGGGCGAGATCTGCGCGGTCGAGAATGAGGTGAGGAGGGCGCCGGCGAGCGAGGCATAAGCCGCCGAGACCATGAACGCGGCCACCTTGACCTTGTAGACGCGCACGCCCGAGGACTTCGCGGCGATCTCGGATTCGCGCACGGCGGTCATGGCCCGGCCCCACCGGCTCTTGACGATGTTGCGTGCCAGGAAGAACAGGAGCCCGAAGATCAGCACCAGGACCAGGTAGTAGTCGACGTCGGTCATCGCCGTGCCGGTGAACGGGATGTTGATGGTTCGGTTCGGTGGCCGGGCAATGTTGCCGATCGGGGTGGCGATGTCGCCGATGCCTTGCGCGCCGCCGAAGACCGGCTTGAGAAGCTCGCTGTTGAACAGCGTGTAGAAGATCGGCACGAACGCCAGCGTCACGATGGACAGGTACGCGCCCTTGACCCGCAGGGCCGGCAAGCCGAGCATCGCACCCGCCGCCGCTCCGAGCGCGATCGCCACGACGAGCGAGATCCAGTGATTGCCGAGCAGGCTCGAGTCGAATCGCGTCGTCATCACGCCCACCGTGTAGCCGCCGATGAGCACGAAGATCTTCTGGCCCAGCGAAAGCTGGCCGGTGAACCCGGCGATGAGGTTGAGGCCGATGACCACGATTGTCGCCGCCAGGATCTTTTGAACCTCCAGGAACGTCGAGGGATCGAAGCCGGGGAGCGCGAACGGCCAGGCAAGCAGCGCGATCAGCAGCAGCGTGAACGCGATCCCGCCCGGGGTCGCGAAGACGCTCAGTCGCGGCTCCGGGCGCAGCGCCATCTCGGCCGCCGCCTCGGGCAAGACCGACGGCGGCCGCGCGGCGGCGGGAGCGCCGGCGGCCCGCGCGCGCGTCCAGGCTTTCAGCGCGCGCCGGCGGTCCCGTTCCGCGACCGCCGTGCGGTTCGCCTCTTTGAGCCGGTCGAGCATCGTCACGCGCCTACACCTTCTCGATCAGGGCTTCGCCCAGTATGCCGGTCGGCTTCACGACCAGGATCACGATCAAGGTCAAGAACACCAGCGCCGAGGTCCACTCGCCCGCGCCGGCCTGCTTGGCGAGCGACTCGACGACGCCGATCGTGAGCCCGCCTACCAGCGCGCCGCGCGTCGAGCCGATCCCGCCGACGACGGCGGCGACGAACGCGGTGAGGCCCACGAGCGTGCCCATGTCGGCCGAGACGAAGATGATCGGCCCGAGGAGCCATCCGCCGACGCCGGCGAGCAGCCCGGCGAGCGCGAACGAGTAACGAACCATGAAGCCGGTGTTGATCCCCATCAGACTCGCGGTCGCCTTGTCGTGCGCGGTAGCGCGAAGGGCCCGGCCGAGCTGCGTCTTGGAGTGCACGACCTCGAGCACGACCGCGAGCGCCAGGCCCACCACGAGCACTAGATACTGCTTCGGCTCGATGCTGAACACGGTGGACTTTCCGCCGATCGAGCTGATCACCGGCTCGACGCGCTTGGCCTGCTCGCCGGCCAGGTTCCGCACGACCTCGACGAAGATCAGCGACACCGACAAGGTCGTCAGGATCCACCCGATGTTGGTGTTCGGATCGAACTTGCCCAGCGGCGCGATCGAGATCAGATGCACGACCAGCCCGACGATCGTCGCGCCGAACAACGCGATCACCAGCGCGAGCGGCCACGGCAACCCGAGCGCGTTGCCGCCGCTGGAGACCGCAAAGAAGTACAGGTAGGCACCGATCATCAGCACCTCGCCCTGCGCGAAGTTGATCACGCGGGTCGTCATGTAGATGATCGAGAACGCCAGTGCGATCAGCGCGTACACGCCCCCGGTCGTCAGACCGAGCACGATCGCCTGCAGAAACTCCAACGCCCCCCCTTAGTGGATGTCGCACTCGTTCGTCAGACGGAAACCCCAGTCGCTGCCGGGATCCGGCCGCTTCGTGCATTGGGTCCCGAAGCCTTGCTTGAGCATCACGTCCACGAACAGTTTCCGGTGCTTTCGTCGCAGGCCGTCCTGGTTGAAGCGCATGAACATCGTCGGTCCGATGTAACCGGGCGGGTTGAACGGCTTGATGCCGAGGTCGTCGTTGCCGGTGAACTCGGTGCCGAGCGTGTAGGGCGGATCGGCCGGGGCCGCCCGCCCGCGCTCGAGCGTGATGCCCACCATGTCGTCCTTCTCGAGCGAGATGTGCCGGTCTTTCGAGAACGTGTGCGGCGCGATCGAGGAGAAGTTGATGCCCTTCTCCATGCTCTCGAGCGCCGCGATGACCTTGTCGCCGTCGGTGGACTGCGCGTCCTGGAACGCCTTCGCGAACAGGAACACCGCGTCGGCCGGGTTGTTCTCGCCGCCCGTGGGCGAGTCGCCGAACTCTTCCTTGAACAGATCCACGGCCGGCTGGAACTCGGGGATGTAGCCGATCCCGCCCATGTACCAGTACGACATCGTGCCCACGCGCGCGGCGTCGCCGGCCAAGACCGCGAACGTGCGCTCGGCCGCGCCGCCCTCGAAGCCGATGATCTGCGGATGCCATCCCGGGCCGCGCAGCGCGGTCGTCCGGTTGAGATAGACGGCGTCGAGTCGCTTCAGGCTTTCGAGCGCGTGCGCCGTGTCACCCGCGATGCCCCAGATCATCAGCACATGCGGGTTCGTCGAGCGGATGCGCTGCAGCTGCGCGGTCATGTCCACGTCGCCGACGTTGTACTGCTCGGCCGCGAGCAGCCGGTTTCCGCTCTTGGCGAGGGTCTCGCCGATCAGGCGCTTGCCTTGCGCGCCGATCGCGGTGTTGTCCCCCAGATAGGCGAAGCGGCGGTAGCCGCGGTCGGCGATCGAGTACTCCTCGAGCGCGATCTCGATGCCCCACTTGTCGGGCGGAAACATCTGGAACAGCTGCCGGTAATCGGTCTGCGGATAGAGCTGCCCGACGCTGGCGATGTCGCCGTAGGCCGCGATGGCGGGCAAGTTGTACTGCTGCAGCAGCCGCTTGGCGGCGTAGATGTCGTCGTAGAGGCCGGCGAAGATCAGCCCCTTGATGTTGAACGAGGTGATCATCTCTTGGATCGCGGAGACCGCGACCTGTGCCGAAAGGTTGTCGTCGCGCGTGATCAGCCGCAGCTTCACGGTGCGGTCCCCGATCTTGATGCCGCCGAGGTCCTGCTTGCGGTAGGCCTCGAAGTCGGGAAACCCGTTGCGCGAGGACATGATCGCCGGGTCCGGCAGCCCGTGGCGGTTGATCTGCTTCGTCGCCAGCCCGGCGCCGCGGTCGAGCAGCTTGCCCACGAACGCACCGACGCCCGAGTAGATCGAGATCGCCCCGATGTTGATCGTGTCGCCGTCCGCGCCGCCGCCCACGTCGAACTTCGCGCCGCGCGAGGGCGACAGCGACGAGGCGGTGCGGCCGCAGGCGGCCAGGAAGGCGGGGAACGCGGCCGAGGCGGCCGCCGCCCCGAGGCCGAGGCGCTTGGACAGGTCCAGGAACGCGCGGCGGTTGATCGGCGTGTCCCAGCCGAGCTTCGAGCGCTCTTCCATCTCGCGTTCCCATCGCGCCGCCTCGCGCCGGTTGCGCGGCGTGCGCGCCGGCTGCTCGTAGGACGGGACCGGCTCGCCCGGCCGGGGCGGCGCCGGCTCGGCGGGCCGCGCGTCCCACTCGTCGGCGTGGCGAGGCTCGCGCCGGGTCACGGCGATCCCTCCGGCGGCGGGGCGGGAGCCGGCGCCCCGGGCATCAGGTCTCGCGGCGGTGCGAGGCGCTCGATCTGCGGAACCAAGATCGGCAAGCCCGCCAGATCCGGCAGCTCGCCGGCCCGGTAAGGGCCGGTGCCGCGGCCCATCAGCGTCACGACCGTCCACGCCAGCGCGGTCATCACCACGAGCATCAACGCCACGCGCGTGCGCACGAAGGCGTCGGCCATGCGATGCGTCATCGGGCGGCTCCCGCGGATTCGGCGCGCACCACGATGCGATCGCTGCTTCCCCACGCGCGCGCCGGCGCGGCGAGCAGCAGCACCGGCGTGACGGAGTCTTCGCGCGGATCGATCGCCGATGCGGGAAGCACTCGGACGCTGCGAACGGTGAACCGGCGCACGCCGGCGAGCGTCTCGACCACGATCGTGTCGCCGGGAATCAGACGGTCCAGATGCAGGAACATGTTGCCGTAGCCGAAACGGCCGGCCTCGATCACGCTCACGCCGGGCAGGCCCGGGTACGCGCTGCCGGCCGCGAGCGCCGGCCCTTGCCGCGCGCCGTTCCCGCCGGCCACCACGATCAGGTCGGCGCCGGTGGCGGCGATCCCGAGTCGCGCCACCGGCTCGCCGGGCGTGAACGCGCGGGCCGCGAGCGTCGCGGGCGCGACCGGGCCGGCCGCGACCGCCGGCTCCCACTGGGCGCGCAGCGACCGCTGCGCGAGCGAGGCACGCACGTTCGTGGACACGTACAGCCCGGACAGCAGCGCCGGAACGAGCGTGGCGAGTGCGATCGCCTGCCATCGGTGCAGCACGAGCCGGGGCGCGGCCCCTGCCGCGGCCGGCGCTCGCGCCGCGAGGTTCATCGGCCCACCTCGCGTACCTCGACGGAGATATCGCCGCGGCGGCGTAGCCACCAAAACATCAGCAGGTTGCCGGTCAGCAGCGCGGTCGCGCCCACGCTCGCGATCCCGCCGGGAAGGCGGAACCCGGGCGGTGCCACCTGGTTCTTGTACCAATCCTGCGGCGTCCAGACGCGGTCGAACGTGCCGAGCGC
>DATLFO010000049.1:0-4831 GCA_035541035.1 Actinomycetota bacterium
CGCGAGGTGGCCGACCGCATCGTGGCCAAACCCGGCACCGAGCCCTACGGCGCCGTCTCCGCCAAGATCGCGTATCTGGCCGAGGCGTCGGTGGTGTTCAAGGTCTCGCGACGCGTCTTCCTGCCGGAGCCCGCGGTCGAGTCGGTAGTGCTCTCGATCCGCAGGCGTGCGAAGGCACCGGTCGCCGGGATCAAAGACCGGATCTTCGGCGTCATCGACGCGGGGTTCGCGCAGCGCCGAAAGACCATCCGCGCCGCGCTTCGCAACGCGGGCGTCGATCCGTCACGGATCGAGGAGGCGCTCGAGATCGCCGGCATCGCCGGGGAGACGCGCGCCGAGCGGCTCGGCCTGCCGCAGTTCGCTGCCATCGCCTCCGTGCTGCGGGTGCCGCGCCGATGAAGGTTCTGGCGCCGGCGAAGATCAACCTGTGGCTCTCGGTCGGCGCGCGCCGGCCCGACGGGTTTCACGAGATCGAGTCGGTGATGCAGACCGTGTCGGTGTTCGACTCGCTAGAGATATCGGCGCGCGAGGGCATCGCCTTCGACGTGATGCCGCCGGGCGCGGCACCCGAGGACGAGTCGAACCTGGTGATCAAGTCGGTGCGGGCCCTATGGGGGGTGCTGGGTCGCACACCGGGGGCCGCGCTGACGCTGTCCAAGACGATTCCGGTCGCGGCCGGGCTCGCCGGCGGCTCGGCCGATGCGGCCGCTGCTCTCGTCGGGCTCAACGAGCTATGGGACGGCCGGCTGTCGCGCAAGGCGCTCGAGAAGGTCGGCGCGGCGATCGGCAGCGACGTGCCGTTCTGCGTGCGCGGCGGCACCTGTGCGGTGCGCGGCCGCGGAGAGGTCCTGTCGCCGCTGCCCGCTCACGATCCGCTCTGGTGGGTGATCGCGGTCCCGGACGCGTCGCTGTCCACGGTGCAGGTGTATGCCGAGTTCGATCGCCTCAATGCCTTGCCCGCGCTCGAAGATCCGTTCGAGCTCGCCGATGCGCTGGCGCGCGGCGACGTCGATCGGATCGGCGGGCTGCTGCGCAACGATCTGCAGGACGCCGCCGTGTCGCTGCTGCCGTCGCTCGCGGCGGGCGGGGACGTGCTTCGTTCCGCGGGAGCGGCCGGTGCGATCGTGAGCGGCAGCGGGCCGGCATGGATCGGCCTGTGCCGCGACGAAGCGCACGCGGGATCGGTCGCCGATGCCGTTCGCGACCGGTTCGCGTTCGTCGCGGCCGCCACCGCGACCGGTCGCGGTCCGGTGGTGGAAAACCCCTAGATTCCCAGAGGTTTCTGTCGTAGGCACCGCATAGCATGGAGTCGTGCCTTCCCCGTTTCTCGGCGAGAGGAGACGGCATGACCGCGGAAGGCACGCGCGAACGCGCCATCGAGCTGCGACGCGCCGGAGCGACCCACAAGCAGATCGCTGTAGAGCTGAATGTGTCGATGGGCCTGCTCTGCCGGTGGATCAAGGACGCCGGGCTGGTCGGCGCAGGTCGCACCGCTCAGATGGATCGAGATCGGGCGGTCGAGCTCCGAAGGATGGGACAGTCCTATTCTGAAATCGAGCGAGAGACAGGGGTTGCGAAGAGCACCTTGTCCTATCGGTTGAAGGACATCCCGCTCACGCCTGAGCACGCGGCGCTGCTGGCGCAGAAGAGGCTTCAGGGCGCGGTCCTGCTCTACTGGGCCGAGGGCTCCAAATCAAAGCCCTGGAGCCGAGGGCATCGCGTCAAGCTCTCCAACTCCGATCCGGGCATGGTCCGGTTCTTCCTTCGCTGGCTCACGGTCCTGGGCGTGGGTGTGGACCAATTGGTTCTTCGGGTCCAGATTCACGAGCGAGCGGATATCGACGCGGCGCACCGCATCTGGTCGCAGGTGACTGGCGTCCCTGTAGAATTGTTCCGTCGACCGACGTTGAAGCGGCACAACCCGAAAACCACCCGGCGAAACGTGGGAGCGGGCTATATCGGATGCTTGTCCGTCGAGGTGACCGGCAGCACCGAGCTCTACCTGAGGATCGCTGGTTGGTATGAAGGAATAACCGCAAAGTTGACTGAATCTCTTGCCCCGTAGTGTAAAGGCAGCACAGTAGAATTTGGCTCTACTAGTGGGGGTTCGACCCCTCCCGGGGCAGCGAATGTGCTAGTGGAATGATAACCCAAGGGGATCAAGTGAGCAAGCGCAATTCGAGCGGCATCCGCGAGCGGGCCGTCGCGTTGATCGTCCTCGCGGCGGGCGAATCCAAGCGATTCAAGTCCCGCACCCCGAAGGTGCTCCACGACCTGTGCGGCCTGCCGGTCATCGCACACGTGCTCGGCCGGCTCGCGGGCCTCGGTGCGGCCCGGACCGTGCTCGTGGTCGGCCGTGAGGCGGACAGCGTCAAGGCCGCCGCCAAGGCCGTCGATCCCAAGATTCGCTTCGCGGAGCAGACGAAGCGGCTCGGCACGGCCGATGCCGCTCGCGTCGGCGACGAGGCGCTCGGCGCGTTCAAAGGCGACGTGCTCGTCACGCCCGGCGATACCCCGCTGCTCGACCCCGCCACGATGCGTGACCTGCTCGACCGGCATCGCGCGACCGGCGCGGCCGCGACGGTGCTCAGCGCGCACTTCGACGATCCCACTGGCTACGGCCGCATCGTGCGCGATCCCGACGGCGGCGTCGCCCGCATCGTCGAGCACGCGGACGCGACCGAAGCCGAGCGGGTCATCACCGAGTGCAACGCGGGCGTCTACGTTTTCGACCGCGCCGCGCTTCGCTCGGCGCTCACCAAGGTCGAGGCCGCCAACCGTCAGGGCGAGCTGTACCTGACCGACGTGATCGAGATCCTGCGCGACAAGGGCGAGCGCATCGAGGCGCACCTCGCGCCCGACGCGCGCCAGACGATGGGCATCAACGACCGCGCGCAGCTCGCGGAGGCGGCGGCGGTGATCCGCGCGCAGATCGCCCACGATCTGATGCGCGGCGGCGTCACCATCGAAGATCCCGCCACCACCTATATCGACGCGACGGTCACGGCCGGCCCCGACACCATCATCCGGCCCATGACGTTCCTGCGCGGCGCGACCACGATCGGCCGCGGCTGCGTGATCGGCCCCGAGGCCGAGCTGGTCGACTGCACGATCGGCCACGACGTCACGATCAGCCGGGCGGTCGCGCGCGAGACCACCCTCGAGACCGGCGCCTCGGTCGGCCCGTACGCGAGCCTGCGGCCGGGCACCGTGCTCAAGCCCGGCGCCAAGGCCGGCACCTTCGTCGAGATGAAGAAGACGACGGTCGGCAAGGGGAGCAAGGTGCCCCACCTGTCCTATATGGGCGACGCAACCATCGGTTCGGGCTCGAACATCGGCGCCGGCACCATCACCTGCAACTACGACGGCGAAACCAAGACGAAGTCGGCGACGATCATCGGCGACGGGGTGCTGGTCGGGTCCGATACCATGCTGGTGGCGCCGGTGACGCTGGCCAAGGGAGCGGTCACGGGCGCCGGATCGGTCGTGACCCACGACGTCCCGGGCCATACCGTCGTGGCGGGCGTTCCGGCCAAGCCGCGCCGCAAGCGCAAGCCCGCACCGAAGGACTCGAAGAAAAAGGGGAACGGGAAGTGAGCGAACTCGAGGTCTCGACGAAGAAGCGGCTGGTTCTGGTCGCAGGACGCTCCAACCCCGAGCTCGCGGGAGAGATCGCACGCAACCTGGGCGTGGACCTGGGCGAGGTCGAGATCGAGGATTTCGCCAACGGCGAGATCTACGTGCGTTTCGCCTCCAACGTCCGCGGCGCCGACCTGTTCGTGTTTCAGACCCACAGCCCTTCGGGCGCGCACGACTCCATCAACAGCGCGATCATGGAGCAGCTCATCATGATCGACGCCGCCAAGCGCGCGAGCGCGAAGCGCATCAGCGCGGTCATCCCGTTCTACGGCTACGCGCGGCAGGACAAGAAGTCGCGCGGCCGCGAGCCGATCTCGGCCCGCCTGGTCGCCGACCTGCTGCAGGCGGCCGGCGCCGACCGCATCCTGACGGTGGACCTGCACACCGCGCAGATCCAAGGATTCTTCGACCGTCCCGTCGATCACCTGACCTCACTGCCGATCCTGGCCGACTACCTCGCCGACCGCTTCGACGGCGATCTGGTCGTGGTCAGCCCGGACGCGGGCCGCGTTCGCGTGGCCGAGAAGTTTGCCGCGCGCCTTAACACCTCGCTCGCGATTCTGCACAAGCGCCGCCGCACCGACATCCGCAACGTCTCCGAGACCCTCGAGGTCGTCGGTGAGGTCGCCGGCCGCCGCTGCGTGCTCGTGGACGACATGATCGACACCGCCGGCACGATCTGCGGCGGTGCCGAAGCGCTGATGAAGTTCGGGGCCGAGGAGGTTCTGGCGCTCGCGACGCACGGCATCCTCTCGGATCCCGCGACCGACCGGATCAAGAACGCGCCGCTCAAGGAGCTTGTCGTCACGAACACGATCCCGCTGCCCGCCGAGAAGCAGATCGACAAGATCACGGTCCTTTCGATCGCGCCGGTCATCGCCGACACGATTCGCGCCGTCTTCGCCGACGAGTCCGTCAGCGAGATCTTCCACGGCGAGAACTAGCTGCCGAAGCTGCCGAAGCCGGTCCGGCCGGATCCGGACATTGGGTCGATCCGGTAATGACCGAAGGATCCGGGGGCGCCACGCAGAATTGCCCTCGGGATGAAACCCACCCGCAGCCTCGTCCTGGTGTTCGCTTTGGGTGTCGCCTCGCTCGTCGCGTCGTTGCCTGCCGCGGTGGCCATGCCGGCGGCCGGCGTGCCGGTGAATTCGCGGGAGTTTCTCCTCGCGTCGGTCAGCACGACCGCTCA
>DATLFO010000050.1:0-10776 GCA_035541035.1 Actinomycetota bacterium
TCGGGCAGCAGGCCTCGGCCGGCGGGTTCACCGGCGCCGTGCTGCTGGGCATGGGCGGCTCGTCGCTCGCGCCCGAGACGATGCGCCGCATCCTGGGCGTCGCCGGCGGCGCGATCGACCTGCGCGTGCTCGACTCGACCCACCCGCAGGCGGTGCGGCGTATCGAGCGCGAGATGGATCTGCGGCGCACCCTGTTCATCGTCGCCAGCAAATCGGGATCCACGATCGAGACGCTCAGCCATCTGCAGTACTTCTACGGCCGCATCCAGCGCGGCACGCATTTCGTCGCGATCACCGATCCCGGCTCCGCGCTCGAAGCGCTCGCGGGCAAGCACGATTTCGCCGGGCTGTTTCTCAATCCCGAAGACATCGGCGGGCGCTTCAGCGCCTTGTCCTTGTTCGGCCTGGTGCCGGCGGCCGTGATCGGCGCGGACCTCGACGCGCTCGCCGCAGGAGCGATCACGATGGCGCAGCGATGTCGCGCCGCAGCGGCGGACAATCCCGGCACCGTGCTCGGCGCCGCGCTCGGCGAAGCCGCACTCGCTGGCCGCGAGAAGGCATCGTTCGTGTATCCGGAGGCGATGGCGGCGCTCGGCGCGTGGGTCGAGCAGCTGATCGCCGAGTCGACCGGCAAGGACGGCCGCGGCATCCTGCCGGTCGCCGGGGAGGCGCCCGGCGAGCCGGGGGTGTTCGGCGACGACCGGTTCTTCGTCGATACCGGCGGGCACGATTGGGTGGGCGCGACGGGCGCGCCGCGCCTGGTGCTCGAGGCCGACGGCGGGTCGCCGGCGGAGCGGCTCGGCGGCGAACTCGAGGCGGAAGAGTTCGCCACCGCCGTCGCGGGCCACGTGCTCGGCATCCAGCCGTTCGACCAACCCGACGTCGCGTCGGCCAAGAAAGCCACGAGCGAGATTCTTGAGGCCGGGGGTGCCGCCGCGCCGCAGTTCGAGGATCCGTCCGCTGTGCTGGATCCGCCGCCGTCGTACCTGGCGATCCTGGCGTTCGTGGATCCGAGCCAGGAGAACGCCGCGGTGCTCGAGCGGGTGCGCACGGCGCTGCGCGACCGGCTCGGCATCGCCGTCACGGCCGCCTTCGGACCCAGGTACCTGCATTCGACCGGACAGTTGCACAAAGGCGGGCCCGCCGGTGGCGGTTATCTGATCGTCACCGACGAGATGCACGCCGAGGACGTCGCCATCCCGGGCCGTGGCTACACGTTCGGCACGCTCATCGACGCCCAGGCTGAAGGCGACCTGCGGTCGCTGCGGGACGCCGGCCGGCGCGTGGCGCGGGTTCGGATGCGCGATCTGGAGCCGCTCGCGTAGGCTTGCCTCGTCACCGACGTGAGGGGGCACCATGAAGCCGCTTACCGGCAAGGTCGTTCTGATCACCGGCGCATCCCGGGGCCTGGGAGTGGACATGGCCCGCGCCTTCGCCGGCAAGGGCGCCCGGCTCGCGCTCGCGGCACGCAGCGCCGAGGACCTCGAGTCGGTGCGCAAAGAGCTGGGCTCCGAGGCGATCGCGGTCGTGGCGGACCTGCGCGACCTGGGCTCCCTGCGATCGCTGGTGACCACCGTCGAGTCGTCGCTGGGACCGGTGGACGTGCTCGTCAACAACGCCGGCCTCGAGCAGGTCTGCGACTTCGAGTCGATGGACCTCGATCAGATGAAGGCCATCATCGACACCAACGTGACCGGCCTGCTGTGGCTGAGCCGTCTGATCGTGCCGTCGATGGTGGCGCGGCGCAGCGGCCACATCGTCAACATCGCCTCGCTCGCGGGGCTGAACCCAGTGCCGCACAACACCGTCTACTCGGCCAGCAAGCATGCCGTGGTCGGCTTCAGCCTCTCGCTTCGCGCCGAGCTCGAGGAACACGGCGTCGAGGTCTCGGTCGTGTGTCCGAGCTTTGTGACCGCGGGCATGTTCGCCGAGTGGGGCCGGCCGGCGCCGAAGGCGGTCGGCGCGGTGGACTCGCCGTCGGTCGCCAAGGGCGTCATCGAGGCGGTCGAGAAGAACAAGCCGCTGGTGACCGTCGCCAAGGGTCTGGGCAAGATCGGGCACGCTTCGTTCGCGCTGGCGCCGGGGCTGGCGCTCGGCACGATGAAGAAGACCGGCGTTGTGCGGTACATGCGCGAGCAGGCCGAGATCAACGCAAAGCGAGGCTAGTTCGCGCGCCAGCGGGCACCGGCGTCGACCGCGGCCGGCTCTTGGTTGAGCGCGGGGATCGACAGCGTCACCGAGCCGTCGACGCCGATCGCGACCGGGCCGAGCGGCGCCGCGAGCGAGCGGATCAATCCGGCGTCGAGCGGGCGGTCCGGGAAGGCCGGCCGGAAGCTGATCTGGATCGCCGGTCCCTCTTCGCGCGCGTGCACCCAATGCGTGCGTCCGCCCGGCGCGGCGGCGAGGGCGTCGATGAAGGCGGTGAGATCCGACAACGCCGCGATCGCGATCAGCTTCTCGTCCCCGTCGATGCGCACGTTTCCGGCGCCGATCGATGCACGCAGCGCGGGCATTACCTCGATCATCTCGCGACGCGGGCGCGCGGTACCGCGGTGAGCGATGCGCTGCAGGTCCTGAACGAGCCGTGCGAGCAAGGCGGCGTTGCGCGCCGCCGACTCGGCCAGGCGATGTGCGTCCGGTGCGGATGGATTGCTTGCCAAGGAATGCGCTGCCCCGAGAAGCGTCATCAGCGGCTCGTCGGCCGTCCGAACGAAATGGTCTGCCGCCAGCGCCCACGTCCGGCTATGCGAATGAATCAACCCAGTACCCCCGATTCGTGATCATGCCGGGGGAAAGCATGCCGTCCGCGGCCTCTGGTCATCAATGGCCCGATTCGGCGGTTTGATGAGATCCCCCGAAAGAACTAACCCGCCCGGGCGGTGCCGCGGACCGCGGACGAACCTCGATCTCGATCGCCGGACGATCGGGCGAACCGCCCCGCGATAGAGTTGCCGGTGGGACCGGAAAAGGGAGGGGGCGCCGTGACCGACGAGAAGAATATCGACGCGCTGCTCGAGGAGAACCGGATCATCGAGCCGCCGGCGTGGTTTCGTGAGCGCGCGCTCGTCGCCGACGACGAGATCTACGGGCGCGCGGCGAAGGATCCCGAAGCGTTCTGGGCCGAGCAGGCCGAGCGGCTCGCGTGGTTCGCCCCTTGGAAGACCGTGATGACCTGGACGCCGCCGTGGGTTCGCTGGTTCGAAGGCGGCACGCTCAACGCCACGGTGAGCTGTCTGGACCGGCATTCCGACGCCACGCCGGATCGCGTGGCCTATCACTTCGAGGGCGAGCCGGGTGACCGGCGGGCGATCACCTATCGCGAGCTCACCGAGGACGTGTGCCGGTTCGCGAACGCGTTGCGATCCCTCGGCGTCGGCAAGGGCGACCGCGTCGCGATCTACATGGGCATGGTGCCCGAGCTTCCGATGGCGATGCTCGCGTGCGCGCGGATCGGCGCGGTGCACTCGGTCGTGTTCGGCGGCTTCTCGCCCGAGGCGCTTCGCGACCGGATCCACGACGCGCAGGCCAAAGCCGTCATCACCTGCGACGGCGCATGGCGACGGGGCCAGATCGTTCCGCTCAAGGCCAACGTGGACGCCGCCGTCGAGCAGTCGCCTTCGATCGAGTCGGTGGTCGTGGTGCGCCGCATCGGCGACCAAGCGGACGCCGCGATGAAAGCCGGCCGCGACCACTGGTACCACGAGCTGGTCGAGAGCGCCGCGCCCGAGTGCGAGCCCGAGCGCATGGACGCCGAAGATCCGCTCTACATCCTCTACACCTCGGGCACCACCGGAAAGCCCAAGGGCATCCTGCACACCACCGGCGGGTACATGACCGGCGCGGCGGCCACGCATCGGTTGGTGTTCGACATCCATCCCGAGACCGACGTGTACTGGTGCGCGGCCGACTGCGGCTGGGTCACCGGGCACTCTTACATCGTCTACGGGCCGCTCGCGAACGGCACCACGGGCGTTCTCTACGAAGGCGCGCCGGACTTCCCGGACAAGGACCGCTGGTGGGAGATCATCGAGCGCTACAAGGTCACGATCCTGTACACCGCGCCGACGGCGATCCGCTCGTTCATGAAGTGGGGCACCGACTATCCGGCGCGCCACGACCTGTCGTCGCTGCGGCTGCTCGGAAGCGTGGGCGAGCCGATCAACCCCGAGGCGTGGATCTGGTACTGGACGCACATCGGCGGCGAGCGTTGCCCGGTCGTGGACACGTGGTGGCAGACCGAGACGGGCGCGATCATGATCACGCCGCTGCCGGGTGTCACGCCGCTGAAGCCCGGATCGGCGACGCGGGCGTTCCCCGGGATCGAGGCCGACGTCGTAGACGACAAAGGCCAGAGCGTTCCCGCGGGCGCGGGCGGCTATCTGGTGCTTCGCAAGCCGTGGCCTTCGATCGCGCGGACCGTCTACGGCGACGACGACCGGTACGTGCAAACCTACTTCGGCCGCTTCGGTCCCGAGACCTACTTTGCGGGCGACGGCGCCAAGCGCGACGAGGACGGCTGCCTGTGGCTGCTCGGGCGCATCGACGACGTCATGAACGTGGCCGGCCACCGCCTGTCCACGTTCGAGATCGAGTCGGCGCTGGTCGATCACTCGGCCGTCGCCGAAGCAGCCGTGGTGTCGCGCCCCGACGACGTGGTGGGGGAGGCGATCGTTGCGTTCGTGACGTTGAAAGGCACCGAGCACGGAGACGAAAAGCTGATCGCCGAGCTGCGCGAGCACGTCGCCGCCAAGATCGGCAAGATCGCCCGGCCGCACTCGATCGTGCTGACCGACGATTTGCCCAAGACGCGATCCGGCAAGATCATGCGGCGTCTGCTGCGCGACGTCGCGGGCGGCCGTCCCCTGGGCGACGCGACGACGCTCGCGAACGCGGAAGTCGTCGAGCAGATCAGAAGGCTCGCCGCCGAGCGACCGACCGAGGAGTGAGATGAGCAATCTAGAACAGGCACGCCGGCTGCTTCAGGCCCTGGAGCCGGTCGCCGCAGCGCACTGGTTCGCGCCCGACTGGCGCGAAGAGATGGCCGCCGCCGGCATCGACGACTACGCGCCCGCGTACTTCTGCTCGCGCGCCGCGCCGCTGGGCCCGGTCCCGTGGCAGGTCGTGCACGGGCTCTTCTACAACTGGAATCCCGCGCTGGTGAAGATGGCGGTCCGCTGGGACGTGTGCGCTCCGGCCGACGCGTGGGCCGCGAACCTTCGCGGTGTGAACCGCGCGCTGACCCGTGTGCTGGCCGCGGTGGACGGCGCCGAGATCGCCAAGGCCGCCGGGATGCTTCGCGAGGTCGCGACGGGCTGTCCGCAGGAAGGCCGCGGGCTCTACGCGAGCTATGCCGCGCTGCCGTGGCCCGACGCTCCGGTCGAAGCGCTGTGGCAGGCGGCGACGGCGCTGCGGGAGTTCCGCGGCGACACGCACGTGGCGGTGCTGGTGTCGCACGGGCTCGGTCCGGTCGAGGCGCTCGTGCTCAACGCCGCCTGGATCGGCGCCGACCTTCAACGCTACGCCGGCACCCGGATGTGGAGCGAGGAGGACCTGAAGGAGACGGTCGTCGCGCTCCAGGATCGCGCGTTCCTCGACGCCAGCGGCGCAATCACCGACGGGGGCGGCAAGTTCCGAGAGATGATCGAGATGGACACCGACCGCCGCGCGCTGGCGCCGGTGGAGATGCTGGGCGCGGCCGCCGAGGATGTGCTCGCGGTGCTCGAGCCGATCGGCAAGGCCGTGCTCGGCACGCCTAAGGCGGTTCCGAGCATCATCGGCAAGGTCGGACGTCCCGCGACGGCAGGCTAGACGACACGGACGCGGCGCGGTCCTGCGATCGCCGGGGCTTCGCCGGCACGCAGGATCACGCCGGTGTCGCTCTCCATCGCTACGACCGGCCACGACGCGGTGGCCGCGATCTGCTCCAGCCATTCGCGCGGCCGCTCGTCGGCATGCACGGCGACGGCCACGCCGGAAAGCGGCCCAAGCCCGTCGGACCAGCGCGTGGGCACGCGTGCGCCCGGGACGGGCAGCGTGCAATGCGCGCACAGCGCCATCGCGCCCGCGCTCGAGCCCGCCAGCGTCGCGCCGCCCTGCCATCGCTCGATCGCCTCGTCCCACAGGGGCGAGCCGCGCAACGCGCGCAGCAGCGTGCGCGGGCTGCCGCCGCACAAAAACAGCACGTCGAGCTCCCCGAGCATGCCGCGCTCGGCGTGCCCGCGTTCGTAGACCGGGACCACGAACGGGTCTGCGCCGAAGCGGCGGTAGTGGTCGATGCCGTGGCGGGCGGCGTTTGGAGCGTCGGCGCCGGCTGCGGCGACGATCAGCGCGACGCGCGCACCGCGTGACGCGGCGAGCATGGCGTGATCGAACTCGTCCGCGGCCGGGCTGAACTCGTTGGACGACAGGAGCGCGACCGGGCCGCAGCCCGGCGGAATGGGCGGGAAGGCCCCGGCCAGATCGGTCACGCGCCGATCCTAGTCGTCGTCCTTGTCTTTGCCTTTGCCTTTGCCTTTGTCCTGGTCCTGGTCCTGGTTCCGCTCGCGAGGCGGAGGCGCGGGCGCCCTGGCGACGACCATGTCCACCGGCGTTCCCGCTGCGACGGCCTCGTCCGCGGCGGGGCGCTGCGACAGCACCGTGCCCGGCGGCGCGTCCACGGTGAACACGAACGTGACCTTGCCCATCCGGAGGCCGGCATCCTCGAGCGTTTTCTTCGCGCCATCGTAGGTGGCCAGAGCCGGCACCGTGCAGCAGCCGTCGGCGGCGATCAGACGGAGCGTGGCCCCCGGCTTGACCGAAGTGCCGGGGCCCGGGTCTTGCGAGAAGACCAGCCCTTCGCGCAGCCCGGGCCTCGGCCGCGTCTCGACGGCGACTTCCAGGCCGAGCTGCGTGGCCTTCGCGGACGCCTGATCGACGGTCATGTTCGTCAGCGACGGCACGGCGAACGATCCGCCGCGGGAGAGCGCGGCGGTCAGCCCGGTCGCCACGAGCGCCAGGATCAGCGCGAGCAACGCCGCACGAAGCGCGACGCGACGGAGCCGATGTGGCCGGCCGGCATTCGGGATCGCGGCCGCGCCGGCAGGTGCGGCGGCCGCCCCGAGCACGACCGTGCCGGGATCAGAGGAGTCCAGACGCATCGTCGCATCCGCGGGCAGCGGCACGACGGCGGGCAGCGTTTCGTCGAGCAGCGCAGCGCGCATCTCGGCCGCGGTGGCGAAGCGGCCGGCCGGGTCGCGCTCGAGCGCTTTCATCGCCACGCTCGACAGCGGCAGCGCCTCGGGCATCGAGATCGGTGCGGGATCTTGCGACAAGCGCGCCATCGCAACCGTCACCGGCGTGTCGCCCGTGAACGGCAGATGGCCGGTCAAAGTCTCGTAGAGCGCGACGCCGGTTTGATAGACGTCGGTTTCGGGCGTGGATCCCGCGCCGCGGAGCTGCTCGGGCGCCGCGTACTGCGGGGTCGCCATGATCGCGCCGGTCACCGTGAGCGTGGACTCGCCGGTCATCGTCGCGACGCCGAAGTCGGCGACCTTCACAGTGCCCCCGGCGGTGAGCAGGATGTTGGACGGCTTGATGTCGCGGTGCAGCACGCCACAGTCGTGCGCGGCCTGCACGCCGTCGAGGACCTGTGCGAAGATCCGCCGGGCCTCGTCGGGGGAGAGCGGGCCACGCGCGATGCGTTGCGCGAGCGTCTCGCCTTCGACTAGCTCCATCACGATCGCACGCCGGTCGGTGTCCTCGACGTAGTCGTAGATGCTTGCCACCGCCGGATGGGAGACCTTGCTCGCGGCGATTGCCTCGCGGCGGAAGCGCTCGCGTGCGGTCTCATCGCCGTCGAGCGTGCCATGCAGGATCTTGACCGCCACGAGGCGGCCGAGCCGCTCGTCACGAGCTTTCCAAACGGTGCCCATGCCTCCGCCGCGGATCTGCTCGATCAGCCGGTATCGGTCTCCGACCAGCAGGTTCAGGTCTCCACGGGCAGGCGTGTCGGTTCCGCTCGAACGATTCATCCGGCCTAACGTACCCGGAAACCGCCTGCTTCATCCCCGGGGCTTTTCCGATAGCCTCGCCGGTCGTGATCACCCTGAAGAGCCGCCTCATCGCCCATATCCGGGCCAACGGTCCTGTCTCGTTCGCCGAATACATGACCGCGGCGCTCTACGATCCCGACGACGGCTTCTACGCGCGTCCTCCGGTCGGTGCGGCCGGCGACTTCGTGACCAGCCCGCACGTGAGCGCGGGGTTCGGTCTGCTGCTGAGCCGGCAGATCGAAGGCATGTGGCGCGCCGCCGGCGAGCCGGCCGATTACGTCGTGACCGAGGTCGGGGCGGGCGACGGCACGCTCGCCGCGCAGATCCGCGGCGCGGCCGCGGGCGGGTTCGCCGCGGCGCTCCGCTACCGCGGCGTCGAGGTCAGCGCCGGCGCGCGCGCCGCGCTCGAGCAGGCGGGCATCGAAGCCGCCGCCTCGCTCACCGAGCTGGCGCCCGCGGCGGCCGGATGCATCCTGGCGCACGAGCTGCTCGACAACCTTCCGTTCCACCGGCTGCGGGCACGCGGTGACGACGTCGTCGAGGTCTTCGTCGCCGAGCGTGACGGCGCCCTGATCGAGATCGAGGGCCCGCCCTCCGCCGACGCGGTCGCGGCGCTTCGCTGGCCGATGCTCGACGGCGAGGAACGGCCGGTCTCGCCGGCGGCGCTTCGGTTCCTGCACGCGGCGACCGGAATGCTCGAACGCGGCCACGTCCTCATCTACGACTACGGCTTCGGCGAAGGCGAGCGCTCGCAGCCGGTGCGCGCCTATGAAGGGCAGCGTGTCCACGACCGGCTTTACGACGATCCGGGCTCGGCGGACATCACCGCCGGCGTGGACTTCGGCGCGCTCGTCGCCGAGGCCCGGTCGCTCGGCCTTTCGGTCCGCGGGCCGGCGATGCAGCGCGACGTGCTCAAGGCCCTCGGCTTCGACGACTGGTTCGACGATCTGCGTGCGCGGCGACGGCAGGCCGAGGCCGACCGCGACTCGCGCGCGATCCTGCGTCTGCTGTCGGAGCAATCCCGCGCGCCGCTGCTGACCGACCCCGCGCATCTCGGCGCGCATCTGGTGCTGGCCGCCGGCATCGGTGACGCGGGCTCGCCACCGGGTTTCGGCGAAGGCGGCGAGGCGTAGGCTTCGAGCATGCCCAAGAAGGAGCGTCTGGCGCCCGAGCCGTTCACCGTCGCCACGCCGGTGCCGCTGGAGGCCGAGAAGCGCGGCGACGCGTGGTGGACGGTTGTCGCGGGGCGCGAGCTGCGCCTTTCGAACCTGCGCAAGATCTTCTGGCCCGAGCAGGGCTACACCAAAGGCGACCTGATCGCCTACTACCACGCGATCGCGCCGATGATCCTGCCCTACCTGTCGGAGCGGCCGTTGACGATGAAGCGGATGCCGGACGGCATCGACGGGCCGTTCTTCTACGAAAAGTCCGCGCCGTCGCACGTTCCGGACTGGGTGCCGCGCTGCCCGATCCCGAGCGACGAGGGCGGCGTCACCGATTACATGATCGCCGCCGACGAGGCTTGTCTGCTCTTCGTCGCGAACCTTGGTGCGATCGAGTTCCATCCGCTGCACTCGCGCTGCGGATACGACGACCGGCCCGACTATCTGTTCTTCGACCTGGATCCGATGGAGACCGGCTTCGACGACGTGCGCGTCGTCGCCCGGCACGTGCGCGCGGCGCTGGACGCGCTCGGGCTGCCGTCATATCCGAAGACGAGCGGCGCAACCGGGATGCAGATCTACGTTCCGATCAAGCTCGGCCCCACGCACGAGCAGACGCGCGCGTTCGTCGGTGCGATCGGCCGCATGATCCTGAAGGCCGATCCCGATCGCGTCACGATGGAATGGGAGATCTCCAAGCGCACCGGCAAGGTCTTCATCGATCACAACATGAACCGGCCGGGCGCGAACATCGCCGCCGTCTACAGCGTGCGGCCCGAGCCGGGCGCGACCGTTTCCACGCCGGTGACGTGGGACGAGGTCGAAGCCGGTGTCCATCCGCGGGACTTCACCATCGTCACCATCTACGATCGGCTCGTCGCGACGGGCGATCTGTTCGAAGGGTTGCTGGCCGAGCCGATCGATCTTCGTCCCGCGCTCGAGCGGCTCGGTTTGCCGAGCGAGATCGACGCCGAGCTTCCGCTGCGCGAGCCGCCGAAGCCGCGTGTGAGCGTCGAGCAGGGAACGCCCAAAGACCGCCGCCTCGCCGAGTACATCAAGAAACGAGACCTGGCGGTCACGCCCGAGCCCGGCCCCGGCGCGGCCGGCGCGGCGCGCGAGAGCGGCGACATCTTCGTGATCCACAAGCACAACGCGACGCGGCTTCACTACGACCTTCGCCTCGAGCACGACGGCGCGCTCGAGTCGTGGGCAGTGCCCAAGGGGCTGCCGACCGTGCCGGGCGACAGGCGGCTCGCCGTGCACACCGAGCCGCACCCGATCGAGTACGCGGACTTCTCCGGCTGGATCCCGGAGGGCCATTACGGCGCGGGCGAATCGCTGATCTTCGATCGCGGCACGATCGACAAGCTCGAATGGACGCCCGGCAAGGTGACGGTGCGGCTGCACGGCGAGCGCGTGCGCGGCGAATACCATCTCGTCAAGACCAGCCAGGGATGGCTGGTGTTCCTGTCGAAGGACTCGGCCGCCGAGCAGCCCGACCCGCCGCCGCAGCTCGCGCCGATGCTCGCCACGGCGTCCAAAGAGCCCTTCGACGACCCGAAGTGGCGCTTCGAGCCGAAGAT
>DATLFO010000051.1:0-2031 GCA_035541035.1 Actinomycetota bacterium
ACGTCGAACCGTCGGGCATGAGATCTCGAGAGGTTCGCCGGATCGTTTCGAGCGCTCTGGCGCTCACCGTCGTCCTGGCCGTGTTCGGCTTCGCGCGCGCCGCCGACCCGTCGGTCCAGATCCGTCAGCGCTATTTCGGAATCGAGAACGTTGACGCCGTGACCGGCACGGTCCGTCCCGATCGCGTGATCCTGTCGTGGTTCGGCGTGACGAACTTCGCCGCGGCGATCGGCGGCCACGTCCTGATCCTCGACGCGTGGATCCCCCGCGGCGAATACTCCGGCTACGTGCCGGTGTCGATCCCCGATCTCGTCGCGCTCGACCCCGAGTACGTCTTCCTCGGTCACGGGCATTTCGACCACGCCGCGGACTCCGCGCCCATCGTGACCGGAAGCGGCGCGACGCTGGTGAGCACGCCCGAGCACTGCGATCAGGCCCAGCGGCAGGCCGGCGACACGCCCATCACCTGCATCGCCGCGGTTCCGCGCGGCGCGGCGTTCGGCGCGACCACAGACCTCTCGACGCTGATGCCCGGCATCGGCATCACCGCGGTCAAGCACGTGCATTCCGCCGCCGAACCGCCGGACCCGTCGGACCCGCACACACCGGCCGTGCCGCAACCCGATGCGAACGCGGTCGTCCAGCACTTGCCCGCCCCGCAAGACACGGTGCATCTGCTCTCGCACCTGGGCGATGCCGAGGGCGGAACAGTGCTGTATCAGTTCCGCGTTGGGAACTTCTCGCTGACGTGGCACGACTCGTCGGGACCGCTCAAGGAGGTTGCGCCCGGCGTGCTAAGCACCCTTGCCGCGCTCCCACCCACCGACGTGCAGATCGGCGCGATCATGGGCTTCAACCAGATCACCAACGGGCTGCGCGACCCCCGCATGTACATCGAGGCGATCAAGCCGAAGATCTTCGTCCCGTCGCATCACGATAACTGGGCGCCCGGCGTTTCCACCCGCGGCGAGCACTACAAGCCTTTCGTCGAGGACGAGCTCGCGAAGATCCCCGCGGCGTACCGCCCGATCCTGCGCTTCATCTCCGACCCGCAGGACTACGTGCGGCCCGAGGTCCTTACGTTCGACATCGAGGCTCCCGTCTGGCGGTAAGCGCGCGACGGCGCGGTACTGGTTCGACGGGATCTTCCTCCGGCGCCGGAGCTGCGCGCGCCCTGGCATCTCTTGGTGTTCCTCCGCGTCGACCGGCCGCGCAACCACCATCTGCCGTCGAGCCGGTGAACACGTCCCCATCGGCGATGTTCATGCGACGTCGCTCGCGATCGAGATACTGCCCGGGTTCACCGCGCCTGCGGAGCACCGGCATGCGCCAGGTCCGCAGCCAGCCGTGCCGTCCCGATCCGGTGCGGGGCCCGGGCCGCGCGAGCTCAGGTCTGCGCGATGTAGCGATGTGACGACACGGTCCGGAACCCGAGTCGCCGGTAGATCGGGAACCCCATGGCGCTCGCGAAGAGGAAGACGGTGTCCGATCCGCGCGCACGTCCCGCGCCCACCGCGGCCACGGTCATCGCTGCGCCGATCCCACGGCCGCGCGCGGCCGGCGACGTTCCGACCGTGAAAACGCCGGTGCAACCGTCCAACGTGAACGCGGCAGACGTCGCCACGCCCTCGCCGTCCACGAACCCGCCGAACAGATCCCATCCATCCACTGCGGCCGCCGCTCGGACGACGTCGTGGAACGGTCCCCGCGCGCCCACGTCGTCGACGAATCCGACGCCGAACAGGTCGACGAAAGACAGGTCGGCGGCCGGGCGGATCTCCAGTTCGGGAGGCGGCGCCGGAGCGACGAGCTCGTCCGGGGCGAGCATCATCAGGGGGATCGAGTCCCGCGCCGCGAACCCCGACGCTTCGGCCGCCGCGATCGCCGCACGGTCGTCTCCCACGATCATGAGGCAATATGCCGGGACGCGGGGTTCGAAGAAGGCCGTCGCCGCTTCGATCGCAGCCGGGGGGTCGGAGAGGTGCCGGCTCGCGATCGCCTGGTTGAAGAACGCCAGCGGCGAGCCGGCAC
>DATLFO010000052.1:0-3514 GCA_035541035.1 Actinomycetota bacterium
ATGCCATCCATCGCGCCACCGAGATCATCAGCGGGATTCCCACGACCAGGTTGAACGGGAAGGTGATTCCGATCGAGGTCGTCAGGTAGTAGCCGGGATTGGCCTCCGGCAGGGCGATCCGCACCGCGGCGGGCGCCGCGATGTAGGACGCCGAGGCGGCCATGATGCCCAGCACCGCGGCACCGCCGGCGGACATGCCCACGAGCGTGCCGAGCGTCACACCGGCCAGGCCGTGCACGACCGGGGCGGCGAGAGCGAAGACGGTCAGATAGCCGCCGGCGACGCGGAAGTCGCGAAGCCGCGAGGCGGCGGACATTCCCATGTCCAGCAGGAACAGCGTCAGCGCGATCAAGAAGGCGGCCGTGAACCACGACGGGACCTTCGCGACGCCGGACGCACCGACCGCGATGCCCGCGACGAGCCCGCCCGCCAACAGCACGATGCCGCGGCCGGTGACGACCTCACGAACCGCGTGCCCCCAGCCGGCGGAGGAGCCGCTGCGCATCCGCGCGATGGTCAGCGCCACCAGGATCGCGGGGACCTCGAGCATCACGAGCAGCGACGGCATGAACGCCTCGTAGGGCGTGGCGGTCGCGTCGAGGAACGCGATCGCGGCGGTGAAGGTGACGGCGGAGACCGAGCCGTAGTGGGCGGCCATCGCGGCGGCGTCGGCGACGCCGAACCGGCTCCGGCGGCGGAGGAGCGCGTAGACCCCGACGGGAATGGCCGTTCCCAGCAGGATCGTCGCGGCCGCCGGAAGCGCGATCGCGGCGAGGGGGGTATGCGACAGCGCGACGCCGCCCTTGATGCCGATCGAGGCGAGCAGCCATCCGGAAAGCACGGTGTACAGTGCCGTCGGGAGGCGCAGGTTGCGCCGCGCGAGGACGGCGACGGCGCCCGCGCCGAACGCCATCACGGGAGGGGAGGTCAGGTTCATCTGAGCGATCTCGAACGGACTCAGCAGGTCACCTCTTCCGGCCGGACGCACCGGCCGGCTCCCCCGACAGGCGCTTTGCAATACAGGAAATATGGTTCCTGTATTTTGTATCGTATATCGGACGAGTGCGCAAGCAGGTGAGCCCGGCGATGCCCGACAAGCCCGAGTGGACGTTCCTGACCAACCACGCCCACGTGCTGCTGGCCATCGCGTCCGACCCCGAGATCCGGATCCGTGACGTGGCCGAGCGGGTCGGCATCACCGAGCGCGCCGCGCAGCGCATCGTGTCCGAGCTCGAAGACGGCGGCTATCTGACCCGGCATCGGGAGGGCCGCCGCAACCACTACGAGATCCACCCGCGGCTGCCGCTCCGGCATCCGATCGAGCAGCACCGCGACGTCGGAGCGCTGCTTGCGTTGATCGAGCCGGCAAAGAAGCGGAAGCGCTGATCAGCTCGCGGCGCTGAGCGGCGCGCGCCGGGAGAGCGCGGTCGTCACGACGGCCGTGACCGCGACGGTCTCGGCCGCAAGGGCATGGCCGGGCAGGCGGTCTTGGATCGCACCGGCAACCTCACCGAGGAACCAGATCGCGGCGGCGGCCGTCGCGGGCGAGGAGACCGCCTCGACGGGGCCGCGGCCCAGGTCGTCCACGAGGATCCGCAGCGCCGCCACCGTGTCCGCGGCGGCGACCACGAGCGTATCGCGGGTGGCGCACAAAAGTTCGGCCACCCGGTATTCGTCGAGGCCCCGGAACGGCGGCATCGGATGCGTCCCGTTCTCGGAGCACCAGGCCACCACGCGTGCGACGCGCTCCCCGAAGCGATCCCGGACCGCACGCATCCGCGCGTCGTCGATCTCGTGCTCGGCGACGTCGTGGAGCAGCGCGGCGACGGCAAGCTCGGGATCCGCCTCCGTCTCGACCACCAGTGTGGCCGCCAGGCGTCCGTGCGCGAGCCGTGGGCGGGCGACGCCTCGCTCCGAGACCCAGAGCGCAGCCTCGCGAAGCGCTTCGGCGAAGCGCTCCGAATGCGGCTCTCGCGTGGGCACGGTCATGTATCTGGAGAACGACCCGTCGATGTCCTTGTTTCCCGCATCGGCCCGATATCGACGCCGCTGAAGAATGACACGCGTGTCATTCGCATCGCTCGCTTGGGCGTGCGTAGGGTTCATTCGTGCGCGTCTTCCTGGGCTCGATCGAAACGCCGTTCGGTGAAGGCTTGATCGCGTGGACGTCCCGGGGCGTCGTCGCGCTGGAGGCGTTCGTCACCGGCGACGAGCCCGGGCCGTCGTCGCGCATCCGCTTCCGCGAGATCGTGACCGCAATCGCCGGCGACGATCCGAGGGACGGACGGCTGCCCGACGAGATGCGCGGCCGCGCGCTGGAGGCCATCGACGGCGACGCCCGCCGCGCCCCGCTGGATCTGCGGCCCTTCGCGCCGCTCCGGCGCGAGGTGTACCGCGCGGTGACGCGGATCCCGCGCGGATCGGTCGCGTCCTACGCCGACGTCGCGCGCGACATCGGCCGGCCGCGGGCCTGGCGCGCCGTGGGATCGGCGCTGCGGCGGTGCCCCATCGACCTGCTCGTGCCGGCGCACCGCGTCGTGCACACCGGCGGAACGATCGGCGGCGGCGGCGCGTCCTCGATCGCGTGGAAGCGCACGCTGCTGCGCCGGGAAGGCGTGGAGGTCTGAGAAACGCTACTCGGCCGCGTCGAGGTCGACCGGGTCGAGAGCCTTGGCGGCCGGGCCTTGGATGACCGCACCATCTTTGGCGTAGCGGGAGCCGTGACAGGGACAGTCCCAGGTCTTCTCGGCCCCGTTCCACCCGACCGTGCAGCCCATGTGCTGGCACCGCGGCGACAGCGCGACGATCGAGCCATCCTCGTTGCGATAGGCGGCGACCTTGCGGCCGTCGACGTCCACCAGCCCTCCGCTGCCGGGCGCGAGATCGTCGAGTGTCATGTTCGAGGTCTTGACGATCAGCACGTCGCAGGGCGAGCCGTGCGCGACCTTGCTCGGCACGCTTCCCATGACCATGCGCCGCGCGCCGGTCAGGCCGCGGTTGCCGACCACGATCAGCTGGATACCTTCGTCGCGCGCGACCCCGCAGATCTTCTCCGCCGGATCGCCTTCGACGATCTTGGTCACGGCGGCCGTCGCGTTCGGCTTCTGCTTCATCACCTGCTCGAGCACGATCGAGCCGACCATGGGGTCGCCCGCGACGTAGAGCAGCGTGGCCTCGGTGCGGAACATCATCGCGAGGTCGAAGGAGGTCCGGGCCGCTTCCGCGGCGGTGGGTGAGCCGTCCACGCCCACCAGGATGCCTTGGTAGGGCCGGCGCGCGTCGCCGGTCCCGGCGACGGGTTCGTCCCTGGTGAACACGATCAGCACGTCGCACGGCGCCTCACGGGCGATGCGCTCCGGGATCGGACCCATGCGAATCCGGCTCGCCTTCCGCATGCCGACGTTGCCGACAACGATGAGATCGGCCTTGCGGCCGGAGGCGACGCCGAGCACCACGTCGTCGGGCGGACCCGGGCTGTGGATTGTCTCGGCCTCGATGCCGCTGGCGCGCACCA
>DATLFO010000053.1:0-5595 GCA_035541035.1 Actinomycetota bacterium
TCAACGCCGGATGGTCGGTCAAATGAATCACCTTCGCGTCACCAAACTTGCCGAAGCCCAAACGGAAGTCCAGCGGCGCGCCGGCGACGATTACCAGGTCGGCGCGTTTGAACGCGTGGCCCCGCGCGTGCGAGAAGACCAGCTCGTGGTCCGCGGGCAGCACGCCGCGGCCCATGCCGTTCATGAACGCGGGAATGCGAAGCCGCTCGACCAGATCGCGTGCGGCTTTCTCGGCGCCGTCGGCCCACACGTCGCTGCCGATCAGCAGCACGGGACGCTCGGCTTGCGACAGCGCGCGCACGGCGGCCTCGACGTCGCCGTCGATCGCGGGCGTCGCGGGCGCGGTCTGCTCGACCGACGTGGTGCAGCGGGTGAACAGCACCTCGAGCGGAACGTCCAGGAACACCGGTCCGCGATGCGGCTGCGCGGCAACCGCGAAGGCGCGGGCTGCGGCCGAGCCGATCGCAGCGGGGTCGAAGATCGTTTCGGCATGCTTGGTGATCGAGGCCACGATCGGGACGTGATCCATCTCTTGCAGGCTGCCCTGACCCCAGCGGAGCTGCGGCGCGCGCCCGCCGAGCACGACCAGCGGCGAGCCGTTGAAGTGCGCCGATGCGATCGGGCTGACGCCGTTGGTCACGCCCGGCCCGGCGGTCAGCGCCGCAACGCCCGGCACCCGCGCCAGCTTTGCGTGCGCTTCGGCGGCGAAGCCAGCGGTCTGCTCGTGGCGAACGTCGATGATGCGCATGCCGCGCGTGTGCATGCCGTCGTAGATCGGAAAGATGTGCCCGCCCGACAGCGTGAAGACGCGGTCGATGTTCGCGCCGCGCATCGCTTCGGCGACGAAGTCGCCACCGTGGCCTTCGAACGGCCCCTCTGCCGGTGGGGTCACAGCGACGTGAGCCACTCGACCACGGTGCGCACGCCCGAGCCGGTCGCGCCCTTGGGTTGCTCGAACTCGTCGGATTCGCTCTTGGTCGGACCGGCGATGTCCATGTGCGCCCACTTGTGGTCGCCGATGAACTCGCGCAGGAACAGCCCGGCGGTGATCGCGCCGCCGTAGGGGCCGCCGATGTTCTTGAGATCGGCGATGTCGCTGTCGATCATCTTGCGGTAGTCCTCGATCAGCGGAAGCTCCCAGGCCAGCTCGCCGGCGCGCTTGGACGCGCCCAGCAGACCTTGGATCAATCCATCGTCGTTGCCCATCACCCCGAAGCAGCGCGGCCCCAGCGCGACCATGCACGCGCCGGTCAGCGTCGCCATGTCCAGGATGTAATGGTACTTCTTCCGCTCGGCCGCCAGCGCCAGCCCGTCGGCCATGACCAGCCGGCCTTCGGCGTCGGTGTTGCCGATCTCGACGGTCTTGCCGCCGTACATGTCCAGCACGTCGCCCGGGTGCAGCGCGTTGCCGCCGGGCATGTTCTCGGCCGAGCAGATGATTGCGGTGACGTTGACCTTCGGCTTGATCGCGGCGATCGCTTTCATGATGCCGAGCACCGCCGCGGCCCCGCCCATGTCCATCTTCATCCAGTCCAGGCCCTGGGTCTTCAAGTTGATGCCGCCCGAGTCGAAGGTGATGCCCTTGCCGATGATGGCAATGTTCTTCTTCGCGCCGGTCGCCTTGTAGTTGATCTCGATCAGGCGCGGCGGCTTGGGCGAGCCGCGACCCACGCCCAGGATTCCGTTCATGCCTTTGGCGGCGAGCTGCTTTTCGTCCATGACCTTGACGGTCATGCCGGTGCCCTTCGCGATGTCGCGTGCCTGCTGCGCGAGCGAGACCGGCGACTTGTCGTTGGCGGGCGTGTTCGTCAGGTCGCGCGCCAGCACGGTGCCGTCGGCGACGGCCTGCGCGGCGGCGAGCGACTTGTCGATGCCGGCGCTTTTCGCCATGCCGGCGATCAGCACGTCGCTGACCGCAACCGGCTTCGATCCGTTCGCCGATGCCTTCTTGTAGCGCGTGAACTTGTACGAGCCGAGCAGGAAGCCTTCCGCGAATGCGCGGGCCGCGTCGGTTCCGTTTCCGCTGGCGGCGGCGGGCACCAACGTTCCGACCGTTTTCGCGCCTGCGGCCTTGCGCGCGACGACCGCGCCGGCGCGGCGTATCTCGAACGGCGTGACGGCCGTCTTGTCGCCCAGGCCGACGAACGCGACGCGCTTCGCGGCGATGTGACCGACCGTGGACAGCACCGCGCAGTCGCCGACGTTTCCGCTGATTCGCTCGGCGGCGAACAGGTCTTTGAGCGTCGTGCCCAAAAGCGTCGCGACCTCGGCCGCGCCGGGCCCGGGCTTCGCGTCCTTGAAGACCGCGACGGCCAGCAGATCGCAGGCGACGGCCTCGGGAGACTCTTTGACCAGACGGAACTTCGGCATGTCAGAACTCCTCGCTCATGCGGTGTGGAAAGACGCCGAATTATACGCACGGCCGGGCCCGGTCCTGCCGGGCCGCCCGGATCGGGCCTATTCGTAGATCGCGCCGCGCTCGCGGAACTCGGCGGACTTTTCGCGCATCCCGGCGATCAAGGCCTCTTCGCTGGTCAGACCGTGCTGCTCGGCGTAGTCGCGCACGTCCTGGGTGATCTTCATCGAGCAGAAGTTCGGCCCGCACATCGAGCAGAAATGCGCCTTCTTGGCCGGCTCGGCCGGCAAGGTCTCGTCGTGGTAGTCGCGGGCGGTGTCCGGGTCCAGCGACAGGTCGAACTGGTCGTCCCACCGGAACTCGAAGCGAGCCCGCGACAGCGCGTCGTCCCACGCTTGCGCGCCGGGGTGGCCTTTGGCCAGGTCCGCGGCGTGCGCGGCGATCTTGTAGGTGATCACGCCTTCCTTGACGTCCTGCGCGTTCGGTAGGCCGAGATGCTCCTTCGGCGTGACGTAGCAGAGCATCGCGGTGCCGTACCAGCCGATCATCGCGGCGCCGATCGCGCTGGTGATGTGGTCGTAGCCGGGCGCGATGTCGGTGACCAGCGGCCCGAGCGTGTAGAACGGCGCCTCGTGGCACCACTCCAGTTGCAGGTCCATGTTCTCTTTGATCTTGTTCATCGGCACGTGGCCCGGGCCTTCGATCATGACTTGCACGTCGCGGGACCACGCGATCGTGGTCAGCTCGCCGAGGGTCTTGAGCTCACCCAGCTGCGCGTCGTCGTTGGCGTCGGCGATGCAGCCCGGCCGCAGCCCGTCGCCCAGCGAGAACGACACGTCGTAGCGGGCGAGGATCTCGCACAGCTCTTCGAAGTTGGTGTACAGGAAGTTCTCCTGATGGTGCGCCAGGCACCATGCCGCCATGATCGAGCCGCCGCGCGAGACGATGCCGGTGACCCGCTTGGCGGTCATCGGCACGAAGCGCAGCAGCACGCCCGCGTGCACCGTGAAATAGTCCACGCCCTGCTCGCATTGTTCGATGATCGTGTCGCGGTAGACCTCCCACGACAGCGCCGCCGGATCGCCGCCCACCTTTTCGAGCGCCTGATAGATCGGCACCGTGCCGACCGGCGTGGGGCAGTTGCGGATGATCCACTCGCGCGTCTCGTGGATTTGCGCGCCGGTGGACAGGTCCATCAGCGTGTCGGCGCCCCAGCGGGTCGCCCACTTCATCTTCGCGGTCTCCTCCTCGATCGACGAGGCGACCGCGGAGTTGCCGATGTTGGCGTTGATCTTCACCAAGAAGTTGCGGCCGATGATCATCGGCTCGGACTCGGGGTGGTTGACGTTCGCCGGAATGATCGCGCGACCGGCCGCGATCTCGGCGCGCACGAACTCGGGATCGACGTTTTCGCGAATCGCGACGAACTCCATCTCGGGCGTGACGATGCCGAGGCGCGCGTAGTGCATCTGCGTGACGGTGGCGCCATCCGTGGCGCGCAGCACGTGACGCCGGTCGAAGCCGGCGACCGGAGCGGCGGCGTGCGTGACCTCCTCGACGTCGCCGCGCTCCAAAATCCAGGGAAGGCGCAGCTCGGGCAGGCCGGTGCGCACATCGACCGACACGTCGGGGTCCGTCCACGGGCCGCTGGTGTCGTACAAGCGAAGCGGCTCCTCGCCGCCGGGCGTGATCTCGCGCATCGGCACCCGCAGATCGGGCCGCGAGCCCGGGACGTAGACCTTGCGGGCGCGCGGCGCCGTCGCGCGCGGCGTGGTGGTTTCCAGCAGGTCGCTCATCTCGATTTCCCTCCGCCGGCATTACCCGGATCAGGTTGTTTCGGGTCGGCGGATCCCATCCGCCCTCTCAGCCCGGTCACATTCCGAGCTCCCCGGTCGTCGGGAACCAGCCTACTCCTTCTCGGCGGACGGGCGCGTCGGATGTGACATCGGCACGATCGGCGACGGACAATGAGCGCATCGGCCGACCACGAGGAGGCAGCGATGACCGTTCGGATGGCGATCTACTACAAGCAGCCCGACGATCCGGAAACGTTCGAGAAGCGCTACCTGGAGGAGCACCTTCCGCTGGTCCGCGCCTACGACAACGTCAAGGTCACGAAGTTCCACAAGGTGGGCCGCCTGATCTTCGGCGAGCAGCCACAGTTCGCGTACGTCTTCGTCGGCGCCTGGGACGACAAAGAGAGCTGGAAAGCCGACATGCAAAGCGAGGCCGCGAAAAAGGCGACCGAGCACGCGCAATCGCTGGGCGTGCCGTTCGACGTCGTGATGCTCGACGAGCTCACCGAATAGGAGCCCGGCATGGAGACCGTTCTGTATGACATCGCAAACGGCGTCGCGACGATCACCATGAACCGTCCGGACGCGCTGAACTCGGTGGACGGCACCCTGGGATCCGAGCTGCTGAAGGCATTGCAGGATGCAGCGGGCGATGCACAGGTGCGCTGCGTCGTTCTGACCGGCGCCGGCAAAGGATTCTGCGCCGGCGCCGACCTGGGCCAGTTTCAAGAAGCGTTCGATGCCGGCGTCGCGCCGCCGATGAACGAGGTGCTGCGCGAGCGCTACCACCCGCTGATCACCTCGATCACCGAGATGGCCAAACCGGTCGTCGGAGGTCTGAACGGCGTCGCTGCCGGCATGGGCACGTCGCTGGCGATGGCATGCGACTTCCGGATCGCATCCGACAAGGCACGCTTCACACAAGCGTTCTTGAAGATCGCGGTCGTGCCCGACTCGGGCGCGACGCATCTGCTGCCGCAACTGGTCGGGGTCGCGAAGGCGAAAGAGCTGGCGATGCTGAATCCGGTGCTGAACGCCGACGAGATGCTGCGCATCGGCCTGGTTACCGAGGTCGTGCCCCACGAGCAGTATCCGGCGCGGCTGGCCGAGTTCGCGGCCGCATTGGCCAAAGGACCGACGCTGGCGCTGGGCCTGACGAAGAAGGCAATCAATCACGGGGCGCGCCAAGACTTGCTGTCCTCGATGGATTACGAAGCCGACCTGCAGCAGCAGATCGCGCACTCGGCCGACATGACCGAAGGCATCAAGGCGTTCCTGGAGAAGCGCGAAGCGAACTACACGGGACGCTGATGCCGCAGCAGGTTCGCAACCCCATCTTCGGCCGCGTCTACGCGGCTCTGGCCGGCTCGCCGCTCGGCAAGGCGATGGAGAAGGACCGGCGCCGGCTGCTCGACGGGCTGTCGGGACGCGTCGTGGAAGTCG
>DATLFO010000054.1:0-7500 GCA_035541035.1 Actinomycetota bacterium
TTCGAAATCAACGTGATCGGCCTCGTGGCGACGACGCAAGCGTTCCTGCCGCTGATCCGAAAGGCGACCGGCCGGATCGTGCACATGGGCTCGGTCGGCGGATCGTTCGCGGTGCCGTTCGCCGAGTAGGGCCCGGCGAACGGCACCGCGAACGATCCGCCGACCGAGCCCATGTGCACGATCCGGCCGGTCGCCTTTCGGATCAGCGGCAGGAACGCTTGCGTCGTCGCCACGAGGCCGATCACGTTGATTTCGAACTGGCGGCGCAGATCGTCGAGCGGCACGAACTCCATCGGCCCGGCGACCGCGATCCCGGCGTTGTTGACCAGCCCGGCCAGGCCGGTCTCACCCACGGCCTCACTCAGGACCGCGACCGCCTCGTGGATGTGCTCCTGGTCGGTCACGTCGAGGATCAGCGGCGTGAGCCGTTCGGAGGCCGCGTCTCGCAGCGAGGCCGCGTCGGTCTCGTTGCGCACGCCCGCGAAGACCCGCCAGCCCTTCCCGTCCATCGCGAGCGCGCAGGCGCGCCCGATGCCTGTCGAAGCCCCGGTGATCACAACCGATCCACTCATGTGCCGTCCCTCCCGGGCTCACCCTACTCCCGCCCGTCGCCCGCGATAGTCTTTGCCCGAACGGAGGATCCCGATCATGGAATTCGCATTCACGCCCGAGCAGCAAGAGTTTCGCGCCAGCGTCCGGCGCTTCGCCGAGGACGTCATCGCGCCGCGCGCGGAAGAGATGGACGAGACCGAGGAGTTCCCGACCGATATCGTCGACCAGATGGGCAAGATGGGCCTGTTCGGCATTCCATTCCCGGAGGAGTACGGCGGGATGGGCGGCGACTTCACCACACTGTGCATCGCGATCGAAGAGCTCGCGCGCGTGGACTCGTCGATGGCGATCACGCTCGAGGCCGGCGTCGGTTTGGGTGCGATGCCGATCTATTTGTTCGGCACCGAAGAGCAGAAGCAGCAGTGGCTGGTGCCGCTGGCGCGCGGCGAGAAGATCGCCGGCTTCGGTCTCACCGAGCCGAACGCGGGATCCGACTCCGGTGGCACGCAGACGAAGGCGGTGCTCGACGGCGGCGAGTGGCTGATCAACGGGTCGAAGTCGTTCATCACCAACGTCGGCACACCCAACTCACTGTTCTGCACCATCACCGCGGTTACCGGAGAAGCGAATGGCCGTAAGGAGATCTCGAACATCGTCGTGCCCCTCGGCACGCCCGGCTTCACGGTCGGCCGCAAGTACAAAAAGATGGGCTGGCACGCCTCGGACACGCGTGAGCTTTCCTTCAGCGACGTGCGGGTGCCCGAGGCGAACCTTCTCGGCACGCGCGGCGAGGGCTTCAAGAACTTCCTGATCATCCTGGACGGCGGCCGGGTCGCGATCGGTGCGCTGGCGGTCGGCTTGGCGCAGGGCTGCCTTGAGATGTCCATCAACTACGCAAAGGAGCGGAAGCAGTTCGGCCGTCCCATCGCGGACTTTCAGGCGGTGCAGTTCAAGATCGCGGACATGGCGGTGGATACCGACCTGGCGCGGCTCGCGGTCTATCGCGCCGCGTGGATGCACGACCAAGGCATGCCCTTCAAGAAGGAAGCCTCGATCGCCAAGCTGTTCTCGTCCGAGATCGCCGTCACCGCGGCGCGCAACGCGGTGCAGGTGCACGGCGGCTACGGCTTCATGAACGAGTATCCGGTCAGCCGCTTCTACCGGGACTCGAAGGTGCTCGAGATCGGCGAGGGCACCAGCGAGGTGCAGCGCCTGCTGATTGCGCGCGAGCTCGGCCTCACCGACGCCTAACGCCGAAATCGTTGTTGCAAAGTGGTGTCGTATGCCATGCCGGATTGCAACAACGACGCCCCTCGCCGCCAGGCGTTCGCGCCGACGTCGGCCAGCCTGATCGCGTTGCCGCCGGCTTCGGCGATCAGCAGGTGTCCGTTCGCGTCGAGCGTAAGGCCCTCGGGCCGATCCAGAGGTGCGAGCGTCGCCGGAGAGCCATCCATCGGATGGAACGCACCCTGCAGCAAGGTGGCGGCGGTCTAACCGTCGCGGCCCGGCAAGGGCCCTGGTCGCGTCCGCTCTGTTAGCCGGACGAGGTCTGTTCGAAGCGCGTCCCTTCGAAGGCGGACGTGTCGTAGGTCTGGCCCGCGACCAGCCCGAGCACGCCGACCACGGCGACGCCGGCGATCAGGCCGGCGATGGCTTGCTTGGGCTTGCCCAGTGCGCCCGCCAGCCCGCCGATCAGGCTTCCGCCCGCCGCGATCAAGCCGACCTTGATGCCGAACGAGCGTGCGGCGCTCTTGCCGTTCTGCGCAACGAACACCGCGACCGAACGTGGATCCGCCGGATTCAGCTGCTCGTCGCGAGCCCCGGCGGTCTGCACGACCGCGGTCGCCAGCGATCCCGCATCCACGCCGGTGATCGTTCCGTTGAATCGCAGCGGACCCGAATGGGTGTCGGCGACCGCCACGCCCGGGTTGCCCAGAGCCGGCGCTTCGATTCCCAGACGCGTCTGTCCCTGCGAGCCGAAGCTCACCTTCATCTTCACGTCGAACGGCGCGACGTCGTAGGTGCCCTCGCCGAACGCCGCGACGGCGCCGATCGAGCCGCCGACGCCCAGCAGCACCGGCAGCAGCCACGCGATCAGCCCGGCCTTGGCCTTGCCCCCCGCCTCCATCTAGTCCTCCTCGTCGCGGACCACGCCGCACAGCTCGTCGAGCGCCTCGGCGCCGTCTTCGGGTCCGACCGCGAGCACGCGGTCGCCGGCCAGCAGCGTGAACTCGGCACGCGGCCGGTAGATCCAGCGCCCGCCGCGCGACACGCCGAGCACGTCCAGCCCGGTCTCGGTTCGAAGCTTCAGGTCGCGCAGCGTCCGTCCGGTCGCTGGCGCTTCGGCCGCGACGGTCGCTTCGGCCACGATCTCGTCGGCCTCGGCCAGCGCTTCGGCGATGATCGGATGGATCTCGTCTTCTCCTTCGACCAGCCGCATCATGTCCTGCGCGGCGTCGCCGATGCGCTCGGAGGCCGCGGCCAGGTGCAGCAGGCCGCGAAGCTCATCGGGATCTTCGACCTCGACGGTCGCGCGCAGCACCCACCGTTCGAGCTCGTGCAGCATCTCGTCGGACTTGTCCTCGATCGCGAACACTTCGGCTGCGAGTCCCTTGTCGCGGAACAGGATCGCCGAGTACGCGAGCCCGACCGCGACCTCGGTGGAGTTCTTCATCTCCACGATCAGATCGACGGCTCGGTCGATGCCGGTAAGCGTCTTGGCGACCGGCTCGCGCAGATGCCGCGGCGGCGCGCCCGCGAGCTGTCGCATGAGGTCGATGCCTTCCTCGGGCCCCTGAACGAACAGCACGTCGCCTGCCTGGATCATGGTGTCGCCGTTGACGTCGAACAGGAATCGCACGCCGCGCCGGATCGCGATGACCTGCATGCCGGTGTGCGTGGGAAGCTCGAGTTCTTCGAGCGTCTTTCCTTCCAGGTCGTTCTCGTCGCGGAGCCGGATACGCGCGACGGCCTCCTCGGCGTGACGCAGATCGTCGCGCAGGCCTGGCGGTACGCCGAGGTCCTTGAGCACGACGCGCGCGATGTCTTGGGCGGCGTCGGCGATCTTTTCCATCGCGCCCGCCAGGCGCATGACGCCCGCGAGCGCTTCGGCGTCCTCGCGGCTGCGCCCGGCCAGCACTGCGATCGTGCGAAGCTCGTGCACGATCTCGTCCATCGACTCTTCCAGCTGCAGGACCTCTTGCGCGATCGCCTCGTCGCCGAAGAACACCGCGGCGTAGGCGAGATCGACCATGAACTCGCTCTCGTCCTTGGCGTCGGTCAGCAGGTCCTTCAGCGTTCTTCGTTGTTCCATCGTCAACTCACTTTCAGCACGACGATCGCCACGATCAAGCAGATCATGCCGACCAGATCCACCGAGCTGGTCACGATCGGGATCGCATGGTTGTCGGGATCCAGCCCGAATCGGAACGTCGCGACGGCCGCAGCGTATGCGATCACGGCGGCGCCGAGCGTGGCCAGCAGCCCGCCCAGCAGCGACACGGACACCATCGTCAGAAGGCCGGGGGACTCCAGGCCCACAGCGCGCGCGACCAGATCGGCGGACAGGCCGACCAGAGTGAAGACCGACAGCGCGAATGGCGCGAGCAGCGAGATGTCCAGCAGCGCCAGCCGTTCGGGAATTAGCTTGGGCCGGATCGCGCCCAGGTGCAGCTTGGAGGCCAGCCGCGACGACACGATCCCGCCGAGCGCGCCTGCGTCCTCCAGGAACGGCGGGATCAGCACCAGCAGCGCCGGCAGGGCCAGGAACCGATCGCGGCGATGCTCGATGACCGCGCCGGCGATCAGCATCACGACACCGGTCAGCATCAGCATCACCACGCTTTCGCGCATGATCCGCCGCGCGGCGGGAAGCTTGGTGCGCAGCCCCATCGCGAGCGCTGCCAGCGACACGGCAGCCGTCGCGACGCCGACCGCGACTGTTACACCCTGCTGCCGCGCGAGGAACGACGCGGCGAACAGCGACGGCAGCGTGATGATGTCGCCCATGAACGTGACCACCGGGGCCGCCACCGAATCCAGATCCCAGTCACGCCGGTACGCGGTCCGTGCCAGCAGGATCGTCAGAACCAGAATCACGCCGCCCGATACCGTTCCCGCGACGACCGAGATCGCCAGGAAATCCCAGACCGGAACGGTCGGCAGCCCGAGCGCGGAGGTCATCACGCGCGCGGCGACGGCCAGGAACGCCGCCGAGGTGATAGACAGCAGCGTCGCGGCGTACGCGTTTTGGTACAGCACGCCGGTCCGGTTCATCGAGAGGCGGAACAGGCCCGCGTGGATGGAGGTGCCGAGGCGCGAGCCGAGCGCGCCGAAGATCGATCCGCGCATGCCGATGACGGCGGGAACCAGGATGAGCAGGCCGGGAAGCTCCTCGAGCCGGTGCGTCATCGCTCCGAGCGCAAGCCCGGCGAGCAGGTCACCGCCGGACGAGATCCACAGCGCGACGAAGCCTTGACGAAGCGTGGTGCGCTCGGCTCGCCAGTAGCGGCCGATCTGGACGACGGCCCGTGCGGGAGCCCGGACCGCGGCGGCAGGAGCGCGCGCGACGGTGCGCGCGGCTTGCGCGGGGACGCGAGAAAGTCGCCGGCGCTCCTCCGGGGTCGGCTTCTTCACCCGCCACCTCGTCCTCCTTATGCCGGCTCGCGGGGATGCGAACCGCGGACGAGTCTAACCGGCGGGCAAGAAGCCTCCGGTTAGCTTCCGTGCGCGGGGGAGCGAAGCGGCTCGCGGCCGCCCAGCGCGCGGCCGGCACGGATCAGCGCGCTGCCGATCGCGGCGATCGGGGCGGGCCGGTGCTCGGCGCGGCGGTGCTCGCGGCGGGCGGCTTTCTTGGCCAGACGGGTCTGGTCGGCCATGCGCCAAAGCTCCTCGCGCCGCTCGCGGATCATGTCGTACTCGAAGGGTGGATACATGGGAAACCCCCTGCTCTCCGGCCGGTTCGCCCGGCCTCTTGCTCATAACCTGCAAAAAGTCTATGATGGTTAGGCATCACCAGTCAAGAGGTTTTGCTGGTTAGATTGAGGGTTGGATGATGACGGTGAAAGCGGACACGGTCCCGGCGCCCACGCGCCTGGTTGCCGCGTTCGTCAATACGCTCGACCTCGAGAGCCCGGCGGACCGGATCGGCACGCCGGCAGCCTTGCGCGCCTGGCTTCAGGAGCAGAGCCTGCTGCCCGAGGACGCGCCGCTGCCCGGCCGCTACGACGTGGACATGGCGCAAGCGATGCGCGAGGACCTTCGCGACCTGCTCGAGTGCAACTGCGGCGGGCCGCTCGCGGAACGTTGCGTCAACGGGATCAACCGGGTCTCCAGCGCTGGCCGTCTGGTCGTGCGCATCGGCCCGGACGGCCGTGCGGTGCTCGAGCCCGAAACCGCCGGGGTGTCCGGGGCGCTCGGTGCGATCATGGCCGCCGTCTACACGGCCATGACCGACGGAACCTGGGAGCGGCTCAAGACCTGCCGCCGCGAGTCGTGCCGCTGGGTCTTCTACGACGCATCGAAGAATCGCAGCGGCCAGTGGTGCTCGATGAAGGTCTGCGGCAACCGTGAGAAGGCCAGGCAGTATCGGGAGCGACACAAGGCATGACCGCCTTCGACGTTCCGATGCACGGCGCGGGCGGCGAGCCCGTGGACCTGTGGCGAACCATCAACTCGCACGGCGTCGCGTCCTTGCCGCCGCACGTCGTGGACGAAGACGCCCGGACGCTCACCACGGTGGTCGCGCTGGCCGGCACCAAGCCGCGGCGGGTACGGATCGCCGCCGGCCGCGGGCGCACCGCGCGCGTGACCATCGACGGGCCGGCAGCAGGGGAGCGCACCGTCGCTCGCGTCCGCGGCGCGGTCCGCCACATCCTTGCGCTCGACCGCGACCTGTCGGCGTTCTACGCGCTGGTCGCCGACGATCCGGCTCTGGCGTGGACGGTGCGCGGCGCGGGACGCATGGTGCGCTCGCAGACCGTGTTTGAAGAGGTGGTCAAGACGATCTGCACGACCAACTGCGCGTGGTCTGCGACCGAGCGCATGGTTGGCGCGCTCGTCGAGCATCTGGGTGAGCCGGCGGCGGGCGTCAAGCCCGGACCGGGCCCGGCGGGACGAGCCTTCCCCACGCCCGCGGCGATGGCCGAAGCCGACGACGACTTCTATCGCGGCGTCGTGCGCGCGGGATACCGCGGCCGGTACTTTCGGGCGCTGGCCCGCGACGTCGCCGACGGCACGCTGGACCTCGAGGCGCTCGCCACGGACGACGAGACATCGGATGAGGACGTCTACAAGCAGCTGATCGCGCTTCCCGGCGTCGGACCGTACGCGGCCGCGCACATCATGCAGATGATCGGCCGGCACTCGCGTCCGATCCTGGATTCGTGGACACGGCCCACGTACGCACGGCTGACCGGCAAGAAGTCCGTCACCGATAAGGCGATCCTTCGCCGCTTCGCCCGCTACCGCGAGCACGCCGGCCTTGCCTTCTGGCTGTTCCTGACCCAGGACTGGGTCGCCGAGTAGCTAGCGCACCGTCACCGGGACGGTGTGGATCAGGTTGTTGCCGAAGCCGCCGTAATTCCACGGCGCTTCGTCCACCGGCTGGGTGTCGCCGCTCTCGTCGGTCGCTCGGCACGACAGCACGTGCTCGCCCGGCTCGGCGATCCATTCGGCGCTCCAGCCTCGCCAGGCGAAGTCATCGATCGGCTCGTCGAGCTTCGCCTCGGTCCACGCGCCGTCCACGCCCAGCTCGACGCGTACGATCGGACCGCTGCCCGACCAGGCGCGGCCGCGGATCATCACCGGGCCGGCATCTACGATCCGCGTGCGCGTGACGAAGTCTGGGAAGCCCGGTGGCATCAGCAAAGATCGCACGCGGATGCGGGTGACCTGCGCGCCGGGATCCTCGAGCGACTGCCGGTAGACGTACGCGATCGTGTTTTGAAA
>DATLFO010000055.1:0-2644 GCA_035541035.1 Actinomycetota bacterium
AGCCTGCGAGCAAAGCCCCGCCGTCAGAGCCCGATCGCGCGCCGCCTCGGGCTTCGCGTCGGACCGCTGGGGCGCGAACGTGCGGGGCGCGACCCGAGGCGGAGGCGCGAATGCGGCCGGCGGTGCCGGCTTCGGCGGATCCGCCGGCTGCGCCGGCGCTTGCGCCTCCGGCTTCTTCAGCCACGGGTCGAGATCGCCGACGGGCCCCGACGGACCGTCGGGCTCGACGGGCGCCCACGGCCGCGAGATTCTCGGCGCGACGGTCTCGCCGTCCTCGGCCGGCGCGAGCGACGCCACGGACGGCTCGATCGCGGCGGACGCGGCGGGCGGCGCGGGCGGCGCGGGAACGGGCTCCGCGGGCGGCGGCACCGGCCGCAGCGTGCGCTCGGGCGTGGGAGCGGTACGGATGCTTCTCGGCAGATCATCCGCCGCCGGCGGGTCGGGCAGCTTTCGCGCGCGACGCCGCGGCTTCAGGTCGCGCGGCGCGGGAAACGACGGCGGCGCGGCCGCATCGCGGTCCGGCTCCTCGCTCGCCGGTCCGGTCGAGACCGGGTGCCCGAGCAAGCAGCGGCCGGAGGCCAGGACCTCGACCTCCATGCCGCACCAATCGCAGCGGGCTCTCATCGCTAACGCGCTAGTCTCGCGCAACACGGCCTCCGATGCACGGGCTCTTCATGCTTCTTCGACTCCGCAGGACCCGGATGCTTGCGCTTTCGCCGCCTCTGGCGGGTTTGCGTCCCGCGCGCGGCCTGCGACAGTATCGGCGCCCATGGCTCGAATCCTGGCTATCGACGGCGGCACGACCGGTGTGACCGCGCTGATCGTCGGGGACGACGCGAGCGTCGTGGCCAAGGGATACCGCGAGTTCCCGCAGCATTTTCCCCGTCCGGGCTGGGTCGAGCACGACGCCGGCCAGATCTGGGAAGCGACGCAAGCCGCCGTCGCGGATGCGCTGGCGCAGGCCGGGATCGAGGCGAGCGGCCTCGCCGCGATCGGCATCACGAACCAGCGCGAGACCACGGTGCTGTGGGAGCGATCGACCCTGAAGCCGGTGTCGAACGCGATCGTGTGGCAGGACCGGCGCACGGCACGCCGCTGCGACGAGCTTCGCGACCGCGAGCCCGCGATCCGCGCGCGCACCGGGTTGGTGCTGGACGCGTACTTCAGCGCCACCAAGATTCATTGGATGATGGAGAACGTGGACGGCGTGCGCGCCGCGGCGCGCCGCGGCGACCTGGCCTTCGGCACGATCGACTCGTGGCTGGTCGCCAAGCTCACCGGCGGCGCCGTGCACGCGACCGATCCGTCCAACGCCTCGCGCACGCTGCTGTACAACATCTACGAGCGCGATTGGGACGACGAGCTGCTCGACATCTTCGGCGTGCCGCGCAGCCTGCTGCCCGAGGTGCTGCCGTCCTCGGGCCGGTTCGGCACCACCGACCCGGGTTCGTTCTTCGGGGCGGCCATCCCGGTCGCGGGCATCGCCGGCGATCAGCAAAGCGCCCTGTTCGGTCAGGCCTGCTTCGAGCCGGGCATGACCAAGAACACCTACGGCACGGGATCGTTCGTGCTGATGAACACGGGCACCACCGCTCCCCCGCCGCCCGACGGGCTCCTGGTCACCGTGGCGTGGGGGCTGGGCGGCGAGACCTTCTACGCGATGGAAGGCTCGATCTTCGTGACCGGCGCGGCGATCCAGTGGCTGCGCGACGGGCTCGGCATCATCGAAAGCGCGAGCGAGACCGGCCCGCTGGCCGAATCGGTGCCCGACAACGGTGGCGTCTATTTCGTCCCCGCCCTGACCGGGCTCGGCTCGCCGTGGTGGGATCCGTACGCGCGCGGCACGATCGTGGGCATCACCCGCGGCAGCACACGCGCGCATCTGGCGCGAGCCGCCGTCGAAGCGATGGCGTACCAGACCCGCGACGTCGTCGAGACGATGATGGCGAAGGGCGGGGTCGAGCTCAGCGAGCTTCGCGTGGACGGCGGCGCGAGCGTGATGGATCTGCTGTGCCGCTTCCAGGCCGATCAGCTCGGCGTGGTCGTGCGGCGCCCGGCCAGCTTCGAGACCACCGGCCTGGGCGCGGCGTTCCTGGCCGGTCTGGCCGAGGGCGTGTGGGCCTCCACGGCCGACATCGGCTCGCTGTGGCGGGTGGACGCCGAGTTCATGCCGCGCGATCCCGACCCGCGCGGCTATGCCGGATGGCAGCGCGCCGTCGAGCGCGCTCGCGACTGGGCGCGCGACTAGCGCGACGAGAGGGGTTGCCCCTGCCGCCGCGGGCCGGAACAATGGGCCGATGACTCGCGGACGGAAAGTCTTGGTTGCCCTGTTTGCGGTCTCGTTGGCGTTGCCCGTGAACGGGTCCGCCGGACCGCCGCCGCCGAACGGCGTTCCCGTGCCGACGATGTACTACAACGGTCCCGGCTTCGCGACCGTCTGGAACGGCCGGGTCGTCGCGGTCGCCCGCCAGGGAAGCCGCCACTGGGATGACCCCTCCGGCCGCATCGGGCTCTACGAGTTCGAGGGCGGCAAGATGCAGTGGCCACCGGCGGTGCTGCGCGACACCCACCTCGACGACCGCAACCCGGCGGGCGGCGTCACGCCCACCGGCGCGCTCGTGTACTTCTACGCCCGGCTGGAGGA
>DATLFO010000056.1:0-3907 GCA_035541035.1 Actinomycetota bacterium
GGCGCGCGGATCCAAGCGGTCGTGCCCGGCGGGCCCGCGGAGGCCGCCGGCCTGCGCGCGGGCGACGTCGTGGTCGAGATCGAAGGCAACGCGATCAAGTCCGCCGAGGAGCTCGTGGCCGTCGTCGCGCGATTCGATGTCGGGCAGACCGTGACCGTGGTGTTCGAACGGGACGGCAAGCGGCAGACCGCGCGCGCCACGCTGACGGACCGGCCACGATAGGGCCCCGGCAGGCGGCCTCCGGCCCGGTCGCCGATAATAGGGCGTCCATCGAACAGCCAGGAGGCTCTTCTGCTGCCCAACGTCGGAATCGGCGAGCTGATCGTCATCGTGATCGTCGCGCTGATGGTGTTCGGTCCGAAGCGACTGCCCGAGATGATGCGCTCGGCCGGCAAGGCCTTCCGCATGTTCCAGACCGAGAGCCAGAAAGCCGTCGCCGAGCTCCGCGAAGCCGTGGACACCAGCGACATCCAGAATGATCTTCGCAAGATCGTGATGGATGAGCCCGACGAGCTCGCCCGCAAGGCCGAGGAGCGTGCCGCCGCCGCTGCGGCCGCCAACGCCGCTGCCGCTGCGGCCTCCACGCCGCCCGTGCTCGACCCGATTCCGCCGCACGCGGCGAAGAAGACGGCGGCGAAGAAGACGGCGGCGAAGAAGACGGCAGCGAAGAAGACGGCGGCCGCGGCGCCGCTCGCGGCGCAGCCCCCCGGCGGCTATCCCGTCACGGAGGACACATGAGCCGAACGAAGCGACCCGGGCTCGCCAAGCCGCTGATACGCCTGGGTGCGGCTGCCGCGCTCGGCTCCCTGTCGCGTGCCCGGCTCGCCGAAGCCGACAAGCAAGCGTTTCGGGCCCTTCGTTCCCGCCGCAGCGAGACGCTCGACCGCGTGCTCCCGATCGCCACCGACTTCGGTTCGGTGTACGCGGTCGCGGGCGTGGCGACCTCGCTGATCCTCCTCGGCCGGCCCAGGCTCGCCGTCAGGGCCACAGGGGCCGCGCTGACCGCGTGGGCGGTCGCTCAAGGCGCCAAGAAGGTCTACGTCCGGCCGCGACCATACGACGACGGCGTGATCGAGGTCCTGGTCCGCCGGCCGGCGGGAACCTCGTATCCCAGCGGGCATCCGGCCGTGGCCGCGGCGCTCGCGCGCGTGCTGGCCCCTGAAGCCAACAAAGCCGTCGGAAAGCTGATCGAGCGGCTGCCCTCGTTCGTGGCTGCCTCCCGCGTGTACGTGGGCGTGCACTACCCCTCGGACGTGATCGGCGGACGCCTCGTCGGTGAGGCCGTCGCCGACGTGTGGCGGCGCTACCTGCCCTAGCAGCTCACTTCGAGAACAGCGGCAGGCGCTTGCCCTTGATCGATGGCTTGTTCGCCGCGATCTTGGCGGCGACCTGCTGCAGCGCCTGCGCGGCCGGCGACTCGGGCTTGAGCGCCACGATCGGCGTGCCGATGTCGGCGCCCTCGCGCAGCGTCTCCTGAATCGGGACCTCGCCCAGCAGCTCGGTTCCGAGGGTCTTGGCGAGCTGCTCGCCGCCGCCCTCGCCGAAGATGCGGTGCGTGGAGTCGCAGTCGGGGCACACGAAGTAGCTCATGTTTTCGATCACGCCGATGATCTTGAGCGGCACCTGCTCGGTCATGCGCCCCGCGCGCGCGGCGACCTTCTGCGCGGCCTCCTGCGGCGTGGTCACGATCAGCATGTCGGCGCCCGGCAGGAACTGCGCGAGCGAGATGCTGACGTCGCCGGTGCCCGGCGGCAGGTCGAGCAGCACGAAGTCCAGGTCGCCCCAATAGACGTCGGCGAGGAACTGGTTGATCGCCTTGTGCAGCATCGGGCCGCGCCAGATCACGGGCTGGTCGTCCGGGATGAAGAAGCCCATCGAGATGACCTTCACGCCGTGCGCCTCGAGCGGAAGGATCATGCCGTCGAAGGCGGTCGGCCGGCCCGACACCCCCATCATGCGGGGGATCGAGAAGCCCCACACGTCGCAGTCGATGACGCCGACGTTGTGGCCCTGCTGCGCGAGGGCGACCGCGAGGTTGGCGGTGACGCTGGACTTGCCCACGCCCCCCTTGCCCGACGAGACAAGGATCGCCTTCGTCCGGCGGTCCTGACCCCAGAACGGGATCTCTTTGATCGCGCCCTGCTCGCCTTGCCCCGAGCGCAGCCGGCTGACCATGGCCTGGCGCTGCTCGTCGGTCATCACGCCCATCTCGACGTGAACCTTGGACACATCCGACAGGGGAGCGACGGCAGCGGTGACGTCCTTGGTGATCTTGTCCTTGAGCGGACAGCCGGCGACCGTCAGCAGGATCTCGACCACGACGATGTCGTCGTCGACGGTCACGTTCTTGACCATGTCGAGCTCGGTGATCGGCCGGCCGATCTCGGGGTCGTTCACGGTTGCGAGCGCCTGCAGCACTTCTTCCTTGGTTGCCACGATTTGTCCGCCCTTCGGTTCCGATTCGAGTACCGCCAACAGGCTAGCACGGCACGCAACACGGTTTTTTCCGCGTCGTGGGGCGATTTCTCCATCGCACAACGTCGATGGACGCGCGATAATGGGGTCGAACCTCAGACCTCGGTGCCCCCGGGAGCGGAGACCAAGCCGACCAGCTCCCCCACCGCTCCTCGGGGGCCCACTTATCCGCTCCGCCGTCATGCCTCGAACGAGTGAAGAATCACTCCTGCGGGGGAGAGGATCGGCCAAACGCGGTACCATGGCGCGGGGCGGCTCCTCGTCCCATCCCCGTGCACCACCATCGAGGAGGCGGTCTGACTTTGGACGTCGTCGGAATCGGTCTGGCCGGCGGCCGCGGCGAACGTGCCCGGCCCCTGACCGTGAAGGCGCCCGGTTATCTGCGGGCGAAGGCGGCCATGTCCTTCCTGGGGCAGCGACTGGTTCGCTTGATCATCGGAATCCTGCGCGAGCAAGGCATCACCGACTACTACGTGGTCGCGCACGGAAAAGAGAACCGCTACCAGATCAAGACGCTCATCGACCACGGTGAGCCGCTCGGCGTCAACGTCAAGTACTCGCGCGTTCGGTTCGACGCGTTGAACACGGGCTCGGCGGACACCACGATCCGCAACCTCCGCTACTGGGACTTGCACGGCACGGGCCTGATCTTTCCGACCGACTCGGTGATCGACTTCGATCTGAAGGAGATGGTCGAGGCGCACAAGTCCTCCGGCGCGGTCATTACCATCGGCGCGATGGTCCGCGAGCCGATGGAGGTCGCCGGCAAGTACGGCGTCATGCTCACCGACCCGCAGAGCACGATCCTCGAGTTCGTCGAGAAGCCCACGCTGCAAGAAATCCACGAAGCGTTTCCTGTGCCGAGCGAGGACGCGTTCAACCGGCTGCCGCTCTTGACCAACTCCGGCTTCTATTTGGTCGACCTCGACGCGCTCAACGAGATCGGCGACCACCCGGACGTGCTCGAGATGGCCGAGAGCCGGCTCGACTTCGGCCTCGACCTGCTCCCGTGGGTCGTGGGCAAAGGCTTCAAGGTCAACGCCGCCCCGATCGGCCGGATCGGGGACCTCGGCAACATCCCCGACTACGTCGAGACGATGGTGGACGCCCTCGACGGCCGCTTCGCCTCGGTCGAGCGGCAGCTCGGCGAGCCGTTCGACGAGGAGCGCAACATCTGGATCGATCCCACGTCGCTGCACATGCGCGACACGGTGAGCGGCACCACGCTGGAGGAGAAGCTCAACCGCGGCGAGGTCGTGCTCGGCCCGGGCGTGCGCATCGGCAAGTACAGCGAGATCCGCACGGGAACGCGAATCTCGTACTCGAACGTCGACGACGGCGCCGAGGTGCACGAAGGCTCGGTCATCACGCGCAGCGCGATCCGCGACGGCGCGATCATCAGCCGCGGGGCGCGCATCACCGACGCCTACGT
>DATLFO010000057.1:0-2336 GCA_035541035.1 Actinomycetota bacterium
GGTGTGTCGAGCGCGTACGCGTCGGCGACGCGCGACGCGGCGCAAGCGATTATCGCGGACCTGTCGCTGGGCGTCGCCACCGCACGTGCGGTCGCCTCGACCTCGAGCGTCGAATGGAAAGGCTCGGGCCTTATCGCGACCACGAGTGTGCAGATCGACGAGCTTCGGATCGCCTCCGCCGATCCGGCGGTGCCGATGCTCACGATCTCGTCGCTGCGCTCGGTCGCGACCGCCTCGTCGGACGGACGGATCACCGGCGGATCGCTCGAGCTGTCCGGTGTGCGCGTCGCGCTGCCCGGGCTGCCGGCGACGATGCCGTGCTCGGCCGCCAAGCCGTGCGCCGCCACGATCGGCCGCGACGGCATCCACGTCACCGACGTTGCGGTGCCCGATCAGATGCGCGATGTGCTCGATCAGGCGCTGTCGCTGATCGCGGTGCGCATCCCCGCCGCGCCCGCGGAGGTGGCGGGGCAGACCGCGGCCGCGCGCGGCGACGCGGCGGGTCCCGGAGTCACGATCGCCTCGGATCGCCGGCGCGTGTCGGTGTCGGGCCTCGAGATCGATGTGAGCGCCGACAACTCGCTGGAGGGCCGCACCGTCGTGTCGTTGCGCATCGGCGCGGCATCGGCCGCCGCGATCGCAGCGTGGGTGCCGATGATCGACCCCAGCGACGATGAGCAGGTCGATCCCGCCTTCGTCGGCGGGCCGCGAGGCGGAAACCCCGCGCCGCCGCCGCACGGCGACGACGAGTACGAGCCGCCCGCGCCCCGGACGGGCGGGCCGGCCGTGTCGCGGCCGGTTGCGTCGTCGCAGATGCCCGAGTCGCGGCCGATCCCGCCGGCGGTGGCGCTGCTGGCGTTCGCGGCGATCCTTGCCGGTGCGGCGGGTTTGGTCGCGTTCGGCATCTGGGAGACCGCGCCGTGAGCCGCCTCCCGCGCGAGTTCGCCAAAGCCTTCTGGCAGCTGATCGCCGGCGGCGTTTGCATCGCGACCGGTATCGCCGCGATCTTCCTCGGCTGGTTCGGCGCCGCGCACACACGCGACGTCACCGACCAGCTGCCGTATCTGATCTCGGGCGGTCTGTTCGGCCTGGCGCTGGTGGTGCTCGGCAGCGCGCTGTACTTCTCGTACTTCGTCGCGCAGGTGCATCACGCGTCGCGGCGGCAGCAGCGCGCGCTCGAGCAGATGCTGATGAGCGCCGGTGCGCGCGTCGGCACTTCGGATGGCGAGGAGGGCCTGGTCGTGACCGTGCCCGGTGGCGCGTCGTATCACCGGTCCGGCTGTCCGCTCGCCGGCGGCAAAGATGCGAGCCCCAAGCCGGTCGCCGAGGCATCCGAGCAGGGCTACAAGCCGTGCGCCATCTGCGAGCCGAGCGCCGCTCACGCCAACTAGCGGCCTTTGTTGGTCAGATGAGTTCGCTATTCGGAGTCATATGACCAACAAAGGTCCGAAGACCCATTAGCATGGACGGCCGTGAGCGAGATTCGCGACTTTCCGAGGCGCTTTGCGGCTGCATCGCGCGACAAGACCGCGACGCTCGCCGACGCGGTTGCGGCGATCGTGCGGCCGGGCGATGCGCTGCACCTTGGCGCGACGCACATTCGCGGGGCGGCGGCGGCGTGGGAGATCCTCAAGCAGTTCCGCGGCACCGATCCCGGGTTCGAGATCCAGTCGCTGTCGATGTCTACGGCGCTCGCTCCGCTCGTGCACGAAAGGCTCGCGAGCCGGATCGTGACCACGTGGGCCGGCGACGCGTACTACTCGCCCGGCCCCAACCCGGTCTTCACGCGCTCGCACGCCGATGGCGTGGACTGGCGGCACTGGTCGATCATGACGTTCCCGCAGCGGCTGCAAGCCGCCGCTCGCGGCCTTGCCTGGACGACGACGAAATCCTTGATCGGCTCGGACCTTGCGAAAGAGAACGCCGGCGACGTCCGCGAGATCGACGACGGGCTGCTGCTGATTCGCGCGCTCACGCCCGACGTGTCGTGCTTCCATGCGCCCGCGGCCGATGCGGCCGGCAACGTGCTCGTCCCGCCGCCGCTGCTGGAAAACGTCTGGGGCGCGCTCGCCGCGCGGCGCGGCGCGATCGTTACCGTCGAAAAGATCGTGGACGAGCAAACAATCCGGGAGCACTCCTCGATGGTGAGGATCCCGCGGCACGTCGTCGCGGCCGTCTGCGAGGTGCCGTTCGGCGCGCATCCCGGCGGCGTCTTCGCGCGCGACGTCGCAGCCGTCACCGGCTACGGCGAGGACTATCCGTTCTGGCACGAGATGCGCGCCGCCTGCCGCGACGACGTGCCGCGGGATCCTCACCATCGAGGAGTGCTCCCGGAT
>DATLFO010000058.1:0-15968 GCA_035541035.1 Actinomycetota bacterium
GTCCACGTCCACGATCTCGAGCTGCGCATTGCCGGTCATGCGCACGCCCTTTTCGTTGTTCTCGCCGAAGCGGACCGGCTCGCCGTGCTGCAGCCGGATCTGGTTCTGCATCTTCTTGTCCCGCGAGGTCAGGTCCTCGAATGCGCCGTCGTTGAAGATGTTGCAGTTCTGATAGATCTCCACGAACGCCGAGCCCTTGTGCACCGCGGCCGCGTGCAGCACCTCGGTCAGGTGCTTGCGGTCCACATCGATCGAACGGGCCACGAACGTCGCCTCGCTGCCCAGCGCCAGCGCGATCGGGTTGAACGGCTGGTCCAGCGAGCCGAACGGCGTGGACTTGGTGACCTTGCCCAGCTCCGACGTCGGCGAGTATTGGCCTTTGGTCAGCCCGTAGATCTGGTTGTTGAACAGGATGATCTTCAGGTTCACGTTGCGCCGCAGCGCGTGGATCAGGTGGTTGCCCCCGATCGACAGGCCGTCACCGTCGCCGGTGATCACCCAGACCGACAGGTCCGGCGCGGCGGTTGCGATGCCGGTCGCTACGGCGGGCGCGCGGCCGTGGATCGAATGCATGCCGTAGGTGTTCATGTAGTACGGGAAACGCGACGAGCAGCCGATGCCCGACACGAACACGACCTTCTCGCGCGGAATGTTCATCGCCGGCATGGCCGCCTGCATCGCCGACAGGATCGCGTAGTCCCCGCAGCCCGGGCACCAGCGAACCTCTTGGTCGGACTCGAAGTCCTTCTTCGTCAGTTGCAGCACTTCGTCTGCCATCGTTGTCACAACCTCTTGAGGATCTCGGTTTCGAGCTCGGCCGCAAGGAACGGCTGGCCCTGGATCTTGGTGTAGGACTTTGCGTCCACCAGGTATTCGGCACGCAGCATGCGAACCAGCTGCCCGTTGTTGAGCTCGGGCACCAGCACGCGCGAGAAGCGCTTGAGCACCTCGCCGGTGTTCTTGGGCATCGGGTTCAGGTGCCGCAGATGCGCGTGCGCGACCTTGTGGCCCTGGGCGCGGACGCGGCGAACCGCGGCCTGGATCGATCCCCAGGTCGAGCCCCATCCGACGACCAGCAGCTCTTCGCCGCCCTGCTCGTCCACGTGCAGCGGATCGATGTCCTCGGCGATCTTGGCGACCTTCGCCGCACGGACGCGCGTCATGTACTCGTGGTTGGCCGGGTCGTAGGACACGTTGCCGGTGCCGTCCTGCTTCTCCAAGCCCCCGATTCGGTGCTCCAGGCCGGGCGTGCCCGGCACGGCCCACGGACGCGCCAGGTTTTCGTCGCGCAGGTACGGCCAGAACTCGCCGCCCTTGTTCGGCTCGGTCGCGAACGTGTTTTCGATGACCGGCAGGTCCTTCACGTTCGGGATCCGCCAGGGCTCGGCCGAGTTCGCCAGGAACGAGTCCGACAGCAGAAACACCGGCGTCCGGTATTTGATCGCGATCCGCGCCGCTTCGATCGCCGCGGCGAAGCAGTCCGAGGGCGACTGGGCCGCCACGATCGGCATCGGCGCCTCGCCGTGCCGGTTGTACATCGCGGCCAGCAGGTCCGACTGCTCGATCTTGGTCGGCAGACCCGTGGACGGGCCGCCGCGCTGCACGTCGCAGATGATCATCGGCAGCTCGAGGATCACGGCCAGACCGAGCGTCTCGGACTTGAGGTCGATGCCCGGACCGGCGGTTGCGGTCACGGCCAGCTGGCCGGCGAACGCCGCGCCGACGGCCATGCAGGCCGCCGCGATCTCGTCCTCGGCCTGCAGCGTCGCTACCCCGAAGTTCTTGTGCTTCGACAGCTCGTGCAGCACGTCCGAGGCCGGCGTGATCGGATACGACGCGTAATACAGCGGCAGGCTCGCACGGTCGGCGGCCGCGATCAGGCCCCAAGCGAGCGCGGTGTTGCCGGTGATGTTGCGATAGGTGCCCTTCTTCAGCACCGCCGGCTTGACCTCGTAGTGGCTGGCGAACAGCTCGGCGGTCTCGCCGAACGCGTGGCCGGCCTTGAACGCCGCGAGATTGGCCTCCATGATCGGCGGCGCCTTCGCGAAGCGCTTCTGGATCCATTCGGTCGTCGGGTCGACCGGGCGCGTGTACATCCACGACAGCAGGCCCAGCGCGAACATGTTCTTGGCGCGCTCGCTGTCCTTCTTGGTGACGCCCTCGATGCCTTTGGTGGCGTCGACGGTCATCTGGGTCATCTTGACCTTGATGAGCTGATATCCGTCGAGCGAGCCGTCCTCGAGCGGGTTCTTGTCGTAGCCGGCCTTCTCGAGGTTGCGCTCCGTGAATGCATCCTCGTTGACGATCAGGAAGCCGCCGGTCTGCAGGTCCTTCAGGTTCGTCTTGAGCGCCGCCGGGTTCATCGCGACCAGGACGTTGGGCTGGTCGCCCGGGGTGAGGATGTCTTCGCTGGAGAAGTGGATCTGGAAGCCCGAGACGCCGGCCAGCGAGCCGGCGGGAGCGCGGATTTCGGCGGGGAAATCCGGGAGAGTCGAGAGGTCGTTTCCGAGGATCGCGCTGACGTTGGTGAAGCGGTCTCCGGTGAGCTGCATCCCGTCGCCCGAGTCGCCGGCGAAGCGGATCACCACGCGATCGAGCGAGATGGTTTCCTTACTCATTTCTCCTCTTTCCCGTTCCAACGAACCGATGACGCGCAACATTCCGCATCGCCGGTTGGTTGGAGCCGACGCCGACGTACCTGCCACCCACGAGCGACAGACGCCCCCGCCCGGCGCCCGCAGGGTTCGACCGCCGAGTCGTTCGACTGCGGCGGCCGGACAAGTCATTGTATCGCCGCAGGTCAGAGCGGGCGAACAGCATGGGCCTTTGAGTCATGTTTTTCTTCTAAAGAATGCCTTCCCGCGAGGCCGGGACCCGAACCTATACTTGCCGCGTGAGGGAGATCTACCTCGATCACGCGTCCACGACGCCGCCGCATCCGGCCGCGCTCGAGGCCATGAGCAAGGCCGCCACCGAGCTCTGGGGGGATCCGTCGCGTCTGTACCGGGCGGCTCGTGTCGCTCGCATCGCCTTGGACGAAGCCCGGGCAGCGGTCGCTTCGGTGATCGGCGGCCGGCCCGAGGAGATCGTGTTCACCTCGGGCGGAACCGAGTCGTGCAACCTGGGGATCGTGGCCGGCGCCCGCGCGGCCGCCGCGGCCCGCAAGCCCAAGCGCATCGTGGTCCCGGCCGTCGAGCACACCGCCGTGCTCGAGTCCGCACAGGCCCTGGACGGCTTCGAGATCGTCCGGGTCGGCGTGGACGAGCACGGCCGGGTGGATCTGGACACGCTGCGCGACGAATGCGCGCGCGGCGCCGGCTTGGTCAGCATCCAGGCCGCCAACCATGAGGTCGGCACAATCCAGCCGCTCGCCGACGCGGCCCTGCTGGCGAAGCAAGCCGGAGCGCTCATTCACACCGACGCCTGCATGGCTGTCGGCCAGATCCCGGTAGACGTCAAGGCGCTCGGCGTGGACCTGCTCTCCGGATCGGGACACAAGGCCTACGGGCCGCGCGGAACGGGCTTTCTGTGGGCCCGAACCGGCGTGCGCGTCCGGCCGGTCATGGTCGGCGACGACCGCGAGCGCCGCCGCCGCGCCGGCCTCGAGAACCTGCCTGCCATCGCCGGCATGGCCGCCGCGCTCACCGCCCGCGCCGGCGAGATCGACGCCGAGATGCCGCGCCTTCGCGCGCTCACCGACCGGATCCGCACCCAGCTTCCGGCCCTGATCGAGGACGTCCAGATCCACGGCCATCCGACCGAGCGGCTTCCCGGCCTGGTCGCGTTCAGCTTGCTGTACCTGGAAGGTGAAGCCCTGTTGCTGATGCTCGACGGAAAAGGGATCGCGGTGCACAGCGGCTCGTCCTGCGTGTCCAGCGCGCAGGAGCCCTCGCACGTGCTCGCCGCGATGGGCGCGCTCACGCACGGCAGCGTGCGCGTCTCGCTCGGCCGCGGCTCCACCGACGAAGACGTGAACGCGTTCTTGAAAGAGCTTCCGCCGATCGTGGCGAACCTCCGCGAGATCGCGCGGACCGGCTCGGCATGAGCGAGCAGCCGGCCGCGACGCTGGACGTGCTCGGCCTTCCCTGCCCGATGCCGGTCGTTCGCTTGTCCAAGACGATCGGAACCGTACCCGTCGGGGCCATCGTGGAGGTCCTGTCCGACGACGAAGCCGCCAAGATCGATATCCCCGTCTGGTGCCGCATGAAGAAGCACGAGTACCTCGGCGTGAAGGCAACCGAACGCGGACCGGCCCATCTGGTCCGCCGCATGCTCTAGGAGGGCACATGGAAGCCGTATACGGGATCTGGGTCCTGGCAGGATTCGTCTTCTTCTTCTGGTTCGTCGCGACCATGCACGGCATCGCCAAGGACCTTCACGCGATCCGCGAAGCGGTCGCGCCAGAGCCATCGACACCCCGGTCCAAGGCGTAACATCCGCTTTCGCCCGGTTCGGGGCCGCTTCGGTGCAACCGATCGGCCGCCGATCAGTTATCGAAGTCATGAGCGCGATCCCGCGCGCGGCGACGCGCGCCCTCCGAAGCCCGGCCGGGCATACCGAGCCGATCGGCGGCCGCAACCTTGCCGTCGAGTCGCTCCGGGGCATCGCGGCCCTCGCCGTCGTGGGCTATCACTTGGCGGCCGTCACTGAGTGGCCGGCCTCGTTCCCGCCGCGCTTGCTGCTATCCAACGGCGACGCGGGCGTCACGCTGTTCTTCGTCCTGTCGGGCTTCCTGCTGTGGCGGCCGTTCGCGAAGGCTGCGATCGAGGCCGGGCCGATGCCGGGCCTCCGCCAGTTCTTCACCAACCGTGCGCTTCGGATCGTCCCCGCGTACTGGGTCGCGCTCGCGGTCACGATCGTCGCGCTGGGCGCGACCGCGCGCGGCGGCGCGTGGCGATACCTGATCTTCGCGCAGAACTATTCGCGCGAGTCGTTCTTCGGCGTGATCTCGCCGGCCTGGTCGCTGGCGGTCGAGGCGGTCTTCTATCTGGTGCTCCCGGTCGCGGGCTTCGCCGCGGTGCGGCTTGCGCGCAGCGCGCCGAGCCCGATCCGGGCCGTCTACGGCGTCGTCGGAGCATGGTTCGCCGCCGGCCTCGCCTATAAGCTCTACGCACTCGGCGTGCAGGACGTCGATCCGACCGATCCCCTGTTCTTGTTCAACTTCCCCGCGAAGGCGCACCTGTTCGCCGGCGGGATGCTGCTGGCGACCTGGCACGCGCGCGACCGGATGCGCTCGCCGCTCGGCTCGTCCGGCCGGTCGGCCTTGATCGGATCAGCGATCGTCGTCGCCGCGGTCGGGATTCGCTATCGCAGCGCGGCCACCGCCGCGTTCTTCGACACGCTCACCGCGGCCGGATTCACGCTTATCGTCGCCGCCGTCGCCTACGGGCAGCCGCGTCTTTCGCGCCTCTCCCGGAGCCTTCACTGGCGGCCGCTGATCGCGGCCGGGGTCGTGTCGTACTCGATCTATCTGTGGCACCACCCGCTGATCGAGCGGCTCCACGAGGCGGGCGTGCTGCGCTCGGAGTTCGCCTGGCTGCCGCTGAACATCGTCGTCGTGCTCGCAATCACCATCGCGGTCGCGGCCGCGTCCTACCTGCTGATCGAACGGCCGTTCCTCAAGCTCCGCCGCCGCTGGTCCTAGCTTCTCCGAGAAGGACCTGGCCGTCGCGGGGTCGAAGTACCCGCGTATGAAACCGACATTTCGACGTGTCGCCGCCTGGCTCGCCGCGTGCGCCGCCGCGCTGTCCACGCTCTCGGCCGGAGCGACGATCCCGATCGACGACCCGTGCGCGCGGTACCGGGCGCTCGGCGGGAACCTGACGGCCGAGGTCTCCGACTCGGCTCCGGGCAGCGGGCCGCTGCGCGTGTTCGCGATGCAGCACAAGCAGCTCGTCGACTACGTGGAGACCTACGAGACGTACGCGGCCAAGATGGACTGCATGATGCGCGACTACGTCGCGCCGCACCTCGATCGGTCCAAGACCAACCTGATCGTGTTCAACGAAGACATCGGCTTGATCACGCTCGGCACCGGATCGCGCGGCGCGCAGGCGCGCGCGCTCGCCGCCTCGCCGATGCCGGGATCCACGCCCGAGACGCTCGACGCCACCGGAGCGCCGCTCGGCGGTGCGGCGGCGCTCGGCTCGGTCGCCGCGACCTATCAGCGCCAGATGCTCGACGTGGAGCGCCGCTTCCCCGGAACGGACCCGCGCAAGGCGATCCTGCTGGCCGCGACCGACACGTTCGTGCGCGGTTTCTCGGCGACGTTCTCACGGCTGGCGCGGACCTACGGCGTGTGGATGGTCTCGTCGAACAATCAGGGCGAGTTCGACTACTCAACCGATCCGGTGGACGTCGCGACCTGGGCGGATCCCGATCTCGCCGCCGACTACGCGGCCGGGAGGATCAAAGGCGTGTTCGTTCCGCGCAGCGAGAAGGTGTGGAACAACGCCTTTTTGTGGGCGCCCTACGATCTTCGGCCGCCCAAGCCGGGCGCGTCCGCCGACCCGGCATCGCCCGACTACGATCCGGACACGAACCTGCTCTTCACCAACCGCAAGACGCCGCTGACCGAGATCGAGAAGGCCTTCTTCGCGCTCGACGAAGGAGACATGAGCGTCTCCAACACCGGGCCGGTCGAGATTCCGGGCCTTGCCGGCTTCAAGCTCGGCTTCGCGATCTCGCTGCCGGCGTTCCGCTTCGGCAACGATTTCGGAGAGCCGTTCTTCGGCGATCCGTGCGCTTCGGCGAACTCGTGGATGCGATGCCTGCACGAGCGCGGCGTGAACACGATCATCCAGCCGGAAGCCAACCCCGGCCCGTGGGCCCGCTACGGCGCCGACGGCGGCAACTTCCAGTCGCTGACGTGGGGCGCCTCGACGCTTCGCATGGTGACCGATCCGACGGTGCCGAACTTCCGCTACGTCGTCTGCCCGCACATGACCGGCAACCTGATCGACCTGCCGTTCGACGGACAGAGCGCGATCCTCGAGCGTGGCAGGACCGGAACGGCCCGCGCGTACGTCGGAGCGAAGGACTTCATCCCCGAAACCGACTCGGCATGGACGATGCCCTATGCGGGCCTCAAGCCCGAGTTCCTCGCCCTCGCAGCCTGGGTCATCGACGACGACCACTCGCTCTCCCCGATCGAGAACCGCCGCCGGCTCCATAACAGAGCGAGCGAGCTGATGGCCGGATCACGCTCCGAGCATTCGAACGCATACCTGGAAACCGCGATCTTCGCGGATCTCGCCACTCCGTAGCGGGTAGAGGCGCGCGCTATCATCCCATCTGAGGGCCATGATGCAGCCAGGCGAAACCCTCGAGCGCGAAGCCGCGCAGCTCTACTACGACCACGCCTACGCCGCCGCCGCCCAACGCTATGAGCGTGCCTTCGTCGCCTATCGCGGCGAAAACAACCACCTCGCCGCCGGCCTCGCCGCGCGCGCGATCGGCTGGATCACCGGCAACGTGCTCGGCGATTGGGCGGTGCAGAACGGCTGGTTCGCACGCTCGCTCGCGGAGTTCGAGAAAGCCGGCGATCCCGTCGCTCGCGGCTGGGCGCTCACCGTTGCTGCCGACCTGGAGATGGACTATCCCAAGCGTGCGCCGCTCTACGCAGACGCGGTCGCGGTCGCACGGGAACACGGAAATGTCGATCTGGAGTACGAGGCCCACGCCTACCTCGGGCTGCTCTACGTCATGGAGGGCCGCTTCGAAGAAGGACTCCTGTACCTCGACGAAGGTCTTGCCGCCGTATGCTCGGGCGAGATCACCGACATCGTCGTCTTCGACGGCATCTTCTGCGGGTTCTTCTGGGCCTGCGAGATGCTCAACGACGTCGCGCGTGCCGACCAGTGGATGCGCGCGGCCGCGGACATCATGCACGGGCGGCAGATCGTCGCGGCATTCTGCCGCGCGCACTACGGCGCCATCTTAACCGCTGCGGGCCGCTGGAAAGAAGCCGAGCACGAGTTGCTCCAAGCCTCTCGCCACTTCCAAACCAGCAGCACCCCGAGACGATCGGCGGCGATGATCCGGCTCGCCGATCTCCGCGTGCGCCAGGGCAGGCTCGAAGAAGCCGCGCAACTCCTGCGCGGCGCCGAGCAGGATCCCGACGCCGCGCGTCCGCTCGCCGCTCTGTACTTCGCGCGCGGCGAGACGGCCCGCGCGCGAGACCTCCTCGAGCGGGCGACCCAGGGCGAAGGCGTACCGGCGTTGATTGGTCCTCTGCTCGCGCTGCTGGTCGAGGTCTCGCTCGCTGAAGGGAACGTGGAGCAAGCCACGCACGCGGCGGAGCGGTTGGAAAGCCTCTCGTCAGTGCACCACGTTCCTTACCTCCGCGCGGCTGCGGCGCTCGCCGAGGGTCGTGTGTGCATCGCGACCGACACCGGCGACGCGCGTGCGCGCTTGCACGAGGCGCTCGAAGGGTTCGGACGAGCGCAGCTTCCCATGGAGCTCGCGATGGCGCACCTGCACATGGCGCGCGCACAAGCAGAACGGTCGCCCGAGGCCGCGATCGCCGAAGCGAAGGCGGCGCTCGAGGATTTCGAGCGTCTGGAGGCGGCGCGCCACGCCGACGAGGCGGCCGCCGTGCTGCGCGGGCTCGGCGCGCCCGCCCGCACCGGGCCGAAGGGTGGTGGCACCCTCACGCGACGCGAGACGGAGGTGCTGCGGCTGATCGGCTCCGGGCTGTCGAACGGCGAGATCGGCGATCGGCTCTACATCACTCGAAAGACGGTGGAGCATCATGTCGGCTCGCTGTTGATGAAGCTCGGTCTGCGCAACCGCGCCGAGGCCGCCGCCTACATCACCCGAGAAGAATCAGGCCACTAAATAGGGGAACTCCCCGATGCTCGGGCCGGCCCGGGGCGAGCATGCTGTGCGGATCCGCACGCGAAAGGGGAGACAATGAAGACCCATGACGTGATCGTGGTCGGTGCGCGCTGCGCGGGTTCGCCGACCGCGATGCTGCTGGCTCGCAAAGGGTACGACGTTCTGTTGGTCGACCGTGCGACGTTCCCCAGCGACACACTATCGACGCATCTGCTGCACGCGCCGGGCGTCGATGCGCTTCGGCGATGGGGCCTGCTGGACCGGCTGATCGCCACGGGCTGCCCGCCGATCGAGTCCTACAAGTTCGACTTCGGGCCGCTCGTCATCGAAGGGGCACCGGGGACGGCCTACGCGCCGCGCCGCACGGTGCTCGACGAGCTGTTGGTGAACGCGGCTGCGGAGGCCGGCGCCGAGGTGCGGGAGGGCTTCTCGGTCGAGGAAGTTTTGATCGAGGACGGCCGTGCCGTCGGAATCCGCGGGCACGGCAAAGACTGGGCGAGCGTAACCCAGCGCGCGCGCATCGTCGTCGGTGCCGATGGGCGTTACTCGAGGGTCGCGAAGGAGGTAAAACCCGAGCGGTACAACGAGATTGGCCCGATCCTCAGCGGCTACTACGCCTACTGGAGCGGCCTTCCGGTCGACGGGTTCGAGACCTACGTGCGACCGGATCGCAGCTGGGCGGTGTGGCCGACCCACGACGGTTTGACGCTCGTGATCGCCGGCTGGCCATATGCGGAGTTCGAGGCGAACAAGAGTGATATCGAGGGGAACTACCTCAAGATGTTCGAGCTCGCGCCGGAGTTCGACGCGCGCATCCGGGGCGCGAAGCGGGAGTCTCGCTTCGCGGGCACAGCGGTCGAGAACTACTTCTGCAAGCCGTACGGTCCCGGATGGGCTCTGGTCGGCGACGCGGGATACAACAAGGACTTCGTCACCGCGCAGGGAATGTCCGACGCGTTCCGCGACGCGGAGCTGTGCGTGACCGCGCTCGACGAATCGTTCGGTGGCGCACGCTCGTTCGACGATGCGATGGAGACCTACCACACCACGCGCGACGAGCGATCGATCGGGATCTTCGAGTTCACGACGATGCTCGCGACGCTGGAGCCGCCGCCGCCGGAGACGCAGCAGTTGCTCGGCGCGATGGTCGGGAATCAGGACGCGATAGACGGCTTCGCGCGCGTGGTTGCCGGGGTTACGCCGCCGTCGGAGTTCTTCTCCGAGGCCAACGTGGGGCGGATATTCGAGCAGGCGTCTGCGATCGCGACGGCCTAGGGTCAGCCGGCGGACACGAGTGGTCACGCGTCGCCGAACTCGCGGACGCGATGCCTGCACGCACACGGCGGGAGCGCAATCCTGGAGCACGGCCGCACCGGCCAGGCACGCGCGTACGTCGGGGCGAAGGACCTCATTCGCGAGACCGACTCGGCATACCTGGCAACGGCCATCTTCGCCGACCTGCGCACGCCTTAGGAGCGGCGTTTCTTCCCGGGCCGCACTTCGGTGAAGCCGGCGGCCGTGAAGTCCCCGTCGAACGCGAGCGCCTCGCGAATCTTCATGCGCCGCATCGTCGCGAAGCTGGTCGCGTCCACGAACGAGTATTCGCGTTCGTCGTGGCGGCGCAGCCACGCCCACGCATCACGCTCGGTCTTTTCATCCACGTGCACGATGCTCAGCGCAGGCGATCGCTGGGCGCGATCCAGGAAACCGACGGCGAATTGATGACCGGCACGACGGTTCAGATACGTCCAGGTCTCGCCCAGAATCAGCGTCGTCGTCAGCAGCGAGCCGGCGCCCCACAAAGCGCGGGCGTCCCGATGGTTGCGGTCCCGCGAGACCTGCAGCGCGACCCAATACGACGTATCGACGAACTTCATCGTCCGTAGACGACGTCGTCCACCGACTCGGCCTCGACGTCGAGCCAGCCCACGACTTCGTCCAACGGATCCGCCTTCGCAGGACGAAGCTTCTCTGCAACGAATCGCCTGATCAGCGCCGCCTTCGACGTCCCCTCTCGCGACGCCTCCACCGCCAGCCGCTCATCGAGCTCTTCCTCGATATAGATCTGGAGCCGCTTCATGCATTGAGAGTATACAGCATACAGGACACCATATACATTACACCCCTCGTTGACCATGCGCGCCACATGTGACATGCTCGGCACATGTCGAAAATGATCCAGGTGCGGAACGTCCCGGACCGGTTGCATCGTGAACTCACGAAGAGAGCCAAGGCCCGCGGCCAGACCCTGACCGATTACATCCAAGAGCTGCTGGAGCGGGATGTGGCCAGGCCGCCGGCCGTCGAGGTGTTCGACCGGATCGAGGCGAGGAAGCCCGTGAAGCTCGGCCGCCGGGCTGCCGATCTCATCCGCGAGGAGCGGGACGGACGGGATGCCTCCTGAGGGTCATTGTTTCCGACGCCTCCGCGCTGATCGAATACCTCCTCGGAACGGATGCGGCCGGCCCCGTGAGGGACATCCTCCGGCTCCCGGACGTCGATCTGCACGTTCCCGCCCTCTGCGACGTCGAAGTGGTATCGGGGCTCAGACGGGCAACGCGGCGGAGGCTGCTTTCCGATCGCCGCGCCGCCGAAGCGCTGGACGATTACGTCGATCTTCCGCTGAGCCGACACGGCCACCGGTCCCTGCTCGCCCGCGTATTCGAGCTGCGAGCAAACTTCTCCGCCTACGACGCGACATACGTGGCGCTTGCCGAGCGGATAGGCGCCGAGCTGCTCACCGCCGACGAGCGACTCGGCCGGGCCGTCCGGGCGCAATCCGCCGTCGCAACGATTCCCTGATCCAGGTTAGGCCACGGGGATGACACTCGAGCCGCGTCCGACGCCGGCTCCCTAGGTCGCCGCGGTCGCCCCTTGCGCGGCCCGGCGACACGAAGCCGCGATGGTTTACCGCGGCGTGCAGCGGCACGAACCGGCTCCAACGCGGCATACGTTTCGCCGGGCGCAACACGTTTTCTCGGCTCTCGTTTCTTGCGTGAAAGCAGCAAGTGAATTCGTCCCTCCCATCGATGATTGCTGCGGTTTGCGCCCCGGAGAGATTGCGAAACCTTTCCGGAACTCGCACAACCTTCGGCTTCACACAGCCGATAGGGATGAGACGCGTCGTCCGAACGGACTACCCACTGGAGACCAATGAGCCCGATCGCCCGCGCCCTCATCGTGGCTGGAATCGCCGTTTCACTGGTCGCATCGGCCATGGTCGTCGCCGATCGAAACGCACCCGCGCGCCGCGTTGCCGCCGCCGACGACGACTTGCTTGCTTCGCCGCCCGAAGACGCCGCCGTCGCCGCGACACGCTTCGCCGCCGCGATTCACGGCGTTCCCGTCCGCGACGGCGACCCCGACGATTCGTCGCGCTACTGCTCGACCGACCGGCTGCGCGTCCTGTGGACCGCGCCGGGTGAGGGCTACACGCACGGCGGTTACATCGAGCCGCTCGGCCCAGAACCTGGACCGGACACCGTTGCGGTCAACGGCGTGGTGGTCTGCGAAGGTTCGGCCTACGCGTACATGGGCTTCGAAGCGCTGCGCGACGGCGACGGCTGGCAGATCATTCCCGTGCCGGCGATGCTCGATGACGACTCCGGGAACGACGAGGAGACCCCCGGGAACACGGTCGATCCCGGCCTGACCGCGAAGGCGTCACCGCCCGCCGCGACCGCGGCGGCGTCTGGGAAGGTCCCGACGCGCTCGACCGCGACGTTGACCGCGGCGATCGAGACGTATGCCGGCTACGACGCCCAAGACACGTGCAGCCCACCCGCCAAGCCGGGCGTGCTCGCGTTCCGCAAGCTCGTGCTGGGCACGTATCCGGGGACGCGCAGCTTGGGCATCTCGCGCGGCTGCGGCGTCGGCGGACGCAGCGAGCACAAGGAAGGACGCGCCTGGGACTGGGGCGTCAACGTCAACCGTCCCGCCGAGCGCGCCGCCGCAGACGCGCTGATCGGCTGGCTGCTCGCAACGGACGAGTTCGGCAACCGCCACGCGATGGCCCGGCGACTCGGGATCATGTACATCGTATGGAACCGCACGATCTGGGGCTCGTATCGCTCCGATCAAGGGTGGCGCGCCTACAACGGGGCGAGCCCGCACACCGACCACGTGCACTTCAGCTTCGCCTGGCCCGGCGCAAACGGCGCAACGAGCTTCTGGACCGGCGCGGTCGCCACGATGCCCGGCGGCAACGGCGGAGGCGGGTCGTTCCGCGACGCCGGAGGCGGCGGTTCGGTGCGCGGCGTCCCACGCGACGGCGAGCGCTGGTGGAGGAACCGCACCGACGAAGGCACGCGCACCGACATCCAGCGCAAGCGCACCACGCGAACCGAGCCGATCCGCTGGCAAGACCGATCCGGCCGCTGGTGGGAGTGGGACCGCGAGACGCGCCGCTGGAAGCGCATCGACGATCCCAGCGCGACGCCGACCCCGACGCCCGAGCCGGAACCGACCCCGACGCTCGAGTCGGATCCATCGCCCGAGCCCGAATCCGAACCCAAGTCCTCGGGCACGCCCGCGCCATCCCCGTCGATGTCCCCCCGGCCGTCGCCGTCCGCGACCAGCGGGACGGTTCGATGGGACGGCAGCCGCACCGGCGGCGACCGCACCGGCACGACCGAAGAGCGCCGCCGCACCACGCGCGAAGAGCGCCGCATCGAACGCGAAGCCAAGCGCCGCCAGCAACGCGAAGTCCGGCGCAACGAGCGCAAACGAAAGCGTCTCGAGCAGAAAGAACGGCAGCGGAAGCGTCGCGAGCAGCGCATGCGCACCCGCACCACGAACGGCTAATGGAAATGGGGCTGCCACCAGTTCCACTATCCCGCCCAGCAGCTCCGCCCAGAACGCGCTCTTGGCCGCCCTTCAAGCGGCACGCCGGCCGATCTATCAAGGCGGGCGGGGGAAGCCCCCGAGGCGCGCTCGCTCTTTCCGAGCAGAGGCAACCGACGTAGCATCAGGCCTTCGAACGCTCGATACGGGGGGCACGATGCCGGTCATTACTGGGATTCATCATCTGTCGCTGACAGTCCGGGACGGAGCGGCCAGCGAAGAGTTCTATTCTCGCGTCCTGGGGTTCGTCCCGGTCCTGCACCTTCCCGATGCGGAGGGTCGCGGCGCCAAGCACGTCATGGCCCACCCGGCATCCGGAACCGTCGTGGGATTCACCGTTCATCAAGCCAACGACGGCTCCGCGTTCACCGAGTTCCGTACCGGGCTCGATCACTTCGCGCTGGGCATCTCGTCTCATGCCGAACTCGACGAGTGGATCGCCAGACTGGACGAGCTCGGCGTCGAACACGGGGACGTGGTCAAGACTCCCGTCGGCGACTACGTCAGCCTGCGCGATCCCGACAACGTCCAGATCGAATTGTGGGTCGATCCTAAGTAGTGCTCATGGCAACCGGCGTCGTCGTTCTGGAAACACATCTGCACTATCTGCGGGCTTTGCTGACCCGAGGAAGCGGATCGGTCCAGGATCGAGACGGAGTCTTGGTGTATCAAAGTCCCGCTCCCTTGCCGTTCCTCGTCAACGGTGTCGCACGGACCGATCCCTCTGTTGCTCCCGCCGCGGTGCTCGGTGCGGCGGCCGCCGCCTTCGGCGATCGCGGCTTCGAAGTTCTGTGCCTGGACGGCCGCGACGACGATCTGCGCGCCGCCGCCGAAGCAGCCGGATTTCAAACCGGATCGCCGGATCCGCTGCAAGCCACCGCTCGCGTGCCCGACCCGGCTCCGATCGACCATTCCGCGTTCGACATCCGCCTGGCCGAATATGCCGCGGACGTCGATGACATCGTGACGATCGCAGTCGATGCGCACACCGTGTATAAGTTTCCCGACGCCTTCTTCCGTGAGATCTTTCGAATCCCGGAATCGATTTTGTCACCCGACATCCGCGCCGTGATCGTGTCGCAGCAGGGCACACCGGTTGCGACAGCGCAAGCTTTTCTGACCGGCAGCATCGTCTACATCGGATGGGTCGCCGTCGTTGTCGCCGCCGCTCGCCGCGGACTCGGCTGGCTCGCAACCCACGAGGCCGTCGCTGCCGGCTTCGCGAGCGGCGCCAAAGAAGCCGTGCTTCTGGCCTCGCCGATGGGCGCGCCGCTGTATCGAACGATGGGCTTCACCGATGTCGGCACGCTGAGAAACGCGCAGGCACCGCCGGCACGAGGCTGACTCCGGATTGATCCCAGCTCGGGTCACGCGCGTCGATGCCCACATGGACCGCCTGGAATATGCCGCTGGTTGACCGCACACGAAGCGGCAAGGACATGCCGAGCGTCACGACCGCGCCCCCGGCCGTGACCAGCCACATCCCGGGCATGACGATCCCCAACAGCAGGACCAGCCGAGCGGCGTTTCGCGCGAAGATCCGACGGCCTCAATCGCAATGTGATGTCGATGACCGCGATCGCAAGGGTGATACGGGAAACTTGCTCGAGCAGGACGTGCCGAGCACGATGATCGAAAGGCCCAGGATCGCGAGCACGGCGTCGGCAGTTACGAAAATCCTGGTTTCCCGCCATCGAGGACCACGAACCCGAGCCCGGCGGTAATCGGCCGGGGGCCGGAACCGCGACGAGCAGTGAGGGCGAGGACGGCCTGTTAGTCTCGCTTTCGTGGCAGTGCTTCTGCTCGTCTACAACCTGGCCCTCGGCCTGGTTGAGGTCGCGCTCGGCGTTCGGGCGGCGCGCTCGCGCCGATCAACGGACGCGCTGATTCTCGTCGGCGCTAGCGCCGTGGGCGCGTTCCTGTTCGCGCTCGTGATCGCCGGCGGACCCGGCTTTCGAATGCTGCGGCTGCTGTCGTGGGGCCTGTTCGGACACGTGGTGGTGTCTCTCGTCGCGGCCGCGGTGTTGACGCGTCGAACGCGGTGGATGGCGGCGATCTTTGCCGCGTGCGCCATTGCCGGCGGCTCGATTGGCGTCTATGCCTTTCGGATCGAGCCGTTCATGCTGGAGGTGTCGCGGTATCGGATCGAAACCGAGAAGCTCGACCGGCCGCTGCGCGTCGCGGTACTCGCGGATTTCCAGAGCGACGAGATCGGAGACTACGAACGCCGCGTGATCCGGACCGTGGCCGCGCAGGACGCGGATCTCATCCTGATGCCCGGCGACTAC
>DATLFO010000059.1:0-4035 GCA_035541035.1 Actinomycetota bacterium
GAGATGAAGTGGCCGTGCTTGACCCACGCGGGACGGAAGAAGTACGTGCCGGGCGTGAGGTCGCCGAAGTTGTAGACCATCGACCCGAAGACCGTGTAGGCCTCCTCGTAGCACGGATGGTGGGCGAGGCGGTGATCGTCCCAGCCGGGCTTGGCCCAGATCAGCCGCGAGTAAAAGCCCGTGATCGGATTGCGGTGCAGCATCTTTATCATCAAGCCGGGCTTCGGGCCGGGCTTGTCCACCGCTTCCCACGCCATCGCCTCGGTGTCGAGCACGATCAGGTCCTTCTCTTGCGCGTCGCCGGCGGTCTGATCGGTCTCCTCGAAGCCCCAGTCGCCGTACTCGCGGAACAGAAGGATGCGCGTGCCTTCCTTCGCCGCCACTTCGGGGATCGCCACGCCCTTCGGCGCGTGGAAGTAGCCGCCCTTGCCGAGCACCCGGTCGCCGATCGCGATCTCGCCGTCGAGCACGTACCACTCGGTATCGGCCACGTGACGGCCCGCGGGACGAAAGAAGGCCGACAGGAACTCGACGCTGGTGGAGGCCGAACCGTCCTCCTCGTCGAGCGACAGGTTGCGCTGGCGCGCCTTTCCCTCCCCGAGCGGAAGCTCGGCCGGATGCCAGATGTAGTCGTCCTCGTGGATGAGCTCGACGTGCGGGCGCATGGCGAAAAACCCCCGTTTCGTTCAGCGGTACGGTGTTTCGAACAGGGTACCCGCGGCAGGAAGACAGGGTCAACGGCGAGGTTTGGACCCCTCATCGATCGGGTATACCAGTTCGAACCGTCATCGTGGGGGTCTCATTGTCGTTGCATGAGTGGCCGCACCGTCCGAGCGGCCCGGCCGACCGTCCGTCGGTCGTGGTGGGCGCGTCCCGCGTATCCCATCTGGTCCGGCTGGGCGAGCTCGGTTCCACGCTGACCGGCCCTGACCAGCTCGACGATGTGCTGGACCAAGCGCTCGTAGCCGTCATCGAGATCGCCGGGGCCAGGGGCGCGACCGTGAGCGTCGAGCCGGCTCCCGGACAGAAAGCCCGCACCTGCCTCGCCGGCGAATGCGCCGCGTTCGCCCGCCCGATGGATCTCGTCGGCCTCGGCGGCGAGCCCGTCGGAACCTTGACCCTGTACTTCTCGAGCATCGACGCGCAACCGAGCGAGCCTCACCTCGTCGAAGCCTACGCGCGACGTCTTGCCGAGATCCTCGAGCGCACCCGGCTCAGCGGCGACAAGCAAGACCTGATCGCGCGCGAGCGGCGACGGGCCGAGCAGCTCCAAGGCCTCGCGGGCGCGGCGATCCAGATCACCACCGCGGAGACGGTCAACGACGTCCTCCGCCGGGTGACCGAGTCCGCCCAGGCCATCATCGGCACACATCAGGCCGTGTCGAGCCGGCTCGTGAAGGGATGGGACAACGCCGAGACCTTCATCTCGCTGAGCGACAAGTACGGCACCTATCGCGACTACGACGAGACTCCGCAGGGGCTCGGGGTCTTGAATGCGGTCACCCGCGAGAACGAGCCTTTGCGCCTGACCGGCGCGCAGCTCGCCGCGCACCCCGAGTTCCGCGGACTCGCCGATGCGCCGGGCCATCCGCCGCTGCCGAACTATCTCGCGGCCCCGTTCATCGGCCACGACGAGACCAACCTTGGCCTCATCCAGCTCTCGGACAAAGTGGACGGCACCGAGTTCACGAAAGAGGACGAGGCCATCTTGGTTCAGCTCGGCCAGATGGCCTCGGTCGCGATCGAAACGATCGAGGCGATCGAGCGTGAACGCGCCGCGCGTGAGGAAGCCGAGATGACCAGCCTGGCGCTGGCCGCCAGCCTGGAGCAGCGAAGCCACTACGAACGGGTGCTCGCCGCCCAGGCCGATCTGTTCGAGGCCATCGCGAGCGGAACTGCGCTCGAGGATCTCCTTTCGATGATCATCGAGACCATCGAGTCGCTGACCACTGACGCGATCAGCTCGATCCTGCTGCTCGAGGACGGCCGCCTCCGTCACGGCCCCTCCGCGAGACTTCCCGACTTCTACCAGGAGGCCATCGACGGACTCGAGATCGGACCCGACGTCGGCTCGTGCGGCGCTGCCGCCTACCGGCGGGAGCCGGTCGTCGTCACCGACGTGATGACCGATCCGAAATGGGAGGCGTTCCGCGATCTCGCGAAGCGTTCGGGGTTCGCGGCGTGCTGGTCCACGCCGATCTTCAGCGGAGCCGGCGAGGTGCTCGGAACGCTCGCGGTCTACTATCGTGACCGGCGCGGCCCCACCCCGACGGAAGAGTCGGTGATCAAAGTCTTCACGCGCACCGCGGCCGTGGCGATCGAGCGCTCGCGCGACCTGGAGCACCTGGTGCGCGAGCAGCGGATCGTGCAGACGCTCAACGACGTCGGCCGCGCCATCGGCTCGCAACTGAACGCCGACGAGATCGTGCAGCAGGCAACCGACGCAGCGACCGAGCTCACCAAGGCGCAGTTCGGCGCGTTCTTCTACAACGTGATCCGCGCCGACGGCGAGGCCTACATGCTCTACACGCTGTCGGGCGCACCGCGCGAGGCGTTCGAGAAGTTCCCGATGCCGCGCAACACCGCCATCTTCGAGCCTACGTTCCACGGACGCGGAACCGTGCTGCTCCACGACGTGACCGCCGACGCCCGCTACGGCCACAACGCGCCGTACCGTGGCATGCCGGAAGGCCACCTTCCCGTGCGCAGCTATCTGGCGGTGCCGGTGAAGTCCTCCGGCGGCGAGGTCGTCGGCGGACTGTTCTTCGGCCACGCCGAAGCGGGCGTGTTCGACGAGGACGCCGCGCGCGTGGCCGAAGGCATCGCCGCGCACGCCGCCATCGCGATCGAGAACGCGCGACTCTACGAATCGGCCCGGCGCGAAGGCGAAGCCGCACGACGAGCCTATGAGCAGCGCGACCACGTCGCGCGCGTGCTGCAGGCCAGCCTGCTGCCCCCGACCTTGCCGGACATCCCCGGCGCGCGCGTGTCGGCCACGTTCCGGCCCGGCACGTCCGACGTCGGCGGGGACTTCTACGACGTCTTCCCGGTCCGCGGACGCGACTGGGGCCTGGTGATCGGGGATGTGTGCGGCAAGGGCGCCGACGCGGCCGCGCTCACCGCTCTCGCCCGGCACTCGCTCCGCACGGCCGCGATGCTCCAGCGCCAGCCCTCGCGAGTGCTCGGCATCCTCAACGAGGCGCTGCTCCGCGGCGAGACCGACGGCCGCTTCGCGACCGCCGCGTTCGTGCGCCTGACCCCCTCCTCGCGACGCGCGAAGCTTGTTTTGGCCAGCGGCGGGCATCCCCCGATCGCCCTGCTTCGCTCGTGGGGCGACGTGATGATGATCGAAGGCAGCGGCTCGCTGCTCGGCGTCTTTGCCGACGCCGGAATCGGCGATCAGATCGTCGAGCTTCACGAAGGCGACTCGCTGATCCTGTACACCGACGGCGTCACCGAGGCGCGCCGCGGCGACGAGCTGTTCGGCGAGCGCCGCCTGGCCGAGGTGCTGCGGGCGTGCCGCGGGCTGTCGGCCGAAGACATCGTCGAGCGGATCGAAGCCGCCGTCGCGAGCTTCCAGGACGACGGCAAGCGCGACGACCTCGCCGTCGTCGCGCTCACCATCCAGGGCTGACCACCAGGCCGTTACGACAGGTCGCGGCGCCGCATCAGCACCGATCCCAGCGCGAGCAGCCCCGCCGTGTACACCGTGAACCCCAGCGCGGCGGCGGGCGGGGATAACCCGGCGCCCAACGCCGCGTACGAGGCGCCCTGCGCGAGCGCCGCCGGCAGGAACCGGCTCGCCTCGCCGGCCGCCACCGAGAGCAGCTCCTCGGCGAGCAGGAACCAAAGGATGCCGCCCACCACGGCGGGAACCTGATGCCGGACGACTGCGCCGAGCCCGACGCCGAAGGCGGCGATCGCCGCCCCGGCCACGACCACGCCGCTCCCGACCGACGCGAGGCGGGCCGCGTCGAGCACCAGCGTCTCGCCACGGCCCGCCTCGCGTCGGTCGGGAGCGGCGTGGTCGTGGCC
>DATLFO010000060.1:0-3206 GCA_035541035.1 Actinomycetota bacterium
AACTGGAACGGCTTGCCGGCAGGTGATCCTGGCGGTACTCCTTCGCGGGAAGCACCTCAACGAGCTGCGCCCCCCTGCCGGCAAGCCGTTCCAGTTCGTGCCGATCGATCTCTCGCATGCGACTCCCTTTCGTCGTGTCCATCCGACCACGGCCGACGCACGCCTCTACGAGCATCCTCGCGCGCAAGCGGCAGAACCGCCAGTGCCGTTCGGACCGGGGATTCCAGGTCAGGTTGACCACGGGCCACCCGCCGCGGCCGGACCCGAGAGCATCGGCCGGATTTCCGGCTTGGCCCGGCGTGTTATCCGGGTGTAGTCTGACTGCCCCCAGGGCAGCGTCGCCCGGGGCGGCCAGCCATCCATCTCCATCCGTGTCCGTCTAGGGGTGACGCATGTTCAACGCCATGCCCGAAAAGCAGGGACTCTACGATCCGCAGTTCGAACGCGACTCCTGCGGCGTCGGCTTCGTGGTGGACATGAAGGGCCGCACAAGCCACGCGATCGTGGATCTGGCGATCTCCGCGCTGCTCAACCTGGAGCATCGCGGCGCGACCGGTGCCGAGACCAACACCGGTGACGGCGCGGGCATCTTGATCCAGATGCCCGATGCATTCCTGCGCGAGGTAGCCGGCGTGAAGCTGCCCGAGGCAGGGCGGTACGCGGCCGGAATGGTGTTCCTGCCCCAGAACGACAACGCCCGCGCCGAGGCGATCGCGGAAATCGAGGCGCTCGGCGACGAGGAAGGCCTCAAGGTCCTCGGGTGGCGCGACGTGCCGTTCGACGACTCCATGATCGGCGAGCAGGCGCGGGAGATGATGCCGGTCTTCCGTCAGGTCTTCATCGACGGCAACGGCTATGACGGCATGGACCTGGAACGTCGCGTGTTCATTCTGCGCAAGCGACTGGAACGCACCGCCGGCGTATACCTGCCGAGCCTGTCGACGCGCACACTCGTCTACAAGGGCATGCTCACCTGCCCGCAGCTTCCGCAGTTCTTTCCCGACATCACCGACCAGCGGCTCGAGACGGCATTGGCGCTGGTCCATTCGCGCTTCTCGACGAACACGTTCCCGTCATGGCCGCTCGCGCATCCGTACCGGCTGATCGCGCACAACGGCGAGATCAACACGCTGCAGGGAAACCGCAACTGGATGCGCGCACGCGAGGCGCTGCTTTCATCCGATCTCCTCCCCGGCGACCTGGAGCGCATCTTCCCGATCATCACCCCCGGCGCGAGCGACTCCGCGTCGTTCGACGAGGTGCTCGAGCTGCTGCACATGGGCGGCCGCTCCCTGCCCCACGCCGTGCTGATGATGATTCCGGAAGCCTGGGAGAACCACCGCTCCATGTCGCGCGAGCGCCGTGCCTTCTACCAGTTCCACTCGTCGCTGATGGAGCCCTGGGACGGTCCCGCCTCGATCGCGTTCACCGACGGGACCGTGATCGGCGCCGTGCTGGACCGCAACGGCCTCCGCCCGTCGCGCTATTGGGTGACCGACGACGACATCGTCGTGATGGCCTCCGAGGTCGGCGTCATGGACGTCGAGCCCGCCAAGGTCGTGCACAAGGGCCGGCTGCAGCCCGGCAAGATCTTTCTGGTGGACACCACCAAGGGCCGCATCGTCGGCGACGACGAGATCAAGGACGAGCTCGCGCGGGAGCACCCCTACGACGACTGGCTGCACGCCGGCGTCATCCGGCTGCGCGAGCTGCCGGCCCGCGAGCGCCGCAAGCCCACGCACTCGTCGGTGCTTCGCCGGCAACAGACCTTCGGATACACCGAGGAAGAGCTGCGCGTGCTGATCGCGCCGATGGCCAAGGCGGGCGTCGAGCCGGTCGGATCGATGGGCAACGACGCCCCGATCGCCGCGCTGTCCGAGCGCCCACGCCTGCTGTTCGACTACTTCCGCCAGCTTTTCGCGCAGGTGACCAACCCGCCGCTGGACGCGATCCGCGAGGAGCTCGTCACGGCGATGTCGTCGGTGGTCGGGCCCGAGTACAACCTGCTGGAGCCCGCGCCGGCCTCGTGCCGTCAGATCGAGCTGCCGTACCCGGTGATCGACAACGACGAGCTCGCGAAGCTGATCCACGTGGACGAGGACGGCAACCTGCCCGGCTTCCGCGCGCAGATCTTCAAGGGTTTGTACCCGGTGGGCAGTGGCGGCTCGGCGCTGCAGGCGCGCCTGGACGAGATCTGCGCGGAGGTCGACGAGGCAATCGCAAGCGGCGTCCGGCTGATCGTGCTGTCGGACCGCCACAGCGACGCCGGCGCCGCGCCGATCCCCTCGCTGCTGCTGACCTCGGCCGTGCACCACCACCTGATTCGCGAGAAGACCCGCACCAAGGTGGGTCTGGTCGTCGAGGCCGGCGACGCACGCGAGGTGCACCACATCGCGTGCCTGCTCGGCTACGGCGCGGGCGCCGTGAACCCGTACCTCGCCTTCGAGACGGTCGAGGACATGATCGCGCGCGGCGAGCTGACCGGCGTCACGCCGGACAAGGCCGTCTACAACATCATCAAGGGCCTGGGCAAGGGCGTTCTCAAGACGATGTCCAAGATGGGCATCTCCACCGTCGCGTCCTATACCGGCGCCCAGGTGTTCGAAGCGATCGGCTTGTCGCAGACGCTCGTGGACCGCTACTTCACCGGCACCGTCAGCCGCCTCGGGGGCATCGAGCTGGACGGCATCGCGCGCGAGTGCGCCGCCCGTCACCGGATCGCCTACCCCGACCGCCCGGAAGCGCGCGCGCATCGCGGGCTGGAGCTCGGCGGCCACTACGCCTGGCGGCGCGAAGGCGAGACACATCTGTTCAACCCCGAGGTCGTCGCGTTGCTCCGCCAAGCGGTACGCGACGAGAGCTTCGACACGTTCAAGAGATACTCCGCGGCCGTGGACGATCAATCGCGCAACCTCGCCACGCTTCGGGGCCTGTTCAAGATCCGCATCGGCGAGCGCGAGCCGGTACCGATCGACGAGGTCGAACCCGTCGAGGAGATCGTCAGGCGGTTTGCGACCGGCGCGATGAGCTACGGCTCGATCTCGCAGGAGGCGCACGAGACGCTCGCGATCGCGATGAATCGCATCGGAGGACGCTCGAACTCGGGTGAGGGCGGCGAGGATCCGGAGCGCGATCATCTCGACCCGAACGGCGACTCGCGGCGCAGCCGCATCCGGCAGGTGGCCTCCGCGCGCTTCGGCGTGACG
>DATLFO010000061.1:0-2217 GCA_035541035.1 Actinomycetota bacterium
AGTGGCCCACACCTCTCCCACCGGCCAGACGCGTTCCAGCGCCTCCAGCAACCGCTCCGCTGCCCGATCTACCTCCTTCCTGCGCACGTCCACGTACGAAAGGGTGATGAGGTTCAGGCCGATGTGCAGCACGTCGCCCAGCTCCTGGGCGCGTGCGAGCCCTTCGCCCGCGCGCGCAGCCGCTTCGTCGAACTCGCGCCGAGCGATCGCGAGGCGTGCCGTGCTCTCGAGATAGGCGACAAGGTGACTCGGCGAAGGCGGCGCGACGAGCCCCAGCGCGCGGTCGAACAACTTCTCCGCTTCGTCGAGACGACCCTCGGCAAGGGCGATCTCCGCGAGGTGGCCGACATGATGAGACGCGGCTGCCGAATTCCCGTTTGCAACGGCGAGCCGAAGCGCCTCATCAATCACCTCACGCGCCCGCGCCAACTCGCCCTGTACCGAACAGCAGTACGCGAGCTGCTGTAACCAGCGACCTACGCTGGTGGATCCGGGGGCTGCACCGAGGACTTGAACCGCCTCCTCCAGCCGCGCACGAGCGGCCGAGACATCGCTTCTCCTGAGCTGGATGTGCCCGAGGCCTCCAAGCAGATTCCCGCGCACCTCCGTCGATTCTTGGTCGCAAAGATCGACCGCGCGGGTGAGCCACATTTCGCCCTCGTCCAGGTAGCCGCGAAGGCGCCAGTACGGGCCCATGCCCGACGCGATCCTTCCCACGAGTCCTGCATCTCCGGCGCGGAACGCCCATTCGAGCGCGGCGCGGATATTGCCGTGCTCCGCGTCGATGTCCTCATGAACACGTGCCTGATCAGGCGTATCGATCACCTGAAGACCTCGCTCTGCGAGAGCGGCGAAGAAATGCGCGTGGCGGGACGCGGCATCCTCCGCGTCGCCGGCTGCGGCCGATCGCTCTTGCGCGTACTGTCGCACCGTCTCCAACAGACGGAAACGCTGCGGCGCAAGGTTCGCGTCGGTGAAGATGAGGGACATGTCCACCAAGCGCCGAAGCGCGCTGAAGACGTCACCGGCCGGTCCGGAGACCGCCTCGGCAGCCGCGAGGGTCGCGCCGCCCGCAAATACACCCAGGCGATGGAAGACAACGCGCTCGTGCTGCTCCAGCCTCTCGTACGACCAATCGAGCGACGCCCGTAGTGTTTGGTGGCGCGGCACCGCGGTGCGGCTCCAGTACGACAGAAGGCGGAACCGATCGGCCATGCGGTCCGCAATTCCCTCGCACGACAGCCATCTCGTTTGAGCGGCTGCGATCTCGATCGCGAGTGGAAGACCGTCGAGCTCCCGACAAATCCGTGCAACCGAAGGAAGTGATTCCGGCGGAACGGCAGCAGGTGCGCGATCTAGAAATAGCCGAACGGCCTCCGAGTCGAGCACGTCGCCGGTTCGGTCGCCGTCACCCGTCGGCAGCGGCGGGACCTCGAAGATCATCTCGCCCGGAACGGCGAGGGGTTCGCGGCTCGTAGCGAGCACGCGAACGCGCGGACTGTTTTCCAACAGCCGGCGGACGTACGTGCCGCACGGCGCGCCGAGGTGTTCGCAGTTGTCGAACAGGAGCAGCGCAGTCGTGCGCGCGAGGTGCTCTTCCACGACGGCGCCCGCCGGCCGGGCGCTCCGCTCAGCGAGCCCCACGGCATCGGCGACCGTCTCTGCGAGAAGCGCGGGATCGGACACGGGTGCGAGATCGACCATCCACACCCCGTCCGGAAAGCGGTCGAGGACGGCCCTGGCCGCCTCCAGTGCAACGCGCGTCTTGCCCGAACCTCCGGGCCCGGTCAGCGTCACGAGCCGCTCACGCTCCAAACGACCAATCACGTCGGCCACGACCCTCTCTCGACCGACAAAGCGGGTCAGCGGTGTGGGGAGGTTGTGCGGCGGCTCCCAATCCGCCGGCGGGAGCTCATGCCGGAGGATCGCGGCTTCCAGCCGGCGCAGTTCATCGCCGGGCTCGATCCCCAGTTCGCCGCTGAGGACGGCGCGGGCGCGGCGGTAGGCCTCCAGCGCATCGGCTTGCCGCCCGACGCGATACAAGGCCGTCATCAGCTGTCCCCACAGGCGCTCCCTCAGCGGATGCTGCTCCGCAAGCAACTCCAATTCGGCGACGACGTCCGCGTCGCGACCGACGGCGAGATCCGCGTCGATTCGCTCCTCGACCGCGGCCAGCCGCTGCTCCTTCAGGCGAGCGGCTTCGTCGACCACGAACGG
>DATLFO010000062.1:0-3250 GCA_035541035.1 Actinomycetota bacterium
CGCGCGCGCGTGACGCGCGCAGAGGCGGCGGCGCCGAGCGGGTACCATTCGGCGCGATGACCGAGCCGACGCAGCAGCCAGACGGACGCGCTTCCCTTCCCGACACGCGAACGGCCGCAGCGGCCGCGCTGTTCGCCGGGGCCGCTGCGCTCGCGCTGGCGCTCGGGCCGGTCGCATTGACGGTTTTCGTGTTCGCGCTGGCGATCACCGCCGCCGGCGAGCTGTATCGCATCGTTCGCCGCGGCGGCGGCGCTCTCGTTCCGCTCGTGGGATTCGCAGGCATCGCCGCCCTGTTCGCGCTCGCCTACGACGGCGCCGAGACGCTTCTCGGTGGCGCTCCGGCCGTGGCCGCCGCGGTCGCGGCCGTCGCGCTGGTGGTCTTCGTTCTTCGCGGGCGCATCGAGGGAGCGCTGCCGGGGGTTGCGGCCACGACCGGAATTGCTCTCGCCGTCGGCGTTCTCGGCGCGTTCGTCGTGGCGCTGCGTCGCGTGGACGGCGGCTTTCGCGTCACGCTCGCGTTCGCGCTCATGGTCGCGATCGGCGATGTGACCGCCTCGCTCGCGGGGCGCCGGTTCGCTCGGCGCCCGCTCGCGGCCTCGATCGGACCGAGCAAGACGTGGGAAGGACTCGCGGGCGGGACGGTGGGGGTGTTCGCGGCCGCCGCCATCGCGGGCGCGCTCGCCGGCGGTCCGGTGACGATGTCACGCGCGCTGGTGCTCGGCACGCTCGTCGCGATCGCCGCGCCGCTCGGGGATCTGTCGACGGCGATGATCATGCGAGACGCGCCGCGGCCTCGCATGGACGTCTTCGGTCGCGGCGGCATCCTCGATCGCATCGACGCGTTGCTCTTCGCCGCGCCCATCTTCTACTTCGCGTATCGCGCGATGGTCCGGTGACGAGATGCGATTGACCCGCCGGCTTCTGGTCACCGCCGCCATCCTGGGGGCGCTCTTTTGGGGTGCGAATCTCGCGGCCGAGAAGGTTGCCGAAGCCCGGATCGCCGCGCAGGCCCAAAAGACGTTCGGCACCACGTCGCCTCCGGAGGTCTCGATCGGCGGCTTCCCCATCATCCTCAACGTGCTGCAGGGGTCGATCCCGACCGCATCGCTCGAAGGCCGGGGGCTGACGGTTGACGAGCTCGCCGTCGATGTGTTCCGCATCGAGCTCGAAGGGATTCGGGCGTCGCTGTCGGACATCAGCGAAGGCCGGCGGATCCAGATCGAGCGAGGGCTCGCGCAGGCCGAGGTGACCTCGAGGGCGATCACGGACTTCGTGCGCAGCCGCGGCTACCGGCTCACCGTCACCGCGCTGCCGGGCAAGATTCGCGTGAGCGGTTCCGTGCGAGGGGCGACCGCCACGGCGGAGGGAACACCCAAGCAGGTCGGGCGAGTGCTTCAGTTCCGGCCCGACTCGGTCATGGTGGAGGGCAAGCCGCTCTCCGGAGCCGCGCTGGCGGAGGCGCGCAAGGCCCTGACCTTCGAGATCGACCTGCCGATCCTTCCCGGCGGCGCCCGCATCACCTCGATCGATTACCGCGAGGGCAGGATCGTGATGATCGCGACCCTGGAGAACGCCAGCCTGGACCTGTCCGGCTCGTCCTGAAATATCCGATCCGAATCTTCCGGCAACGGGAATTGACCGGAGGTCCCCGGGGTTTTTATGGTATGAACCGTAGAAACCCTGGAGCGGTGAGGAGCGAGTTCATGGCACTTGGACAGTCGGATTCGCGAGTCGCGCGGGCGTTGTCCGCGCCGACCCGGGCCGCGATTCTCGACCGGCTGCGCGAGCTCGGGCCGCTGACGGCCAAAGAGGTCGCCGAGCACGCCGGCGTGCACCCCAACGTCGCGCGGGGCCATCTGGACATGCTCGTCGAGGCCGGTCTCGCGGCGCACTCGTGGCGGCGCAATCCCGCAGGCGGTCGCCCGGCGAAGGCCTACGAGGCCGTGCCCGCTCACGTCGAGGAAGGGACCACGCTCGTCGCCGAGATGCTGGCCGCGCTGATCGAAGAGACCGGGCATCAGCCCGAGCCGGCGCGCCGCATCGCCGAGCAGACCGGCGAGCGGCTCGGCCGCCGTGCGCGCGACAACGACGTGGTGTTGAGCTTCGACGAGCAGATCACCGCGCTGCTGCGCGCGCTCGGCGAAGTGTCGGGCGGGGTGCGGATCGCCGACCGCGGCGAGGACTGGGTCGAATTCGAAGACGTTGACTGTCCGTTCAAGGGCATCGCCGCCGCGCATCCCGAACTCGCGTGTTCGCTCGATAAGTCTTTGAAGACGGGTGTGATGCGCGCGCTGGGAGCCGAGGCGGTCGTCGAAGTCGTCACGAGCGTCGCGTGGGGCGACCCGTCGTGCCGCGAGGTCGTGCGCGTTCGAGGCCCGATCAATCCGTAACACAGCGAGAGGATGACAGACGTGTCGCAACGTATGATCGACCGAAACGGGCACCGCCTTGGTGCCGCCTTGTCGGCCGCCGGTTTGCTGATCGCCTATATCGCCGATTGGCGTCCGGTCGCGCCGGTGATGACCGCCGTGTTCGCGATCGGCGTGATCTTCGGGCTGCGGTATTCGCCGATGGGCGCGACCTACCGCGCGCTGAAGAAGACCTTCAAGCTGAACGTGCCGGTCTCGCCCGAAGAAGAGGCGCCGCCGCGGTTCGCGCAGACGATGGGCTTGATCTTCATGGCGATCGGAACGCTCGGCTTCTATTCGCTCGGCTGGGGCGCGGGTGCGTGGATCCCGATCCTGATGGTCGTCGCGCTGCAAGCGCTGCTGGGCGTGACCGGAATCTGCGTCGGATGCGAGATGTATCTGATCGGCAAGCGCATGACCACGAAGGCCGGCTGAGATGATTCGCATCCTGGTCGCGCTGGCGTTGATCGCGGCCGTTGCCGCGTTCACGTGGTGGTGGAAGCGCCGTGAGGGCCGCTTTACCGAGGCCGACGGGCGCTTCGACCGCGTCTCGCTGGGCATCGGCCAGTTCGAAAAGCCCTGCGCCGCGATCGTCGAGTTCTACGCGGATCACTGCGCGCCCTGCAAGGTTGTCGAGGCGCGTCTGACCAAGATCGCCGAAACCGTGTGCGACCTGAAGATCATCAAGGTCGATGCGGGGGAGCGACTGGACCTGGCCGACCGCTACAACGTCAAGCGCATCCCGACCATGTTCGTCACCGACGAGGATCTCAAGATTGTCTGGCGAGCCAGCGGCGTCCCCACCGAAGACGCCATCATGAAGGCCCTCCTCGGCCCCGAAT
>DATLFO010000063.1:0-25486 GCA_035541035.1 Actinomycetota bacterium
TGTCCTTTACACTACGAGCCCACCGCCGCAATGCATTCTCGGGCTTCGCCTCGCGAAGTCCATTCCGGGAGAAGCGCGATGAACCAGCCGGCCTTCGCGCATCTGTCGGTCCGGACGGTCTACTCGCTCCGCGAGGGTGCGATCCGGCCGGACGAGCTGGCGGCGCGCACGGCGGCGCTGGGCATGAACGCGGTCGCGATCACCGACACCAACGGCCTCTACGGTGCGGTCCGCTTCGCGCAAGCGTGCGCGCAGCACGGCGTCAAGCCGATCTACGGCACGCGCCTGACTGTGGCCGGCCACGCAGGGGAGCGGTTCGTGCTCACGCTGCTCGCCGCGAACGACGACGGCTACACCAACCTGTGCCGGCTGCTGACCGCGGCGCACAACCGCGGCGAGCGCGGCGACCCCTGCGCGACGATCGAGGACGTGCTCGACCATGCACACGGCATGTTCCTTTTGCTCGGCCCCGAAAGCGACGCGCAGACGTTGCTGCGCGCCCGCCGCTTCGACGCGGCGGTCGCGGCCGCCCGCCGCTGGCGCGAAGGCTTCGGCCGCCGCCTGGTGATCGAGACCCGCAACCTGCTCGAGCCCGACTCGGGTTTGCGCATGCAGGACGCGCTGCGTCTGGCGGATGAGATCGACGCCAAAGCGGTGCTGACCAACGGCGTGCGCGCGGCCACGCCCGCCGATGCGTTCCTGCCCGATCTGCTCGACGCGATCCGCAAGCTGGTTCCGGTCTCGCAGCACGCGCGCGAAGCCACCAACTACGAGGCGACGCTGAAGTCGCCGCTGGAGATGAGCCTGCTCGCGCGCGGCCGCACCGATTTGCTCGAAAACACCGCGCGCATCGCCGACGAATGCACCGTGGACATCGGCCTGGGACAGCTGCACCTGCCCGAGTATCCCGCGGCCCGGGGGTTCGGGGGGCTGAAGGAGCGAAGCGGTAGCCCCCCGGATCAAACGGCTCGCTCGGTCAACGAGCTGCTCGCCAAGCGCTGCCACGAGGGGCTGCGCCGCCGCGGCATGGATCCCAGCGACCGCACGGTGCGCGAACGCTTGGATGCCGAGCTGTCGCTGACCGCACGACTCGGCTTCGCCGGCTACTTCCTGACCGTCGCCGACATCGTGGCGAGCATGAAGCGCAAAGGCATCCGCTGCCAGTGCCGCGGCTCGGCCGCCGGCAGCCTGATCATCTATCTGACCGGCGTCAGCGAAGTCGATCCGATCGAGCACGACCTGCTGTTCGAACGTTTCGTCAACCCGCATCGAACTGAGCTGCCCGACATCGACATCGACGTCGAGTCCGCGCGGCGCGAAGAGATCTACGACGACATCCTCAAAGCCTTCCCACGCGACCGGGTCGCGTGCGTCGCGATGGTGGACACCTATCGCGCGCGCGGCGCGATCCGCGAGACCGGTAAGGCGCTGGGCTTTCCCGACGGCGAGGTGGACATCGTCGCCAAGGCCTTCCCGCAGATCGGCGCGCGCCACATCCGCGATTCGCTCGAGCATCTTCCTGAGCTCAAGCGCACCTCGCTCGCGCGTGGGCAGCTAGACCTGATCTTCGCCGTCGCCGAACGGCTCGCCGGCTTTCCGCGGCATCTGGCGCTGCACCCGTCCGGGATCTTGATCGCGCCCGACGATCTGACGACGCGATCGCCGCTCGAACGCAGCGCCGCCGGATTCCGCATGGTCCAGTTCGACAAGGATGACGTCGAGGCGCTCGGCCTTTTGAAGCTGGACGTGATCGGCATCCGGATGCTGTCCACGATGACCCACGCCATCAAAGAGATCCGCCGCACCAGCGGCCAGCAGGTGGATCTGGATGCGATCCCGCGCGACGACGACAAGACCTTCGATCTGGTGCGCGCCTCGCGCACGCTCGGCTGCTTCCAGATCGAGTCGCCCGGCCAGCGCGAGCTGCTCGCCAAGTTCCAGCCCGACCGCTGGAAGGATCTGATCATCGACATCTCGCTGTTCCGGCCGGGGCCGGTGAACTCGGACATGATCGGGCCGTACCTGAACCGGCGGCACGGCTTCGCGAACCCGATCTACGCGCATCCGGCGCTGCGGCCGTTCCTGCAGCAGTCCTACGGCGTGATCGTCTACCACGAGCAGGTGATGCGCGCGATCGCGGTCGCGACCGGGGTGGACCTGGGCAAGGCCGATCAGATCCGTCGCGAGCTGAGCGACCCGGACCGGCTTCCGGCGATCAAGGAATGGTTCTACGACGCGTCGCGCGAACGCGGCTGGAACGATCGCGACATCGACGCGATCTGGAAAGAGGTCGCCTCGTTCGCGGCGTTCGGATTCTGCAAGGCGCACGCGGCCGCGTTCGCGGTGCCGACGTATCAGTCGGCCTGGCTCAAGGCCAACCATCCGGCCGCGTTCTACGCCGGCGTGCTGACCCACGAGCCGGGCATGTATCCGCGGCGCGCGATCATCGACGACGCCCGCCACGAAGGCGTTCCGGTCTTCAACGTCGACGTCAACGTCTCGGTCCGCGAATACACCGTCGAGGCGGGCGGCGTGCGCATCGGCCTGATGCATGTGGACGGCATCTCGGCCGCCGAGATCGACTCGATCCTGACGGCGCGGGAAAGCGGGGGAGTGTTCCGTGACCTCGGCGACCTGTGCCGTCGCACGCGCCTGTCGCGGCCGACCGTCGAGAACCTGATCCACACCGGCGCCTGCGACGCATTCGGCGGCCGGCGCGATCTGCTGCTGCGCGTCAAAGACCTGTGGACAAAGAAGATGCCCAAGCCCGAGCGCGCCCAGACCGATCTGAAGGTCGCCGAGCCCGCGCCGGTCTACGGCCTGCGCGCCTACAGCGACGCCGAGAAGGTCCGCGCCGAGATCGAGGTCACCGGCATGGACGTGTCGCGTCACGTGATCTCGTTCTACGAGCCCGTGCTCGGCGCGCTGCGCGTCACCCGCAGCGAAGGGCTGCGCGCGACCCGGCAGCGGCAGCGGGTCATGGTCGCCGGCGTCAAGGTCGCCTCGCAGACCCCGGCGGTTCGGTCGGGGCAGCGGATCATCTTCCTGACGCTCGACGACGGCACCGGTCTGGTGGACGCGACCGTGTTCGAGTCCGTGCAAGAGCATTGCGCGTGGACGGTGTTCCACTCGTATCTGATCGTGGTGCGCGGCACCGTGCATCGCACCGGAAAGCGCGGCGTGTCGATCAACGTCGAGCGTGCCTGGGAGCTGGGCTCGCTCGCCAAGCAGTACCGCGCCGGAGCGCTGGACGTGGACGCGATGTGGACCGAGGGCGTCGCCGAGATCGAAGCCGCCGAACGCGAGCGGCTCCGCACCCGCGGCAAGAAGGCGCCGCCGGTCAAGCATTCCGGCGGCCAGCTGGTCCTGCCTCTTCCCGCGGCCGGGCCCGCCGCAAACCCGGCGGAGGCCCCGGCCGCGCAGGCGCCGCGCAAGCTGTGGCACTCCAGCGGCGGCTCGGCGGGCGCATGAGACGGCGCATGAGACGGCGCATGAGACAATGAGCGAGATGACCTCCTCCCCGGCGTCGGCCGAGCCGATCCTGCACGTGGACATGGACGCGTTCTACGCGTCCGTCGAAGCGCGCGACGACCCGACGCTGGCGGGCATCCCGCTTGCGGTCGGCAGCGCCGGTCCGCGCGGCGTGGTCGCCGCCGCCTCCTACGAGGCGCGCGTCTACGGCGTCCACTCGGCGATGCCCAGCGTCCAAGCCCGGCGGCTGTGCCCGGAGCTCGTCTTCGTCCCGCCCGATTTCGACCGATACAAAGCCGAGTCCGACGCGGTCTTCGAGATCTTCCGGTCCTTCACGCCGCACGTCGAGCCGCTCTCGCTCGACGAGGCGTTCCTCGACGTCGCCGGCGCCGAGCGGCTGTTCGGCTCGCCCGAGTCGATCGCGCACGCGATCAAGGCCCGCGTCCGGGACGAGCGGCGTCTGCCCTGCTCGGTCGGGGTCGCACCGAACAAGTTTCTCGCCAAGCTCGCCTCCGGCAAGGCCAAGCCCGACGGCGTGCTGGTCGTTCGCGCGGGCGCGATCCGCGCGTTCCTGGATCCCCTCGACGTCGAGGATCTATGGGGGGTGGGAGAGGTAACCGCGACCGCGCTGCGCCGGCTCGGCGCGCGCACCGTCGCCGAGCTTCGCGCGCTGCCCGCCGGCGCGCTCGAGCGGGCGCTCGGCGCCAACGCGGCCACGCACCTGCGGAGCCTGGCGAGCGGCATCGACGACCGGGCGGTCGTCGCGCGCGAGCCGGCCAAGCAGGTCGGCGCCGAGGAAACCTACGAGCGCGACCTCGACGACCCCGCCGACGTTCGCCGCGAGCTGCTGCGCCTGTCCGAGCGCGTCGGACGCCGTCTTCGCGCCGAGGGCATGTCGGGCCGAACCATCACCATCAAGGTCCGCTTCTCGACGTTCAAGACGATCACGCGCGCGCGTACCATAGAGGCGCCGACCAACGTCGCCGAGGTCCTTTACGAAACCGCACGCGACCTCTACAAGGCCGCGGCGTTCGACCGGCCACGCATCCGCCTGCTCGGCATCTCGGTCTCGTCGCTGGTCGAAGGCGACGGGAGCGCCCAGCTCAGCCTGGGCGAGGAGCGGCCCGATCGGTGGCGCGCCGCCGACGGAGCGGCCGACGCGCTTCGCAAGCGATTCGGGTCGGGCGCGGTCGAGCGAGCCGCTCTCGCGGATCGCAAGCCCGTGCGGGCCCGGCGGCCGCCCCCGCCCGCGCGGTAGGCTGCATCCGGAGGGAGGCACTCATGTCCGAGGACAAGGTTCTGTACGAAGTCGACGATCGCGTTGCCGTCGTCACGCTCAACCGGCCCGACCGTCTCAACGCGATGGACGCCGACGTGTTCCGGCTGCTGACAGAGCATGCCCGCCGTGCCGCCGCCGATCCGCAGGTCCGTGCGGTCGTGGTGCGCGGGGAGGGCCGCTCGTTCTCGAGCGGGCTCGACATCTCGCTGTTCGGCCAGCAGGCCTCCGAGGACGGAGTCCCGAGGATCGACATCGAATCCCTCCAGCGGGCCTTCACGGTTTACGAAGAATGCCCGAAGCCGACGGTAGCGGCGGTCCAGGGGCACGCGCTCGGCGGCGCGTTGCAGCTGGCCATCGCATGCGACATCCGGATCGCCGCGACCGACGCGGTCTTTTCGGCCGCCGAGGTCCGGTGGGGGATCATTCCGGACTTGGGCGCCACGCAGCGTCTGCCACGCCTGATCGGATTGGGACGTGCCAAGGAGATGGTCCTGACCGGTCGCAACGTCACCGCCGACGAAGCCGGCCACTGGGGCCTGGTCAACCGCATCTGCGAGCCGGACGCCCTGCTCAAAGAGGCGATGTCGCTGGCATCGCAGCTTGCCGTCGGCCCTCCGCTGGCCCTCGCGGCCGCCAAACGGCTGACCGGCTCGGCGCTGGATCGTCCGGTCGCGGAGGGTTTGGACCGCGAAGCGCAGGCGCAACGCACATTGCTCGCATCCCAAGATTTCCGGGAAGCGGTCACCGCAGGTTTCGAAAAGCGTGCGCCCGCCTACCAGGGAAGATAACGGGGAACAGAACGGCTCAGGACGAAGGACCTGTTGTCCGCCTCCACGGCGGGCCCCTATAATCCGAGTCAAGCCGACCGGGACGGAACGATGCCGCTATCCGAGCACGAGCAGAGAATCCTCGATGAGATCGAGCGAAGGCTCGTCGAAGAGGATCCCAAGTTTGCGCGCGGCGTTCACGCCAAGACGCCGCACGGGCAGTCTCTTCGACGACTGCGCCGCGGCATCATGGGATTCGCGGCCGGTCTCGCGCTGCTCATCTCCGGTCTGCTCATCCCCGACGCGTTCTTCCTTTTCGGCATCGCTGCGTTCGCCGTGATGCTCGCGTCGGCCGTCGTGATCGCCTCGAGCGTCAAGGCCATCGGTCACAAGCCCGTCGCGCCCGATCAGAAAAAGCGCGGCGCGTGGTTCGACAAGATGGAAGATCGTTGGAAGAAGCGCTTCGAAAAAGACGAGTAGCGCTCACGATTGTCGACGAATCAACGCGCCGCACGGACGGCGCGTTCTTCGTTTTCGAACATTTTTCGAAAACATCGGGTGAACACCTTGCAGGACCAATGCCCGGTGAATTAGAAAAGGAACCTCGCGCCTTCCCCCGCGCTGCTCACCCCGTTCAAACGGTTACGGAGTCCTGCAAATGATGGAAGGCTTTACCGCGCTCCAAGCTTCTCGATTCACGGGCTGCACCGGAAACCAGCTTCGCTATTGGGACAAGATCGGGCTCGTCAAGCCGTCGGTCCAGCCGACGCGTGGCCGTCCGGGCGTCCGCCGGCTCTACTCGTTCCGGGATCTGGTATCGCTCAAGGTCGTCAAGTCGCTGCTCGACGAAGGGATGTCGCTCCAGCGAGTGCGCCGCGCCTACGAGTACCTTCGCGATGCGCACGCGCTCGAGGATCATCTCGCCGGCATCAAGCTGGTGACCGACGGCAAGAGCATCTTCCGGGTTTCCAAGGGTGATGACGAGTTCGAGGACGCGCTGCGTAAGGGCCAGATGGCCTTCTTCGTCGCCATCGACAAGATGGCGCGCGAGGTGGACGACGGCGTGACCTCGTTCGTGCGGGACCGGGACCAGTTCATCCGGACCATCAAGGCCGCCGAGTCGGACTTGCGCGCCGAGATCTCGCCGAAACGCCGCCGCGTGGCCCGCTGAGCCGATCCTTCACGAAGCCCGGTCCCTAGGACCGGGCTTTCCACCATCCCCAGCCGGCCATCGACATCAGCCGGGAGGCGGCGGGCAGCGAGGGGGCGACCGCGTGGCGTGCTTGCTTGCCGAGCGCCGCGGCGCGTTCCGCCTCGGCCGTCGCCGCCGGAGCCCACAAGGTCCGTTCGGTGATGGCGGCAAGGTCGCGGAGCGGGCCTTCGGCCGGGGCGGCCATCGCCGCCAGCCTCCCGGCGTACTCCGCCGGGGTCTCCCCGGGTCGTTTCGGCACCCGGGCGGCCGCGCACCAGTCCAGGAAGTCCATGTAATGCGCAACGGTCGCGGCCCGGGCGTTGGTGGCCTTGCGGCGTCGCAGCAGACGTTTGGCGGCCGCGCCGCCCGGCAGCGCCAGCAGCGTCCCGGCGATCAAGGCCAGCGCGATCCACAGCGGCTTTCGGTCCTTGGGCGCGCCGGCGACGCCGCCGGCCGCCCCGCCCACGTCCGGATCGCGCGGCTCGCTCGTCGGGGGAGCGGCCGAGCCGGTCGGCTGGGCCGTCGGCTGCGTGGTCGGCTCGGGGTTGATCGTCGGGTTCAGGGCCTGCGGCGTGGTGTAGGTTGGGGTGATCGTGATCTCGCTGCGGGGCGTGGGCTCGAACGGCAGCCAGCCGTAGCCCGGGAAGTACAGCTCCACCCAGGCGTGCGCGTGCTTGGTGGTGACGCGGTACTCGTCGGCCCCGATCGGGTCGCCGGCCGCGAAGCCGATCGCCACGCGCGACGGGATCCCGATCACCCGGGCCAGCACCGCCATCGTGGATGAGAACTGCTCGCAGTAGCCACGCCTGACCTCGAGCAGGAACTGGCTCATGGTCCGGTACGAGTGGCCGTTGGCGACCTGGTCGTCGTACTCGAACTGGCGAAGGTGGTTCTGGATCGCGACGGCTTTGCGGAACAGCGAGGTCTCCCCGTCGGTGATCTGCAAGGCCGCCGCCCGAATCTCGGCAGGAACCTCGTTGCCCGGCAGGCCGAGAAACTGGCTGCCGATCGGATCACCTGTGATGTCCTCGGCCGTGATGCGGTCGAGGTCCTCGGGGGCCGGCGAGATCAGCCGCGACGTCACGTCGACCCGCTCGCCGGTTCGCATCTGGCCGCTCAGAACCAAGGACCGCGTGACGGGCTCGAGCCGGACGCTGTCCCGGCGATCCACGCGGATGGCCTCGTAGGCGCCCGGCAGCCACGGGCCGGAAAGCTTCGCGAGCGTGATCTCCTGCTTGAGCGTGCGCGACTGCGGGACCGGAACCGTCGCCGGGATCGTGGTGCCGCTGATCTCGGGAACCGCGCGCCGCGGCGGCGCCGACCACACGATGCCGTTGAACTGGTCGAGTGCCGTGATGCGCCAGTAGGCCGGCTCCTCGGCCTTGACGGTGAACAGCGGAACGGCCGGCGTCTGGTTCAGGCTCGGCTGGATCGACACCAGCGGGTTGAGCGCGACCCGGTCGCCGCGGCCGAACCCCTCGCCGCCGGTCCCGAAGCCGGGCTCGGCACCGTAGCCGGGCACGAGCGGGGCGGCCAAGATCGCCGCCAGCGTGACCAGCCCGCCGGTGCGCGCGGCGAGGCCGGGCTTCCATCCGGGCGTGCCGATGCCCGCCGTGCGACCCCAGCGCGACAGGCGCGAGGACTCGTCGGTGAACATCACCGCCAGGCTCGCCCCGATGAACAGCGCCGCGTCGAGCCAGCGGCGCGGGCTGGCGAGCAGCGTCGCCGGGAAGACGAACACCGGCAGCACGAAGCCGATGGCGAGCAGCGGATGGCGGAGCTTGTGGATCGCGTCGTCGGCGAGCCAGGCGGCCGCCCACACGACCATCGCGATCAAGGTCAGCAGGCTGGGCGTCGCCGCCACCGGCGCCACCTCGGTGGTCGAGGCCCGGATCGCGAACGCGATCGCGCGGCCGACCTCGGCGAACATCGCGGGCGTGGGCAGCGGACCGAGCATCGCGTCGCGATGGAACAGCAGGCCGGCGTGCCAGAAGAAGACGGCCGCGGCGATCAGCGCCGCCAGCGGCGTGAAGATGCGTGCGCGGCGCAGCGCCCACGCGACGCCGGTGCCGGCCGCGATGGTCACGAGGATCGTCGGAACCGCCCGTCCCGAGTGGAACAGGCGTCCCAGGGGAAGCGTCGCCGCCGCTACGAGCGCTGCGGAGACGAGCTCGGCCGGGGCGCGGACGCGAGCGTCAAGCCGTGCCATAGGTCTCGGAACCTTTCCTTGGAGTCGGCGGAGCGGACTTTCCAGCCGGCGCGGGACAGCGTCGCCTCGGCGGCGGCGATCTTCTGGTCGGCCTCCGCGCGGCCGCGTGGTGTCAGCGAGCTGATCGAGGCGTCGGCGTCGATCAGCACCGCCCCGCACCACGAGTACAAGGTGCGGAGACGCGCGAGCGTGCGCAGATCCTCGGGGCCGGGCGGCGGCATGAAGACCAGCAGCGCGCCGTCCGCGCCCGGCCGCTGCGCCACCTTGCGCAGGCCGTGCTGCAGCGTGGCGTGCGACGACGGCGTGACCATCGCCAGGGCCTCCAGCAGCGACTCGGCCGCTTCCTTGCCGCTGCGCGCACCGAGCGGCGCGAGCTCCTCGGTGGCGAGCCGGAGCGCGAAGCCTTGGCGCGCCAGGTGCCACAACGTCGAGGCCGCGGCCGAGATCGCCCACTCGAGGCTCGAGTCCGCGCCGGTGCCGTGGTGGCCGATCCGGCGCGTGTCCACGAAGACGGTGGCGCGCGGGAAGAAGCGCGCCTCTTCTTGCTTGATCATGAGCTGGCCGGTCCGGGCCACGCTGCGCCAGTGGATCTTGCGAAGGTCGTCGCCGGATTCGTATTCGCGCACCGCATAGAACTCGTCGCCTTCGGGGGCGAGGCGGTAGACCGAGGCGGGCCCCGCGCCCGCCCGCTCGGCCGGCGGCCCGTCGCCGATGAGCGGCTCGATCTTGGGATAGACGGTAACGCGGTCGATGTCCCGCACGATCACGGTCCGCTCGGCCAGGCCGAACGGATCGACGAGCCGCAGCCTGAGCGGACCGATCTGATATCGGCCGCGGGCTGCGGCGGTGCGCTCGATCCCGACCGGGGTGCGCGACCCGGCCGGCAGCGACGGAAGCGAGAACCGCGCCGGCCCGCCGAACGCGGGTGCCGCGTCGTCCTCGACCAGCAGCGGCGGCGTTCGCATGCCGCCGTCGTTGCGCACGTCAAGATCCACGCGCATGCGCACGCCGGGAAAGACGCGGCGCGCCGCGACGCGGCGTTTGATGGTGAGATTGACCGACCCCCAGCGAACCAGCAGGCCGCCGACCAGCGGCAGCAGCGCCGCCGCGATCCCGAGCATGTAGAGCTCCTTGACCGCGGTCGTGCGCGCCGCGACCAAGCAGCCGGCGGCGGCTCCGATGACGGCCCATCCGCGGCGGGTGGGCACGGTCAGCCTCGAATCGGGACGGGAACCTCTTCGAGCAGGTCCTCGATCACGTCGCCGGCCGTCCGTCCGCTCATCTCGGCCTCGGGCGCGGCGATCACGCGGTGGGCGAGCACGGGCACGGCGAGCGTCTTGATGTCGTCGGGCACCACGTAATCGCGGCCTTCGGTCAGCGCGTAGGCCCGGGAGGCGCGAAGCAGCGCCAGCGAGGCGCGCGGGCTGGCGCCGAGCGTGAGCTCACCCGAGGCGCGCGTGACCGCGACGATCTCGACGATGTAGGAGGCGAGGCTGTCGGCGACGTGGACGCGGCCGGCGATGTCCATCAGCGCCGTGATCGCGCGCGAATCGGTGACGGCCTCGATGTCCTCGAGCGCCGAGTGGCGGCCGTGGGTGTGCAGGACCTGCAGTTCGGCCTCGACCGACGGGTAGCCGATCGACAGGCGCATCAAGAACCGGTCCAGCTGCGCGGCCGGCAGGGGATAGGTGCCCTCGTGCTCGATCGGGTTTTGGGTGGCGATCACCAGGAAGGGCTCGGGCAGCGGGTAGGTCACGCCGTCCACCGTGGCCTGGCGCTCTTCCATCGCCTCGAGCAAAGCCGACTGAGTTTTGGGGCTGGCACGGTTGACCTCGTCGCCCAGGACCACGTTGGCGAAGATCGCGCCGGGTTTGAACTCGAAGTTGCGACGCTCCTGGTTGTAGACGCTCACACCGGTGATGTCGGTGGGCAGCAGGTCTGGGGTGAACTGGATCCGCCGCCAGGCGCAGCCCATCGTGCGAGCGAGCGACTTGGCGAGCAAGGTCTTGCCGACGCCCGGCACGTCCTCGATCAACAGGTGTCCGTGGGCGAGCATGCACACCAGCGCCAGACGGACCTGCTCGTCCTTGCCCTGAAGGACCTGGTCGATGTTGTCGCGGATGCGGCCGAGCAGGGTGGCGCTATCGGCGACGGTTGACGGTACGGCTGATTTCCGTGGCGGCACGAATCCCTCCTGCAGAGGTAAGACGTCAGCATACCCGCAGGCGTTCCCTGCGGCAGGTCCTCCGAATAGGTCATACGGCGCGGGTGGCCCGAAAGACGGTCCCGCCGGCTTCCCGCCCCGACCGTAGGAAATACTGGCAGGAGGGGTAGAATCGGCCCCCGCGGGGATCGACGACGTGGCCGGCCCCGGAATCCGATATCCGGTCACAGGAGGTGGGAGACCTTGATTCACGGCAAGGCAATTCGCCTGGCGGCGCTCGTGACGGTCTTGGGTCTCGTCGCTGCCGCATGCGGGGGCGACGGCGGAGACGGAGGCACCGGCGGGGACGGCAAGTCCGGCGGGACGTTCGTCTTCGGCGCCTCGGCGGACCCGGTCTCGCTCGACGGTGCGTTCGTTTCCGACGGCGAGTCGATCCGTGTCATCTATCAGGTGTTCGAAGGTCTGGTCCGCACCGAGGACGGCGGGTTCAAGCCGGTCCCGGCGCTGGCGACCGAGTGGGAGCCGTCCTCGGACGGCAAGACCTGGACGTTCACGTTGCGCGAGGGCGTGAAGTTCCACGACGGCACCGACTTCAACGCCGAGGCCGTCTGCTTCAACTTCAATCGCTGGTACAACTTCAAGGGCCTTCTGCAGGCCGAGTCGCTGACCTACTACTGGAAGAACGTCTTCGGGGCGTTCAGCGACAAGCCGGCGGAGAGCCTCTTCAAGTCCTGCACCGCGAAGGATCCCAAGACGGTCGTGATCGAGCTGACGCGTGCGTCGGCGTCGTTCCTGAACGCGCTCGTGCTCGCCAACTTCTCCATCGCCAGCCCCGCGGCGCTGCAGAAGTACGAAGCCGACAAGGTCGGCGGCACCGCGGAGTCCCCCACGCTCGAGGGAAGCTACGGCCTCGAGCACCCGACCGGCACCGGTCCGTTCAAGTTCGTGTCCTTCGCGGCCAAGGACCGGCTCGTGCTCGAGCGAAACGACGACTACTGGGGCGAGAAGGCCAAGTTCGACCGCGTCATCTTCCGGGCGATCCCGGACGCGGCCGCACGGCGCACGGCCTTGGAGACGGGTGAGATCCAGGCATTCGACAACCCGTCCCCCGACGACATCGCCTCGCTGAAGAACAACTTCGCCATCGAGGAGCGGCCGCCGTTCAACGTCGGCTACATCGGCTTCAACCAGAAGATCAAGCCGTTCGACAACCTGAAGATCCGTCAGGCGATTGCGCACGCGATCAACAAGGACGCGCTGCTCAAGGCGAAGTACCCCGAGGGCGCGCAAGCCGCCATCCAGTTCCAGCCGCCGGACCTGTTCGGTTGGAACGGCGACGTGCCCAAGTACGAGTACGACGTCAACAAGGCCAAGCAGCTCATCGCCGAGTCGGGGCTGCCGCAGCCGGTGACGCTCGAGTTCTGGTATCCGACCGACGTCAGCCGCGGCTACATGCCGGACCCGTCCGCCAACTTCCAGGCGTTCAAGTCCGATCTCGAAGCCGCCGGGTTCCGGGTCACGCCCAAGAGCGCCCCGTGGCGTCCCGACTACCTCAACGCGGCGCAGTCCGGCCAGGCCGGCATGTACCTGCTGGGCTGGCTCGCCGACTTCGGCGATCCGGACAACTTCGTCGGGGTCTTCTTCCAGCAGCCGTCGGATCAGTTCGGCTTCGACAACAAGGCGATCTTCGACAAGCTGACCGAAGCCGAGGTTGAGACCGACGAGGGCAAGCGCACCGATCTCTACAAGGAAGCGAACAAGATGATCATGGAGCTCGTCCCGGGCGTGCCCTACGTGCACACCGCGACCTTCGTGGCGATGGCCAAGAAGGTGCAGGGCTTCGTTCCGAGCCCGATCAACCTGGAGCGCTTCTCGATCATGAGCTTCGCCTAAGGGATCCGAACCGGGGGCGGCCGCGAGGCCGCCCCCACCATCTTTCATGCTCAAGTTCGCGGTTCGAAGGCTGCTCCATCTGATCCCGATCCTCATCGGGCTCTCGCTGCTCGTATTCATCTGGATCCGCTCGCTTCCGGGCGGCCCGGCCGAGGCGCTGCTCGGCGAGCGGGCCACGCCGGACAAGGTCGAGCAGATCCGCGAGCTCTACGGCCTGGACCGGCCGGTGCACGAGCAATACTTCTCCTACGTCAAGCGCGTCGCGTCGCTCGACTTCGGCCAGTCGATCGCCAGCCGCCGCAGCGTCACCACCGAGATCGCCGAGCGCTTTCCCGCGACGGTCGAGCTCGCGCTCGCGGCGATGATCTTCGCGGTGGGCATCGGCATTCCGCTCGGGTTCGCGGCCGCGAAGCGGTATCAGACCTGGTTCGACCACGGCTCGCTCGCCGGCTCGCTGCTCGGGATCTCGATCCCCGTGTTCTTCCTGGCGATCCTGTTGAAGTGGCTGTTCGCGGTCAAGCTGCAATGGCTTCCGACGGTGGGGCGGCTCGACGTCACCCGCACCGTCGAGCATCCGACGAACTTCTATTTGCTCGATGCGATCCTGACGCTCGACGCGGCCGCGTTCTGGGATGCGGTCCGTCATCTGATCCTGCCGGCGATCGCGCTCGGCACCATTCCGCTCGCGATCGTGACGCGCATCACGCGTGCCGCCGTCCTCGACGTCGTCAACGAGGACTACGTGCGCACCGCCCGCGCCAAGGGATTGTCGCCCGCGATGGTGAACCGGCGGCACGTGCTCCGCAACGCGATGCTGCCGATCGTGACCATCGTCGGGCTCCAGATGGGGCTGCTGTTCAGCGGCGCGGTGCTGACCGAGACGGTCTTCGCGTGGGGCGGCATGGGCTCGTGGCTCGCCAGCGCGATCTTCAACCGCGACTACCCGGTGCTGCAGGGCGGGATCCTGTTCCTGGCCACCATGTTCGTTCTGGTGAACCTGGTCGTGGACATGATCTACGCGCTCGTCGATCCACGGATTCGGGTGGGGTGAGCCGATGAGCATCGCGGAAGCCGAAGCGCGCGAGGCCGTCACCGTCGCCTTCGACGAGGACACCGCCGGCCTGTGGCGGGAGGCGTGGCGCCGGCTCCGGCGCAACCCGACGGCGATCTTCGGCATGACCATGATCGTGCTCTTCGTGCTCGTGGCGGTGTTCGCTCCGGTGCTGGCGCCGTTCAGCCCGACGAAGGTGGATCTGACCAACATCCGTCCCGGCTCGTTCCCCGGCCCGTCGGCCGAGCATTGGTTCGGGCTGGACCAGCTCGGCCGCGACGAGCTGTCGCGCATCATCTACGGCGCCCGCTACTCGCTGATCATCGGCGTGGTCTCACTTTCGATCGGTGCGGCCGTCGGCATGCTGATCGGCGCGATCGCCGGCGCCTCGCCGCGGCGCTGGGTGGACTCGGTGCTGATGCGGCTGATGGACATGATGCTCGCGGTGCCCGGGCTGCTGTTCGCGATCGCGATCGCCGCGACGCTCGGCCGCTCGCTCACGTCGGTGATGATCGCCATCGGCGTGGTGAACGTGCCCATCTTCGCGCGGCTGCTGCGCGGCTCGATGCTCACCCAGCGCGAGCAAGACTACGTGCTCGCCGCGCGCGCGGTCGGCGTCAAGCCGCGCAAAATCGTGATGAGCCACATGCTTCCGAACGCGATCGCCCCGGTGATCGTGCAAGGCACGCTGTCGATGGCGACGGCGATCATCGACGCGGCGGGGCTTGCGTTCCTCGGGCTCGGCTCGGCCGATCCGGGCGTGCCCGAGTGGGGCCGCATGCTCGCCGAGACGCAGTCGTTCTTGCAGCACGCCCCGCATCTGGCGCTGTTCCCGGGCGCGGCGATCGTGCTGTCGGTGCTCGGCTTCAACCTGGTGGGCGACGCCCTGCGCGAGGCCCTCGACCCGAAACTGAGGCGGTAGCGGTGGCACTGCTCGAGGTCCGGGACCTTCACGTGACGTTCAAGCGGCGCGGCCGTCCGGCCGTCGCGGCGGTCGACGGCGTCTCCTTCGACGTCGAGCCCGGCAGCATGACCGGCATCGTCGGCGAGTCCGGCTGCGGCAAGAGCGTCACCTCGCTCGCGATCATGGGCCTGCTGCCGAGCCGCGGCGTCGAGGCGTCCGGCTCGGTGCGGCTGGACGGCATCGAGCTGATCGGGCTGAGCGACGAGGACATGCGCGGCATCCGCGGCCGGCGCATCGCGATGATCTTCCAGGATCCGATGACCTCGCTGAATCCGGTGCTGACCATCGGCCGCCAGATCAGCGAGGCGATCCGCCGCCACTTCGGCACCGACGACGAGGAGGCGCGCCGCCGCGCTGCCGAGATCCTCGACGCGGTCGGCATCCCCGGCGCACGCAAGCGGCTGGGCGACTTTCCCCATCAGTTCTCCGGCGGCATGCGGCAGCGCGTCGTGATCGCGATGGCGCTCGCGTGCGAGCCGTCGCTGATCATCGCCGACGAGCCCACGACCGCCCTCGACGTCACCATCCAGGCGCAGATCCTCGAACTGATCCGCGCGTTGGTCGTCGAGCGCGGCACCGCGCTGATCATGATCACGCACGACCTGGGTGTCGTGGCGAACATGTGCGAGACCGTGAACGTGATGTACGCGGGCCGGTTCGTCGAAACCGCCGAGCGCTATGCGCTTTTCGCCGAGCCTCGCCATCCCTACACCGCCGGGCTGCTGGCGTCGGTGCCGCGCCTGGACGAGCCCCGCGGCACGCGTCTGAACCCGATCCGAGGCAACCCGCGCGACGTGATCCCGTGGCACACCGGTTGCGCGTTCGCGCCGCGATGCGACAACGTGATCGATGCCTGCACGGCCGGGACACCCGCGCTCGCAGAGATCGGCTTCGGCCGGACGCTGCGCTGCTTCAACCCCGTTCCGGCGGCGCCGGAGGAGCACGCGTGAGCGAGCCGCTGCTGGAGGTCAAGGATCTTCGCGTCTACTTCCCGATCAAGGAAGGCATCGTCGTCGAGCGGCAGGTTGGCGCCGTGCGCGCCGTCGACGGCGTGGACCTGGAGATCGAACGCGGCGAGACGCTCGGCCTGGTGGGGGAGTCGGGTTGCGGCAAGACCACGGTGGGCCGGGCGATCCTGCGGCTGGTGGAGCCGACGTCGGGCTCGATCGTCTTCGACGGCCGCGACATCACGCACTTGAAGGGTGAGGAGCTTCGGGTGCTGCGCCGGCGCATGCAGACGATCTTCCAGGACCCGTTCTCGTCGCTGGATCCGCGTCAGAGCGTGCAGCGCATCGTGGCAGAGCCGATGCGTGTGCACGGGCTCGCCTCACGCGGCGAGGTCGACGATCGCGTCCGCGAGCTGCTGAATACGGTTGGGCTGCCGGCGGAGGCGGGCGGCCGCTACCCGCACGAGTTCTCCGGCGGGCAACGTCAGCGAATCGGGATCGCGCGTGCGCTCGGGCTGAACCCGGATCTGATCGTGGCCGACGAGCCGGTCTCCGCGCTGGACGTGTCGATTCGCGCGCAGGTGCTCAACCTCCTCGAGGAGCTTCAGGAGCGGTTCTCGCTGACCTATCTGTTCGTGTCGCACGATCTCGCGGTCGTGCGACACATCTCGGACCGGATCGCGGTGATGTACCTGGGCACGATCGTCGAGACCTCCTCGGCCGACGCGCTCTACGAGCAGCCGCTGCATCCCTACACGCTCGCGTTGATGTCGGCGATCCCGATTCCCGATCCCACCGTTGAGGAGCATCGCCGCCGCATCCTGCTCTCCGGCGACCTGCCCTCGCCCGTCAACCCGCCGCCGGGATGCCGCTTCCACACCCGATGCCCGTTCCGTCAGCCCGATCGGTGCGCCGACGAGACCCCGGCGCTGCGCGAGATCGAGGCCGGACACCGGGTGGCCTGTCACTACGCCGAACAGATTCGGGACGGCCGGATCCGGGCCGACGCGGAAGCCGTCGTCGAGGGATAGGTTCGGCTTCGGCCCCGTTTTCCCGACGGGATCGGCCCGATTCCCGCTGCTATACTCCGCGACGAGCCGGCCACCCCGGCCGGTAAGGAGGCCGTACCCGCTTGGGGAGAGCACTCGTCCTCAACGCGACGTATGAACCGCTGTGCGTGGTTCCCATCCGGCGGGCGGTCGTCCTCGTCCTGAAAGAGAAGGCCGAAGTCGTCCACCACAACGGCGGCGCCCTTCACTCCGAGCGAATGAGCTTCGCGATCCCGTCGGTCATTCGCCTGAAATACGTCGTGCGCGTCCCCTATCGGGCGCGCGTTTCTTTATCGCGCCGCGCGGTGTTCGTCCGCGACAACTTCACCTGCCAATACTGTGGACGCACCGCGGAAAATGTCGATCACGTCGTGCCGCGCTCGAAAGGCGGGACGCACACGTGGGACAACGTGGTTGCGGCCTGCAAGCGCTGCAACTCGACCAAAGAAGACAAGACGCCGCAGCAGGCCGGCTTGAAGCTGCGGTCAAAGCCCTCGGCCCCGCGCGAAACCGTCTGGATCGTCGTCGCCGTCGGCCGCGTCGATCCCAAATGGGAGCCCTACTTAGGACGGGTCCGCGACCTGGTCGCCCCCCAGTCGACTGCCTAGCGGTAGGATTCGTAACCAGGATTGCAGATAGTGCCAGGATATGCCATCCTGGTTGCATGTTCGACCGGCCATTTTGGACATCCCGAATCGAGCAAGCCTGGGAGCGACGCTCGCTGGTGTGGCTGGTGGGGGTGCGGCGGTCCGGCAAAACGGTGCTGAGCCGCGCGCTGGACGATGTCGAATACCTCGATTGCGAGCTGCCCAGCGTGCGGCGCCTGCTCGCCGATCCCGAGTCGTTCTTGCGCTCGGTTCGAGGAAAGCGGGTCGTGCTGGACGAGGTGCATCGACTGCCCGATCCCTCGGAGCTGCTCAAGATCGCAGCCGACCACTTTCCCACGGCGCGCGTGCTCGCGACCGGCTCATCGACGCTGCAGGCGACCGCGAAGTTTCGCGACTCGCTCAGCGGACGCAAGGAAGAGGTGTGGCTGACGCCGATGATCGAGCTCGACCGCCGCAGTTCGGGCGGCGATTTGCCGGCCAGGCTGGAGCGCGGCGGACTTCCCGCGTTCTTCCTGCGGGGCGGGTCGGAGCAGGAAATGCAAGAGTGGCTCGATGCGTACTGGGCGCGCGATGTGCAGGAGCTGTTTCGATTGGAGCGGCGGTCCTCGTTCGTGCGGTTCGTTGAGCTGATCCTTGCTCGAAGCGGCGGCATCTTCGAAGCGACGGCGTTCGCAGGACCATCCGAGGTCAGCCGGCAAACGATCGCCAACTATCTCTCCGCGCTGGAGATCACGAAAGTTGCCCATGTAGTGCGGCCGTTTTCAACGCGCCGGGCAACCGAGATCGTTCATGCACCCAAGGTCTATGCGTTCGACACCGGGTTCGTGAAGACGTTTCGCGGATGGGGAGAGATGCGCGACGAGGACCTGGGCGTGCTCTGGGAGCATTATGTTCTGAACGAACTGCATGCGCGGGGCGGGGTCATCGACATCAGGCATTGGCGCTCGACGAAGCATCAAGAGGTCGACTTCGTGATCGTGCGGCGCGGACGGCCGCCGCTGGCGGTCGAATGCAAATGGCGCGCCGACGGCCGTGAAGATCTCACCGGCCTCAAGGCATTTCGTCGCGCCTACCCGAAGGGCGAAAGCCTCGTGGTGACCTCCGACGTCGAACGGTCCTTCCAGCGCGAGCTCTTGCCCGGCGTTTCGGTCCGGTACGTGAGCCTTGAAGAAATGCTTCGGGCGGTGCAGTCGTAATTGGATAGGTATGTCGATCCCGTAGCCAGGGCGATGTGGGACTGGTGCGTCGCGTCGAGTACGAATCGCGGCGGCTCGGGCCGGAGATCCTTGTCGACGATCCGATTCGTAGCGTCGCTCGGGGGAACCGGGGGGCAGTATGGGCCGCGGGAACGACTCGCCTGTACCGGATCAACGAAGCCGATCGGGCTGTCACCGAGGTCGTCGTGCCAGGCAATGACACGTTCCTTTGGCTCGACTCCGACGGGGACTGGTTGTGGGCTCTCGGGTGGAAGCAATTGAGCGATCCTGATGAGAACGGAACGATCGCCTCGGAATATCGTCTGCTACGGATTGACCTGGAAACCGGGGTCGTGACGAGAACCGCCAGATTTCCCAAGGGGGTCCTGCGAATCGCAGTGACGGATCGATCCGTGTGGGGGATTGGCGGGGCCGCCATCCCCTCGCGCGGGCCCGCTCCGACATCCGCGACATCTGCGTTATCCGATCGAATGCCCAGGGCGTATGCGGGCTATGCATTCCAGATCAACAAGGAATCCCTTAGCGTCGTTCGCGAGATCAATCCTGGGCGAACCGTGCAGACCCTTCGTCTTCCCCGGTCCGTCCGCGATTCGCAGCACGTCCGGATCGCTTCGATAGCAGCACGTTGAGCGCTCGCCCCATGCCGAGAAGGACGACTACGTTCGCGTCGCGCCACGGCGTATAGCGGGGCGCCTCACCCCGGACGGTGAAACGAGCGACCCGGGTCGCCAACGATTCCGCTGATCATTTCCGTGTTACGAGACTCTTAGAGAGTCATGTGTTGTATTTGTGACGTTCTGTGGTCGTGAATGCGAACAAACGTTCGGAACTTTGTGAACATCGGCCACCGAGAGCGCATTGACATCAGAAGAGAGCGGGCGTATCTTCGGGGAGCATTGTGGTGGGAAGTGGTGGACGGTGGAGCCAGATGCCAGCCGAAGCCCCTTCCGCGAGGGCTCCCTCTGAAGGAGCGGATCGAAGGATGAGAACGTGTCGTTTCACGGCGCCGCGCAGCACACGATCGACGCGAAAGGGAGGGTGTTCCTCCCCGCGAAGTTCCGGCCGCAGCTTGCGGTCGGGCTCGTGGTCACGGCGGGGCCGGGCGGCCGTCTTTGGATCTTCGATCTGCCGTCGTGGGAACCGTTCGTCGAAAGGCTGAACCAGATGCGCCGTGACGGAAAGGTCGATCCCGACGCGGCGGGCATGGTCATCGAGCTGGCACACGACACCACCGCGGATGCGCAAGGACGGATCTTGTTGCCCGAGGTGCTCCGCGACTACGCGAAGTTGGAGCGGGACGCGGCGTTCGTCGGGCAAGGGGATCGCATCGATGTGTGGCCGGCAACGGTTTGGGAGCGTCGTCATCAGACGGGAACGCAGCATCTGCGCGAGATGACGGACTTCCCCGCCTGAACGAGAAAGGTGAACCAAGCATGACGCAGCAGGAGCGGTCGGTGGGAGCAGCGGCGGTTGCGACGGTGGCGACGGATGCGGCAACGCGTCCGGGGACCGTCCGTGAGCTCGCCGATTCGCTCCTGCTGTTCGGCCTCACCGTAACGAGTCTCGGCGCCTACGTCGGCATTGCGCTCGTGGCGGTGCGGCTGCTCGGAACCAAGTAGGGCCGTGCACGTCCCGGTGCTGGCGGACGCCGTTACGGCGCTGCTGGTCCCGGAGCCCACGGAAGCAACGATCGTTGATGCGACGCTCGGCGCGGGTGGCTATGCGGAACGGATCCTCGAGGCGATGGGACCGAACGGAAACGTCATCGGCATCGACCGCGACGAGGTGGCATTGGGAATCGCGCGGGAACGGCTCGCGCGGTTCGGCGAACGAGTGAGATACGTGCACGCAGGATTCGACAGGCTGGAGGAGATCGTGCGGGACGGACACGGAGGGCAGGTGGACGGGGTCGTGTACGACTTCGGCTTGTCCTCGATGCACGTGGACGATCCGTCGCGCGGCTTCTCGTTCCGTCACGACGCTCCGCTCGACATGCGTATGGACCCGTCGCAGACTCTCACTGCCGCCGACGTCCTCAACACCTACGAAGAGACCGAGCTCGCCCGGATCATCCGCACCTACGGTGAGGAGCGCTGGGCCGCTCGCATCGCAAGCTTCATCGTCCTCCACCGCCGCCGTACCCCGATCTCGACAACCCTCGAGCTCGTCGAGATCATCCGAGCGGCGGTGCCCAAAGCGGCGCGCCGGGGCGGGCCGCACCCGGCGCGCCGCACTTTTCAAGCCCTGCGCATCGAGGTCAACAAAGAGCTCGAGCAGATCGAAGCTTCCCTACCGCAGGCGCTCTCCGTCACCAGACCTGGCGGGCGTCTCGTCGCCGTTTCGTACCATTCGCTGGAGGATCGCATCGTCAAGCGGTTCTTCCGCGGCGAAGCCGACGGCGAGGCGCCGCGCCTGCGGCTGATCAAGCGCAAGCCCATCCGCCCCACCGAAGACGAGATCGAGCAGAACCCGCGAGCGTCGTCGGCGATGTTGCGCGCCGCCGAAGTGCTCGCGTCGCCGTTCCCGAAGTTTCCCGGCCCCGAGGGGAGCGCGGCATGACGCCGCCCGCCGACGCCGCGGCCGCTCGCAAGGCCCGCGCGACCACCGCGCAGCCACAGATAAGCCCCAGGCGACCGGCCCCGGCGCCGGCCCGACCGCGCCACCTTCGGGTGGTGCGCGATCGGCCGGCGCCGGGCCGGCGCCCCCCTGCGTCCACCATGATCATGGCCGGGCTGGCGACCGCGGTCGCGCTGTTCGGCATGGTCACGGTTCAGTCGCTCGTCGGACAGACACAGCTCGCCACGACCGAGATCCAGCGCCGCGTCGACGCCAAAAAGGACGCGCTCGAGGCGCTTGAGGTTCAGGTCGCGAACTTGGCTTCCCTGGATCGTGTCGCGGCACGCGCAACCGAGCTGGGACTCGTCGTGCCGCCCGCGATCGTCTTCCTGCCGGCTCCCGGGGATGAGGACCTCGATGCCGGCTCGCTTCCGTCGTTCGACGACGCGATCGCCACGTCGGACGGATCCGATGCTTCCGCGCCGCGCGGCCCAGCGCGTTCGGGGGCCCCGACCACCCCCGAGCCGGGGGGACGGTAGGAGACCGCGCGCGTGCGACGCCGAGGCGCCAGACCCGCGCTCCGTCTGCTCGCGCTGCTCGGCGCCTGCTCCTTCGGCCTGATCGCGATCGGCGGACGGCTCGTGCATCTGCAGGTCGTCAAGGCGTCCGCCTACGAGGACCTCGGGGCGAAGCAGCGAATTCGCAAGATGGAGCTGCCCGCGCGTCGCGGCGCGATCTACGATCGTAACGGGGTTCCGCTGGCGGTGTCGGTAGATGCGCGCGCGATCTACGCGAACCCGCAGTTCATCGACGATCCCGAGGGCACCGCGGTGCTGATCGCCAAGCATCTCGGCACCGACACCGAGACGATCCTGACGCGGCTGACCAAGAAGAAGAGCGGCTTCGTGTACCTCGCCCGCAAGGTCGATATCGCCGCGGCGAACGCGATCATGAATCTGGACCTTCCGGGCATCGGCACGCTCGACGAGACCAAGCGTGTGTATCCGCAGGGAACGCTCGCGGGACAGGTGCTCGGCTTCGTCGGCACCGACAATCAGGGCCTGTCCGGGCTCGAGGCCACCTTCGACGAGGTGCTGGCGGGAACGCCCGGCGAGCAGATCGTCGAGGTCGATCCGCAAGGCCGTCCGATCGCCAGCGGCGTGCGATCGGTCCGTGAGCCGGTCCGCGGACGCGACATCGTGCTGACCATCGACCGGGACGTGCAGTTCCAGGCCGAGCGCGCCGTCGCCGACGCGGTGATCAAATGGACGGCGAAGCACGGCATGGCGGTGGTGATGGATTCGCAGTCGAACGAGATCCTCGCGATGGCGAACTATCCGCCCTTCGACCCGGCCCGTTTCGGCGACTATCCGGTCGAAACGCGACGCAACCGCGCGGTGCAGGACGCCTACGAGCCGGGCTCGGTGAACAAGCTCGTCACGGCGGCGGCGGCGGTCGAGTCCGGCCTCGTGCGCCCCGGCGAGATGATGACGGTCCCGTATCGCACGTTCGTCGGCAAGGAGGACTTCACCGACTTCGAGCCGCACCCGACCTGGAACATCACCTACAACGAGGTGCTCGCGAAGTCGTCGAACGTCGGCACCATCCAGGTCGCGCAGAAGATCGGTGGCAAGCGTCTCTACGAGATGCTGACCAAGTTCGGCTTCGGCAAACGGACCGGGGTCGAGTTCGGCGGCGAGTCGCCGGGCATCTCGCTGGCATACGAGAAGTGGTCCAAGACCTCGCTGGCGACGATCTCGATCGGGCACGGAATCGCGGTCACGCCTCTGCAGATGCTCAACGTCTACACCACGCTCGCACGCGACGGGATTTGGAAGCAGCCGCGGCTCGTGACCACCGTCGGCGACGACGAGCGTAAGCCTTCGCAGCAGCCGCGTCGCGTCGCCTCCACCTTCACCACCGCGCAGCTTCGCGGAATGCTGATGAACGTCGTCGAGAACGGCACCGGCCGCAACGCGCGCATCCCCGGCTATCTGGTCGGCGGCAAGACCGGAACTGCCCGCAAGCCCAACGTCGGCAAGCGCGGATACGGCAGCGCGGTCTTCACCACCTTCATCGGCATGGTTCCGGTGGACAGGCCCCGCTTCGTCGTCGGCGTGGTGCTCGACGAGCCGTCGCTGCACATGGCTGCGGCGACCGCCGCGCCCGCCTTTCAGAAGATCACCTCGTACGTTCTGGCGCGATGGGGCGTGCCCCCGCAGGTCGTGCCGCCCGAGAAGGAATACCGAAAATCGTTGCAGCCCGCCCGCGCGCCCGCGCCGCCGGCGCCGCCCAAGCCCGCGGCAACGCCGGCGACCAAGCCGACGGCTTCGCCCGTGCCGAAACCGTCGGCCTCGCCCGCGCCCGAGCGTTCCGGATCGCCGTCACCGAAGCCGTCCGCGAGCGCCGCAGCAGCCCCGAGAAACGGCTCGGGCCCGTGATAGACTCGCCCGCGGCGCCGGCCGGAGCGCCGATCCGGCGGCACGGGTGGGGGCGCCGCACGGCATTGAAGACGCGACGATGATGACGCTCCCCCAACCGATCGCACTCGAAGCGCTCGCCCGGCGGGCAGGCGCATCCGTCCGCGGCGACGCCGCCGCGACTGTGTCGGACCTCGCCTACGATTCGCGCGAGGTCACGCGCGGCTCGCTCTATTTCTGCATCGCCGGCGCGCGCGCGGACGGTCACGACTTCGCGGCCGCCGCCGTTGCCGCGGGCGCGGTTGCGCTCGTGTGCGAGCGGCCGCTCGACCTCGACGTTCCCCAGATCGTGGTGCCGTCGGTCCGCAAGGCGATGGGACCGATGAGCGCGGCCGCGTTCGGCGATCCGTCCCGCGCGATCACCGTCGCGGGTGTGACCGGCACGAACGGCAAGACGACCACCACGTTTCTGATCGAGCAGTGCTTCGCGGCGCTCGGCATGACAACCGGTCTTCTCGGCACGGTCGAGACGCACATCGCCGGCGCGGTCGAGCCGGCCGGCCGCACCACGCCCGAGTCGGTGGACCTGCAGCGCATGCTCGCGCGCATGCGCGCCGCGGGCGTGACCGGCGCCACGATGGAGGTGTCGAGCCACGGGCTCGCGATGGGCCGTGTGGACGGCGTCCGGTACGCGTGCGCGACGTTCACAAACCTGACCCAGGATCATCTGGACTTCCACGAGACGATGGAGGACTACTTCGCCGCCAAAGCGATGCTGTTCGACCCGTCCCGGTCCGGCGTCGGGGCGATCAACGCCGACGATGAATACGGCCGGCGCCTTGCGTCCGGGACCGAGATCGAGCACGTCACGTTCGGCCTTGAGCACGAGGCGGACGTGCGTGCGACGGACGTGGTCATGGGGGCCGGCGGCTCGCGCTTCGTGTGCGTGACCCCGGCGGTGCGGGTGCCGGTGTCCGTGCGCCTCGCCGGGCCGTTCAACGTCTCCAATGCGCTCGCGGCGCTGGCCACGATGTACGCGCTCGGCCTCGACGTCGAGAAGGCCGCGGCCGGCATCGAGGCCATGCCCGGCGTTCCCGGCCGTTTCGAGCGGGTCGACGACGGCGAGGAGTTCACGGTGCTCGTCGACTACGCGCACACTCCCGATTCGGTCGAGCGCGTCCTGCGCGCTGCGCGCGAGATCTGCCGGGGACGGCTGGTGGTCGTCGTCGGCTGCGGCGGCGACCGCGACCGGGCCAAGCGTCCTTTGATGGGCGCGTCCGCGGTGGCGCTCGCGGATCGCGCGATCTTGACCAGCGACAACCCGCGCAGCGAGGAGCCGCGGGCGATCATCGCCGAGATGGAGCAGGGCGCGCGCGAGACCGGCCGCCCCTACGAGGTCGAGGTGGACCGGCGCGCCGCGATCCGCGCCGCCGTGCGCGACGCGCGCCCCGGCGACGTGATCGTCATCGCGGGAAAGGGCCACGAAAGCGGTCAGGAGTTCGCCGGCCACACGGTTCCCTTCGACGACCGGGCCGTCGCCCGCGAGGAGATCGCGGCCCGATGATGCCGATGACGCTCGAGCAGATCGCCGCTGCCTGCGACGGACGCGTCGAGGGCGACGCCGCCGTCGTCGTGCGCGACGTCGCCACCGATACGCGCTCGATGCCGTCCGGCGCGTTGTTCGTCGCGCTGCGGGGGG
>DATLFO010000064.1:0-6804 GCA_035541035.1 Actinomycetota bacterium
GCCCATGACGCCCCCGAGCGTGCCTGCGACGAGATCCGCGCCCGGCAGCCGGGCGAGCTGACGCTCTGCGAGTCCGATGAGCGTCGCGACCGAGCGGCCGAGGATGCCGCCCGCCACGTAGCCGGTCGTCGCGCCGAGCACCGCGCCCAGCAGCAGACGCCCCGGTGTTTCGTCCGTCACGATCGACTGCGCGATCATGGACCCGCGTTTGCTCGAATGCGTGCGCAGCGGATTCCTGCGCGGGACGATGCTCGTCGGGCAGTTCGTGCTCGACGAGGTGCAGGCGATCGCCGACTCCGCCGACCAGGTCCGGCGCAACCGCGGCAAGCGCGGCCTCGAGATGCTTTCGGCCCTCCACCGTGAAGGTCTCGCGGATTTACGCGTTGTTGACAAGATGTATCCGGAGTTCGCGGAGGTGGACGCCAAGGTGGTCGCGCTCGCGCGTGAGCGAGGCGGCTCCATCGTCACCAACGACGTCGCCCTCGGGCGCATCGCCGAGCTGCAGGGCATCACGGTCCTGTCGCTGAACTCGCTGTCGGACGCGCTCCGTCCCGCGGTGCTGCCGGGCGAACAGATTCGCGTGGCGATCCAGAAGGAAGGACGCGAGCGCGGGCAAGGCGTGGGCTACCTCGAGGACGGCTCGATGGTCGTGGTCGAGGGAGGCAAGGAGCTCGTGGGCAGCGACGCAGAGGTGGTCGTCAGCAGCGTGATCCAGTCGTCCGGGGGCCGGATGATCTTCGGCAAGCCCGCCGGGCCGGCCGGATCGTGACGGCCTGGGCGATCGTGGTCGCCGCCGGCGAGGGGACCAGGCTCGCGGCCGGGGTGCCGAAGGCGCTCGTCCCGCTCGGCGGCCGGCCCATGCTCGCCTGGAGCCTCGAAGCCGCGCTCGGGGCCCGGTCGGTGGCCGGGGTCGTCGTGGCCTGCGGGGACTCGTGGCTCGAGCAAGGCGAGGAGCTCGTGCGGTCCATCGCCGGCAAGCGCGGCCGGGTCTGCGGCGGCGGGCCGTCGCGCCACGCGTCCGTCCGGGGAGCGATCGGTCGGGTCGGAGGCGACACCGACCGGGTGGTGATCCACGATGCGGCCAGGCCCCTGGCCACGCCCACCCTGTTCGAGCGAGCCCTCGACGGGCTCGAACGTGCGCCGGGGGCGGTCTGCGCCGTGCCCGTGGTCGACACGCTCAAGCGGGCCGACGGGGACGTGGTGGCCGCCACCGTGGACCGGAGCGTGCTCTGGCGCGCCCAGACACCGCAGGCTTTTCGCCTGGGTGACCTGCTCGACGCCGCGGCCGGAGGGGGCGAGGGGATCACCGACGAGGCCATGCTGCTCGAGCGGGCCGGCCGCACGGTCGTGCTCGTGCCGGGCGACGAGCGCAACATCAAAATCACGACCCCGGCCGATCTCGAGCTGGCCGAGGCGATCCTGAGGGCGAGGGGCCGATGAGCCCGGCCCGTGTCGGGATCGGGGTGGACGCGCACCCGTTCGCGGAGGGACGGCCGCTCGTCCTCGGCGGGGTCGTGGTGCCCCATGAGCAGGGCCTGGCCGGCCATTCGGACGCCGACGTGCTCGTCCACGCGGTGATCGACGCCTTGCTCGGCGCCGCCGGGCTGGGCGACATCGGCAGCCACTTTCCGGCGGGCGACGAGCGGTACCGCGACGCAGACAGCCTCGGCCTGCTGGCCGAGACCGCCCGGCTCGTCGCGAGGGCAGGCTTCCGGGTCGAGAACGTGGATTCGGTGGTCGTGGCCGAGCGGCCGGCCATCGCGCCGCTTCGGGAACGGATGCGCGAGCGCATGGCCGCTGCCCTGGGGATCGAGGATGGAAGGGTTTCGGTCAAGGCCACCACGACCGACGGGATGGGATTCACCGGCCGCGGGGAAGGCATCGCGGCGACGGCGGTTGCCCTGCTCTTCGGCGACTAATTTGTCCTGTTTGACCCTGTTCGAACCCCAAACCGCGGGGTCTCCACGTATTTAGTCACGTGGTTCCCACGATTTTTCGGGCCCCGGCACCGCCCTACCATGCAACACGTCGGCACGAGCGAAAGGCACCGGACATGGGACAGGGACCACGGGGCGGCAACCGCCTCCAGGCGATGGAAGTGGAGCGGACCTCCGCCGTCGCCCCTGGGTTCCTTCCCGTCTGGGACGCGGAGACGACTGCTCCTCCCGTCTCCGATCTTTTCGCTTCGATCGGCGCCCGCAGCGCCGCTGGAAAAGCCGAATCCGAAGGTTCAAGGGGCGGAGAAGAGGAAAGGGGGTACCTCCAAATGACGCGTTTCGTGCGTATCGCGACGGCTCTGTCCGCGCTGGCGACTGTTTTCCTGGTCTCGGGAGCTTCGACGAAGTACTAAGCCGGCGTGCCTCACATGCCGAAAGTTAAGACAGCGCTCTAGGAGGTCTCGGGCGAAGGCTCGGGCCTCCTAGTCGTCTGGCCGTCGGAGGATGGCATCGGCATGCGAGACCTACCCGTCAGAGCAACACTGTTCGCGTTCGCCGTCGCGGCGGCGGCGGCCTTGTCGATCGCCGTCGCAGGCCCGGACGCGTGGCCGTCGATCGCGGCCGTCATCGGCTTCGGTTTGCTGTTCCTCGCCGCCGACTATGCGCCGGTCTGGTTCGCTCACGTTTCCTACTCGGTGGGATTCGTCGTTGCGATCGCGGCCGTCATCTCGATCGGTCCCGCGCCCGCAGCGGTCGCAGCCACCTTCGCCGCCATCGATCGCGAGCTGTTCAGCCGAAAGGACTGGCTGCCTCGGATCATGATCAACGCCGGCGCGCTGGCCTTGTCGACCCTGGTGCTCGGCTCCATCTTGGTCTCGCTCGGCGGTCCCGTCGGATCGATCGGGGCGGAGGACTTCCCGGGCATCCTGCTGCCGCTGGTGCTCGGCTCGACCGCGTTCTTCATCGTCAACGCGGGGCTGGTCTCGGTGATGGTGTCGCTCGCGCGCCGAACGCCGCTGCGCGAGGTCTGGCACTCGGACTACCGGCGGACCACGACGATGCACTTCCTGTTCGCGGCGCTCGGCGTGCTGTTCGCTGCGCTGTACACCAGCATCTCCTGGGCGGCGGTTCCGTTCGTCGTCGTCCCGCTGTTCGCCGCACGGCACGCGTTCCAGACGGCCGAGAAGTCGCGCGAGACCTTCGAGTCGACCTTGGGCAGCATGATCACCGCCCTCGAGGCGAAAGACCCGTATACGGCCGGTCACGCGAGCCGGGTGTCGCAGATATCGGAGATGGTCGCGCGCGCGTACGGCTTCAGCGAGTCCAAGGCACGCCGCGTCCGGTACGCCGCGCTGCTGCACGACGTCGGCAAGGTGACCATCGACACGCGCGTGCTGCGCAAGCCCGGCAAGCTCACGCCGGAGGAGTACGATCATATGAAGGTCCACTCCATCCGGGGCGCCGAGCTGATCGCGGAGATCGATATGCTCGCGGACATGGTCGACGGCGTTCGTCATCACCACGAGCGTGTGGACGGCGCCGGCTATCCCGACGGGCTCGCCGGCGAGGCGCTGTCGGATGTCGCCAAGATCATCATGGTTTCGGATGCGTTCGACTCGATGACCTCGACCCGCTCGTACCGCAAGGCGATGCCGATGGAGAAGGCCTTCGCCGAGCTTCGCCGCTGCGAAGGGACGCAATTCGCGCCCGAGATGATCGACGCGCTCGAGCGTGCGATCGCTCGATGGGGCTGGACGCCCGCGCCCGAATCCTACGTGGGCGAGCTCACGGCGCGGCCTGCCGAATCGGTTCACGCGGCGCACGCGTAGCGTCGCCCCGCATCCCGCCCGTCACCGCCACGCCGATGCCGACACTCAGCAGGATGTCCCCGACGGACACGACCTGGCCGAGCGCCCGGACCGGGATCGCATCGCCGAGGAACCGCAGCGTCGTGTCGTCGTCCGCGACCACGATCTTGTAGAACCCGCCCTGCCCCGCGGTGATCGGATCCGTCTGTCCGGATCGCTCGTAGGCCCGGACCGATAAGGGCATGCCCGCGTTCGCGGCGATGACGATCGCGTTGAGCATCCATCCGGCGGCGACGACCACGAGCCCGACGCGGATCAGACCCCGCATCGCCCGGACGTTCACGGCCAGGAACGCGATCACCACGAGGTTGGCGATGCCGGTGAGCCAGCGTGCCGCCGAGTCCGAGACCTCGACCAGCAACGGCAGCAGCGCGACCCCGAGCGAGACGAACAGGATCGGCAGGCCGCGGAACTGCACGTCGGCGAGCCGCCGGAGCCGTCCGCGGGCGAGGAAGCCGGCCGCGACCGCGGCGGCGATCGTGAGGGCCATGAGCTTGAACATTTTGACGATCCTCGGTCGCGGACGGCGGGCCAGAGCCGATGGTAGACGATGATCCGCTAGGCTCCACGGCGGGAGGGGAGCCCTGAAGGACGTCGCACCTTTCGTCGGACGCGATGCGGAACTCCACCGCATCCGGCTGGCGCTCGCCTCGCCCGGGGGACTTTTGCTCGTATCGGGTGAAGCCGGAATCGGCAAGTCGCGACTGGTGCGCGAAGCCGCCGCCGAAGCCAAGACCGAGGGCCGGGCCGTCGTGTGGGCCCGTCCGGATCAGGTCAGCCGTCCCGGCCCGTTCGCGCTGATCCTCGACCTCGTCGAGAATTTGTCGCTGCTGCCCGCGCTCGCTCAGGAGGCGTCGTCACTCGCGGACGCCCTGGCCGAGCCGTCGGACGGCTCGCACGACGTCGTCGCGGCCCGCCGTGTCGCCGCGCGCATTCGCGGCCTTCTGGCCCAGGCCGGCGAGCGAGCGATCGCGGTCTTCGAAGACCTTCATCTGGCCGACGAGGCTTCGCATGCCGTCATCGTGCATCTGGCTCGCTCGGCCTACGACGACGGGCACCTGCTCATCGCGACCTACCGGCCCGAGGAGGTCGGACTGGCCGAGGAGCTCGAGCGCTTCCTCGGCGTGGTCACCACGGAGCGGCTGGCCGACGAGATCGTCGTCGATGCCCTTCCCCAGAAGGACTCGGCCGCGCTCGCGGCCGCGATCCTCGGCCGGGACGCGGCACGGCACGGCGAGCGGATCGCGTCGGTCGCAGAAGGCGTCCCGTTCTTCATCGAGGAGCTCGCGGAAGCGGCCGCGAGCGGTGGCAGCGCGAGCATCCCGGGCACGATCTCGCGGGTGGTTCTCGCGCGCGCGCAGCGTGTCGGGGCGGTCGCACGGCATGTGCTCTCGGCGGCGTCGCTCATGCCGGGCGCGATCGAGCCCGACGTGCTCGCCGCGGCCGGCGATCTCGATTCCGGAACCATCGCGCGCGCGCTGTCGGAGGCCGCCCGTGCCGGCCTCGTCGAAGACCGCGACGACCGGCTGGTGTTTCGTCACGCGCTCGTGCGCGAGGCCATCGCCGCCGAGATGGTCAGCGTCGAGGCGACCGATATGCATCGGCGGATCGCGTCGGCCATCGAAGCGGTGTACGGGGACGATCTCGCCCCGCACGTGCGCGCGCTGGCGCATCATTGGTACGCGGCTCGTGACCGCGATCGTGCGCTCGGCTACGCGTTGCAGGCGGGGGAGCGCGCGCTCGGCCTCGCCGCGACCCACGAGGCCCGCACCGCCTACGAGCTCGCGGTCGCATGCACGGCCAAGCCCTCGCCCGACGCGCTGTTCGGACTCGGGGAGGTCGCCGTGCGCGAAGGCCGGTTCCCCGACGCCGAGGATCACTTCCGCCGTGCGGCCGCCGCGTGGCGCGAGGCCGACGACACGACCGGCGCGGCGCGCGCTCTGTCGCGCGCCGCGTTTACGGTTGCGGTCGGATCGGGCTTCTCGCCGGCGTTCGACGTGGTGGACGAAGCGCTCGCGATGCTCGGTGAGGGAGGTGATCCCGCCCTGCGCGCGTCTTTGCTGGCACAGAAGGGCCGCATGGTTCGCGCCGGCCGCGCTGCGGAGCGCCGCGAGGCGCTCACCGAAGCCCTCACCTTGTCTGAGCGCATCGGCAAGCACGAAATCCGCTCCGAGGCGCTCGACGGGCTCGCGTGGGACGCGTACTACGGCTACCGATTGGACGAGGCCGTCGATGCCGCTCTGGAATCGGCGCGTGCGGCGATCCAGGCCGATCAGACCGAGGCGATCGGCCGGTCGCACAACAACGCCGCGATCATCTTGTCCGCCGCAGGCCGCTACGCGGAAGCGCTCGATCATCTGGCCGTCGCGCGCGAGCGGCTCGGAGTGGCCTTCGGGTCGTTCGGGGTGATGTTCATCGGGGTGACGGAGGCGCTGACCCGGTGGATGCTCGGCGAGCCCAACAAGGTCGGCCGTCTGCTGGCCACGCAGAACGAAGGGTGGGCCCAGTCGCAGGGCGCGGTCAGGCTGCTGCAGGCCTGGGCCGCGGTGCATGCCGGCGAGCAGCAGCGGGCTCGCGCCGCCGTCGAGCGCCTTCGCGTCGAGACCGGCCGGGATGGAGACGGCGACGGCGGCGTCCGGCGCCCGGCGCTCGATTCGGTGGTCTGTGAGGCGCTCGTTGCGCTCGAGCAGGGCGGGCGGCCGGCCGACGAGCACCTGGACGCGCTCGTTCAGGCTGCCCGCGCCAGCGAGGATATGGTCGCCGACGAGCGGGCGCGTCTGCTGGCGATCGCCGCTGCCGGTCTGGCCGCGGGCGGCCGCACCGCCGAGTCGCGGGCGACGCTGGAGCGATTCGACGCGCTGTTGGAGCAGTTTCCCTCGCCGTACTACCGAGCCCGCCGGCTCGAGATCGCGGGAATGCTCTGCGACGGCGACGACGCGGCCGAGGCGTTCACCGCGGCGGCCCAGGCCTTCGCGTCGTTCGGAAACGCGGTGGACTTC
>DATLFO010000065.1:0-2137 GCA_035541035.1 Actinomycetota bacterium
ATACTTCTCCCACAGCACCACCGAGCCCGGCCGCTTCTCCTCCATGCGCGACCGGTCCTTCAGAAAGCGCCGGAACGACTTCCAGCCGCGGAAGTCGGTCGCGCCGCGGCCGGTGCGGCGTTGCAGCAGCGGCGTCATCGCGGCAACCGCGATCACGATCAACAGCCCGGCCAGCGGACCGGGCGCGTAGATCCACGCGCGGCCGGCGACCAGCGCGGCGACGGCAATACCGCTCGATCCGATCATCAGCAGACCCACCAGCCGGCTTTCGCGCACGAGGAACATGCCGGCGATCAGGAACACGATGCCGGGCACGACGGCGGAGGCAGGCTCGCCGATCTGACGGCCCAGCGCGACCATCGTGACAACGATCGCGATGGCCGCCGCGACGCCGTTCCACACCATCACGCCGGCGCGCGGCTCGAGCAGCCCGCGCGACTGCGCATCGGCCTTGACCTTCTCCTTGAACGACTGGAAGTGAGACTGCGCGGATGACGGGTTGGCCTTCGCCCACGACTTGAGCGCGTCCTCGCGCACGACGCGGCTGCCGCCGCCCGCGCGCTCGATCATCTTCATGACCTCGGCCTCGTAGGGCGTGAGCGTGTCGCGGCTCTTGCCGGTGCGCGTGATGTTGTAGTGATACTCGGGCCGCTTGAAGATCAGACCTTCCTCTTCGCGCACCTCGTCGATCTGCAGATGGCCGCGGCGGGCCAGATCCATCAGGACCGCGGCCATGTCCACCGGCCTGGTCTTTCCGAAGCGCATCAGATAGCCCAGGATCGCCGGCGAGTAGTCGGCGGGCGGCTCGCGCAGATACCGGCCGGGCGCGGGCACGTCGGGCTCTTTGCCGTAGCGGAAGAACAGGAACACAAACACACCCAGCGCGGCGAGCGCCGCCACCGGCGATGCGATGTTCCAAAAGCGCGCGACCGCGCGCGCGCGGTTCGCCTCGTCGGCCCACTCTTGCTCTTCCCGCAGGATCGCGGGAAGACGCGCCTCGTTCGACTTCGGTGCGCCCGGCACCAGCGACGGCGGGAACGCGATCCGTCCTTCGACGAAGGTCGCCGGCCGCAGGTTCGACACCTCCCACACCAGCGTCTGCGGATCCTGGATCCGCACGTCCCCCTCCAGCGGTCCGTGACCCCACACGCGCACCTGCTCGCGCGTGGCGCCGGCGGGCAGACGCACGGTCGCGACGACCTCGTCCACGCCTTGGTCCCACTCGTCGCCGATGAACTGCCAGTAGAACTCGGCGACGTCGTTGTGCGCGACGACCGCGCCGCGAACCGTGTAGGTGATCACGAACGTCCGCCGCTCGTCGGCGGCCAGATAGAACCAGTCGATGCGATATCGCGGGCTGCTTTCGAACGAGAACCGGCCGGGAATCTCGGGATATCGCGGTCCCGCCTCGTAGACCGTCCCATCCTCCGCCACACCGACGTCGGTGATCTCGTAGCGACCCGCGGGAATCGCCAGGAATCCGCGGCTGAACGAGCCGTCGAAGTCGAAGGTGCGCTCCTCGCGCACGCGGAACGAGCCGTCGGGCTGCACATCGATGTCGACCTGAACCCGCGGGAACGAAAACGACTTCGCCTGCGCAGGCGAGGCAACCAGAATCAGCGGAAGCGAAACGAGGGCGAGCGCGAGCAGCAACCGAAGCCGGTGCGTCATTCCCACTCGATAGTGCCCGGCGGCTTCGAGGTGATGTCGTAGGCGACGCGGTTCACGCCCGGCACTTCGGCGACGATGCGCGACGAGATACGCTCCAAGACTTCGTAGGGCAGCCGCGCCCAGTCGGCGGTCATCGCGTCCTCGCTGGTGACGGCGCGAAGGATGATCGGATGCGCGTACGTCCGGCCGTCGCCCATCACCCCGACGGTGCGGATGTCGGGAAGGATCGCGAACGACTGCCAGATCGAGCGCGACATGTCCTCGCGGCGGATCTCTTCCAGCACGATCGCATCCGCGTTGCGCAGTATCTCGAGCTTCTCGCGATCGACCGCGCCGATCACGCGGATCGCGAGGCCCGGCCCCGGGAAGGGCTGGCGCCACACGATCTCTTCGTGCAGGCCCAGCTCTTCGCCGATCGCGCGCACCTCGTCCTTGAACAGGTTCCGCAGCGGCTCGACCAGTTCGA
>DATLFO010000066.1:0-2869 GCA_035541035.1 Actinomycetota bacterium
CCAGCAGCAGCGCCTCGTCCAGATCCATGGTGAATCCTTGAAGCGCGGCGGCGCGATCGGCGCGGATCCCTGGCTGATTCGGATACGCGGCGATCTGCTCGGCCAGCGCGATCGCGCGCGACAGCGCCTGGCCGTGCGGCACGACTTCTTGCACGAAACTCATCTCGTAGGCGCGTCGCGCATCGATTCGCGCCCCGGTTACGAGCAGGTACAGGGCGTTGCCCATGCCCATGATGCGCGAGAAGCGTTGCGTTCCCCCGTCGGTGTAGGGCACGCCCCAGCGGCGTGACAGGCATCCGAACTCCGCGTTGGCCGCGGCGATGCGGATGTCGCACCACGCGGCGAGCTCGAAGCCGCCGGCGAAGCAGAAGCCGTTGATCGCCGCGATGGTCGGCTTGCCGGGATCCAGCCGCGCGAAGCCCATCGGCGCGGCCTTGTCCACGTACTCGTGGTCCATGAGCGTCGGCGCGTTCTTCAGGTCCGCGCCGGCACAGAAAGACAGGTCCCCTTCCCCGGTGACGACCAGAACGCGGACGCTCTCGTCGGTCGCGAACGCCTCGATCGCGCGGCCGAGCCCCACCGCCGTCTCGCCGTCCACGCAGTTGCGGACCTCGGGCCGGTTGATCCGAAGGATTCGCACGGCTCCTCGATCTTCGGTCGTTACCTTCTCGCTCAACGCATGCCTCCTCGCTCGGTGTCGTTCATGCTATCCGGCGGCCCTGCCGCATCGCGGCCGCGAGCCCGCAGCCGGGCCCCTGCTACCCTGCGCGCCATGAAGACCTTCCGAAGACGACGCGCGGCGGCGATCGCGCTGGCCGCGGCCGCACTGCTCGGAGCCTGCGGCGGCGAGGACACACCCGCCGGCGGCGGCAGCGCAAGCCCGGCGACCGAAACCGTCACCGACGCGGGCGATCTCACCGTCGAGTTCGCGACGCCGAAGGCGGCTGCCTACGGCGACTATCCCGAGCTGCTTCGCGACTTCGTCAACGAGTCGGTCTCCGCGGTCAACGAGCTGCTCGCGTTGCCGGAGGACATCCCGATGGTCTTTGCCGAGATCGGCGAGGAGAACGCCTACTACGACCCCGAGCAACGCACGATCACGTTCGGCTACGAGCTCGTCGCCGCTTACGTCGAGCTCGCGCCCGCCGTGCGCGAAACCGAAGACGAGCAGGATCAGTTCATCTACGCCAATGTCGAGAACACGATGCTGCACGAGCTCGGTCACGCGCTCATCGACATCCTCGAGCTGCCCGTGCTCGGCAAGGAGGAGGATGCGGCCGACGGGCTCGCGACGCTGATCCAAATCGAAGCGTTCGAAGAGGGCACCGCATACGCGATCGACGTCGCCGACGGCTGGGCCGCGGTCGCGGAGTCGCCCGGCTCGCTCGACGAGTCGGCCTTCGCCGACGAGCACAGCCTCAACGCGCAGCGCTTTTACGCGACCGCATGCTGGGTTGCGGGCAGCAGCGACGACGCCATGGAGCAGGTCGAGGCCGCCGAGGTGCTGCCGCCCGAGCGGCTGGAGCGCTGCCCCGAGGAATACGAGCTACTCGCCGAGAGCTGGTCGGCGGTGCTGGACCCCTACCTGAAGTCGTAGCGCGGCTTCGCCGGGCCGTCCGCGCGACAGGGCCGCGCAACCATCAGGCGGATTTGCGCTTGTGCGAGCTGCCCGCCTTCTTCTTCTGCTTGCCGGATGAGGCGGCCTCGACGGATGCGCGCAACGCCTCCATGAGGTCGAGCACCTTCGGCGCATCCTCGGACGGCGCATCGATCTCGAGCGTCTCGCCCTTGGCCTTCTTGTCGATCGCCTCCAGGACGCGCTCGCGATAGGTGTCCTTGTACTTCTTCGGATCGAACTCGGTGGCAAGTGAGTCGATCAGCTGGCGCGCAGCCTTGAGCTCGCGGTCGGAGATCGTCGCCGCGCGGTCGGGCATGTCCTTGATCGTGCCCGGCTGTACGATCTCGTCGGGATACAGCATCGTCGACAGCGCGAGCGCCTTGCCCAACGGCCGGATCGCGCACAGGTACTCCTTGGTTCGCAGCACGACCTTGCCGATCCCGATGCGGCCGGCGTCCTCGAGCGCCTTGCGCAGGAGCGAGTAGGCCTTGTTGCCGCCCTGGCCGGGCGCGAGATAGTAGGTGCTCTCGAAGTAGATCGGGTCGATCTCGTCCAGCTCGACGAAGTCCTCGATGTCTACCGCGTGGTTCCGTTCGGGGTCGAGCTCTTCGAGCTCTTCCTGATCGAACACGACGTACTCGTCCTTGGAGACCTCGTAGCCTTTGGCGATCTCCTCGTAGGGGACCTCGCGGCCGGACTTCGTGCTGACGCGCTTGTACTTGATGCGCGAGCCGCTGCGACGGTCGATCTGATGGAACGACACGTCCTTTTGCGATACGGCGCTGTAGAGCTTGACGGGGATGCTGACGAGCCCGAAGTTAACGGCTCCGCTCCAGATCGAACGCGGCATCGAAGCAACACCTCCTGCCCGGTCGTATACCCCTCGTATACCCGGAATCGCGGCCGGGCACGCAGGGGGAGACGGCGCAAAGCGGACGCGCCGCGCTACAGTGCCGCCATGCGCTGCTACGTGGACTACACCTGCGGTCATTCCTACCGCCTCTGGTCTTGGTTGCGCGGCCTGAACACCGGCCTCGATTGGCGCACCTTCTCGCTCAAAGAGGTCAACCGCGAGCCGGACGAGCCGCGCGCCTTCGAGAATCTCGGCTCGATCTCGGTGCTGGCGCTCGCGCTGTCGCACGCGGCGCGCAACGCCGGCTTTCTTCGATATCACGGCGCGGCGTTCGAGGCGTTCCATGCCGGCCGCGTCGCCGAGGAAGACCTGCTCGTTCTGGCGGCGCAAGCGGGCGT
>DATLFO010000067.1:0-10531 GCA_035541035.1 Actinomycetota bacterium
AGTCCTTGCCACGTCCTCGAGCCTCGGTGTATCGGTCGTTCCGTGAATGGAAGTCGGCTTCATCGTGACGATCGCTCGTCACGGCCGTGTCACCGATCGATGAGCTACGCGGAGTTCGCCCGGCCACGCGGCGCCGCCGCCGGGGCTCCCTTCACCTCGCGACGCCGGGCCGCGGCCAAAAAAGTAAGGCCGGCGAAGACCAAAACCGCGGCGATCGTCGAAGCCGGAGCGGCGTCGATACCGGTCGCCGGCAGGGTAAAGCGGGAGCCCAAGACCACGACGACGGTTGCGTCGTCGCAGGCGCGCGCGCGGCTGCCGAACTCATCGGTTCCTTCGACACAGCCGACGTTGGTGACACCCGTCGATCCCAGGGTGGATGCTTTCGTCAGCGTGACGCTCTGGCCGGCATCCAGCCGGCCGATGTCGCCGATATGACCGAGCTTGTCGTCGTCGACCGACAGGTCCAGCAGCGTCGTGCTTCCGGTGTTGGTGACGCGGTAGGAGTAGGTGACCGGATCGCCGGGCGCACCCGAGACGGGGGTGACGGTCTTGACGATCGCAATCGCGGCGCACATCACGTCCACCGTCGCGACGGGGCTGGTGTCCGAGCCCCCGTTGACCGCCGTCGCCGTCGCCTTGTTGCTCAGCCGGCCGCACGTCGCGGCCGTCGTGGGAGACGCCACGTGCACGGTCCGGCTCGCACCGGCCGGCATATCGCCAAGGGCGCATTCGAGCATCCGCGCCGAGATCGCACAATCCGAAGCAGCGCTTCCGCCGTCGACGCTCCAAACCAGCCCCTCGCCGGCCGGCAGGTCGTCGGTCAAGCGCACGCCTAACGCGACGACATCGCCGGTATTCGTGACGGTGATCGTGTATCCGATCGGGTTGCCTGCCCCGACCGATTCGTTGTCGGCCTTCTTTTCGACCTCGATGATGCTCGGCACATCGGGGCAGGAAGAGAACTCGACACGCGTCGAGGCCGTCCGGTCCTTCAGCGCGGAGTCGAACGACTCGCCGGATGCTCGGGTCTTGGCCCAGAAGTTCGTGAAGCTGACGCAGTCTGTAAACATATTCGGATAGATGGCGAGCAGGTTGATCGCAACCTCGCCGAATCGCTTGGCGTCCACCGTGCCGCCGCCGAATGGTGACTCTGCGGGTCTGGTGACGGCGCCGGCGCCGTTGACGTCACCGACCGCGTCCGCCCCTCCGATATCGGGCCCCCACTGGCCCGACAACGCGTCGCCCACCCAAAGCCGGATCTCGATGTCGATCGAGGTCGATGCGGTGCCGCCGTCGTAGTCGTAGACGACCAGCAAGTCGCCGGACGATCGGCGAGGAATCACGGTCCCTTTGCTGTTGGTCACCGTCGCCGAGGACTGATTCAGCTCGAAGTTCACGTGCACGTCGCCGTTGCCGGAGACGTCCAGACGCTCGAAAGCCAGGAACAAGAACGCCTTCGTGGGGTCAACGACGTCGCCGGCGAAGTACAAGCGTGTCAGGTCATCTTTCCCCGGGACGCTCCCGCTCGAGAACACCCAGCCGTCGGGATCCTGCTCCTTGCTGCCGCCGGTGAAGATCGAATCCGAAGACGGAGCGAACGCGTCGTTGACTCGCAGGACCTCGCCGATGGTTTGCCAGTCCCTCGTCGCCCCGGCGATCGGCGGCGCATGGGGATAAAGATAGTCGCCGTCGATCTCGAAACCGCCTCGTTGAGTACCGTTGCCGGCGTGGGACGCCAGAGCGGCGGTTGAACCCAGGGCGGCGACGACCAGCAGAATCGTCAAGGTCGTGACGATCAGTCGAATACGATCACGCATGATTTTCCTCTCGTGATGCTTGGCAGCGGTGTTCAGTCGCCGCGCTTCGAAAGCTCTCGGCCCAAGCGCCGCGTGTGCAGCCGGAGCTGGAGAACACGCGCGGCTCCGAAGGCGAAGACGGCCAGGGAACCGAGCACGGCCACCACCAATAGCAGGACCGCCAACGGCAGCTGGCCGTGGAAGCTCAAGAACGTGACGTCCACGCCTTTCAGGTTCTGCAGCGCGAAGACGGTGGCCGCGACGAGAAGCGCCAAGCCGAAGCTGATCCATCCCCACGCACGGCCAGTACGCGTGCTGGTCGAATTGATCGCCCCCGCTGCTCGTGCTCGCCGCCCATCATGACCATGGGCCGAAAGATCCGAGCGCGCAGACCACGTGTTTTTCACGTCCGCATTGTGCGAAGACACCGTCACGCCGGTGTCACCGCGGCCGCGTTCAGCCCGTTCCCATGCTGCCGATCGCTTGCACCAAGACACGCTGCCGAAATCGGGTATTGATGACGGCCGGGCGGTGACGCGCGGGTGACGACCGTGATCCAGGATGCCGGTTCGACGGCCCGAGCGGCTGAAGCTTCAGATCACAGGCGCGGGAGATCGCGCCGGATCGATCTACGACCAACGCCTGGTCGTGTAGTGCCGAATATGCCGAACGATCGGGCTGACGAGTCGACGCTCGGCTTCGAGCCGGCGTGAAGCCCGAGGCTCACGGCGGGCCCCAGAAGCGAACCGCCCCGGCCGCGACTACGATTGACCGCGGAGGCGAACGGGGGCTGGTGTCCCTCCCGGTCTTCAAAACCGGTGAAGCGTCTAACCGCGCTTGGTGGGTTCGATTCCTTCCGCCTCCGCTTAGCACGAGCGAACAAGCAGCTGGGCGACGAACACGCAGGTCGTAAGCGCTTCATCATCCGTCACCCGATCCGTTCCGTCCTGGATGCATTCCGCCCACCAGACGGACGCACGAACGATGGGTTCATCCCTGCGACCCGTCCCCGCTCACCGCACCACGCTTGAGCGAGCGTCAGCCGATGCCGTGGCAGCCGTGATCGGACCAGGCGCGGCCGGCAAACGTAGCCGGCGCTACGCGAAGTAGATCGGGCTGGTGAGCGCAATCATCCACCAGCCGTCGTCGGCGACGACCTCGGCGCGCACGCGCGAATGGGTGGAGGCATCCACGGTCCGGGTCACGGTGACGTCGGATCCGGCGATCGGCTGCAGCGATCCTTGCACGCCGTCGACGACGAAGCGAACGAAGCCGGCGGGGGCGCCGACGATGCGCGCGGCGACGGTGACCTCGCCCCACGCGGCGGGAACCACGTCGCCGACGATGCGCTGCTCGCTTCCCTTTTCGGCGGACAGGTAGATCTGCGTGCCGCCATACGCGGGCGGCTGCGCGGACACGAAGGTCCGGCCGGCCCGGATCGCGTCGAGAATCCCTTGCCATGTGTTGCTTTCGCTGTAGACCCAGGTGGTCGGCTGGCCGACGCCTTGCGCGGCCGCGGTCGAGCGCCAATGGTTGTCGCTGCCGCCGGTCGCGGGCACGCGGTGGCCGCGGCCGAGGAACTCGCGATCCCACCAGGGCAGCGACAGATAGTTCTCCGACGTCGAGATGCCTTGGAACGCGGGACGCCGGTAGGGCCAGGCGATGTTCCACACCTCGACCGAATCCGGCACGACCGTCGCGGGTGAGTAGCCCCATCCGGGAATGCCATCGGCACCGGTCGGCGGATGGTTCTTGTAGAAGGGATGGTTGAGGATGAACAGCCCTCCCGCATCGCGGACCGCGTCGCGCAGCGCGAGCGCGCCGGCCTCGGTCTGCGTGTCGATCGGGAACCGCTGGAACACGCCGAGACAGCCGGCATGTCCGCGGCGCAGCGAATGCTCGTAGCCCGGCACGAGCGTGAGAGCATGCCCGCCGCCCGTGGTGCCGTCGCCGAGCCAGCGAAGATCGTCGTGATCGGTGATGGCGAGATAGTCGAGGCCGCGTGACTCGGCGATCAGGATCTGCTCGGCGGCGGTCCAGCCGAACGTGTAGGCCTCGGTTTCCGACGTGTTGTCGTCGCCCGGCGCCCACACGTCGCCGGAATAGACCGTGTGACAGTGCAGGTCGCCGGCGAGCCATTGGCCGCCGGAGCCCGGCTCGGCGCCGGCGAGCCGCGGCAGCAGCGCCCAGGACGCGCCGAGCGCGACCGCGCCGCGTAGAAAGTCCCGGCGCGGGACTCCGCCGCTCTCGGATGAAGGCATGACCGCGAGATTCGCCGCGGGACGCGCCGGTTCCTGTCTCGAGGGGCGGCTAGCTCGCCGCTCGCTCCGACTCGGCCTTCTTGGTGAGCATCTCGCCCAGGCCTTCGTCGGGCTGCGGCCGCGGAATGGTCGCGGCCGCGACGACGATGCCGGCGGTGATCAGCACCAGGTTCTTGAGGATGAACTCGCCGAGCACCGTGAGCTCCAGCGGGTTGCCGCCGGCGAAGGACAAGCTCGGACGCGCGACGAACACCAAAAACGTTCCCAGCATCTGGGCGAAGAAGACGCCGAGCGTCACCCGGATCAGCCAGCCGGTCAGCAGCCCGATCCCGACTCCGATCTCGATCGCCCCCATCAGCACGACCGCGGTCCGGTCGGGCACCACGGGAATCATGTCCGCGACGAGCCCGGCGACCGGGCTGACGCCGAACACCTTGAGCGCGCCGAACCACACGAACACCAAGCCGAGCGAGATGCGCAGCGACAGGATCCCGTAAGCGCGCGCAAGCCGGACCGCGGTTCGGTCGGCTCGATGCGCTCGACGCTTGTCCATACCCGGAATCTATCCCGATCGCGGCCGGGCAAACGGCGCGAACCTGGGCCGTTTCGCGTCTCGCGGACGCGGAAGCCGGTCAGGACATGACGGGCAGGGAAGCACCCCCGGCCGCCACGGCCGGATCAGCCGAGGAACCGTCGCTGCCGGGCGGCGCGCAGCATCGCCGGGGCAAGATCGGCGGTATCCGTTCCCCGCGCTCCGTCGGCGATCTCCGCGGTGAGGGCGTGATGCTCCTCGTCCGGCTCGTCGCACAGGTACAGCTCGCGGGCGGCACGGGCGACCTCGGGCGGGACGAGATCCGAGTCCGCGCGCAGGTAGCGGCCCGCGCGGCGAAGGTTGAACATCATCCGCGGCGCCGCCTCGGACAGGAACGCGTGGTCGTCCTTGGTGAGCGCCTCGATGCCGAGCACCTCGGGTGGAAGGCCGACCGAGTACAGCGCGGCCGTGAACGAGATCGCACGCGGCAGCGACACACCGGCGACGTCGCGTGCGTAGCCGAACAAACCGACGTGCAGCTTGCGGGTGCGGCGCGCGGGCACGAAGCGCGCGAGGCGCTGCACGACGGGCGCGAGCTCGACCACGTGCTTGCGGTAGGCCTGGGCGGTGCGGTTGATGATCTCGATGCATCGCTCCTCGTCCACCGCAGGAGGCATCGAGGGCGTGTGCGCGCGGATGCGTGCGATCGCGTCGCGCACCATGCCAGGCGGATGGTCGTACTTGAACGCCGACTGCACGGTGAAGGTGTGCACGCTCGGGTGGTTGGCCATGATCTGGTCAACCGCGTCGGGCGTCAGTCCCCCACGGAACGGCGCGCTCCCCACACCCAGGATCGGCGCAATCTTCACGCCGGACCGTTCCTCGAGTTCGTGCAGGCGCCGCAACGCGATCTTGGCCATCAGGATCGCAGCGAGCATGCCGTAGTTCATCGCCGGATCCGAGCGGGCCAAAAACACGCGCTGCGTCGTTACGTCCTTGTCGCGCAGATACTCCTCGGTGATACGGTCCGCGGCGAGCATGTTGTCGAGATCCTCGTAGAGCGGGATCACCTCGATGTGCTCGGGCTCGAAGGACCCGACCCACTCGGCGACGGTGATGTCGTCGTCGCCGAGCCGCTGCGTTTGCTTTCCGACCACGATGTCGCGGTAGTAGCGGTAGATGCGGTTGAGCTCGCGGGCCGAGGTGGTCATCGGGAGGATCACCTCGAAGATCGGCGGCGTTGCGCCGTCGTAGAACGGCCGGGTCGCGTCGGAGGAGCGCGCGATGCTCTCGAGCGTTTCGAGCAAGATCTTCGCTTCCGTGGTCTCGACCGCGGGGTTGGGCACGCGCAGCGTCAGCCGGATGTCGCGGCCGAGCCGGTTGGCGTCGAAGAACGATGGATACTTGCCGAGCAGCTTCTTGACGACGAAGCCGTCGACCTCCTTGCCTTCCGCGTCCCACATCTGCTCGTCGCAGCCCAGATGCGAGTACGCGTAGTACGCCTCCTCGATCTCGTCCTCGCCCGATAGCGCGGGCGCGTCGGCGAAGAAGGGCGGATCGACGTTGTCGGGATGCTGGGTGCTCATGCAGCGCGGAACGCCGGTCACCCCAGCCTCCTTTCGGTTCTCCCCGGGCGCCGTCCACACCCTAGATGCCCGAGCCGCCGGAGAAAATGCCTCCTGAGAAGGAAAGGCCGTCCGGCAGGCAGAAATGGGTCGCATCGGACGGACTCGGGGAGGTCGCATGCGTCGCGTTTCGCTGGTGTTGATGAGCCTGACTTCGCTCGCCGCGTCGCTGCTGCCGTCGAGCGCGACGGCCACGCCAGGATCCCATCCGGGATTTCTTTTCAACGCGCAGGACAACCGGCTCGACGTCTACGACCTGTCCGCAGCCCATCCTGCGCTGGCACGTTCCACGCCGATTCACGCGCACGACCACGACCCGGATGCCGGGCCGGGCGAGGATCCCGTCGGCCGCGGCAACGACGTCAACGGTCAGATCTGCCGCGTCGTGCAGGCCGACGGCTCGGTTCGCTTCGTGATGGGCGAGGACTCGGACCAGGAGAGCCTTCCCGCGGGCATCGCCCAGGGCTGGGGGCTGTTCGAGCCGTCCGACGGGGCCGAGGGTCCGTGGACGATGACGGGCAAGATCGTCGCGCCGTTCAGGGTTCACGACAACGACCATCAGCCCGAGACGACCGGCTGCGCGGTCTCGGCCGACGGCAGCATGCTGTTCCTGGTCGATCTCGGCGTCGGCGCGTTCGACGTGCCGGGAGTCGGCTCGCTGTTCCTGTACCGCCGCGACGCCGGCGGGAACTTCTCGGCCTCGTCGCCGGTGTGCGTGCTCGCCGACGATCTGACCACCGCCGGCTACATCGCGATGCACCCGGACGGCTCGGTGCTCGTTCCTGAAGGCGGGCGCTTCGAAGGTGGCGTGGTCAGCCGCTTCCGGCCGCCGTTCCCGGCCGCCGGCGACGCCGCCGGGTGCGCTGCCTACCGCGCCGCGCACGGCGTGGCCGACCGCGAGAGCTTCCTCGGCCCGTTCGCGATGCTGCCGTTCGATCCTGTGTCGTTCGTTCCGATCTCCATCGCGCGCCGCGGTTCGGGCTGGCTGATCGGCAACGTCTTCCCCGGCCAGGTCGCCGAATACGACGGGTCGGGATCGTTCGTGCGCGTGATCACCGCCGGTCAGGGGCCGGGCGTCGCGGGCATCGCCGTGGACGGCCATGGCAACGTCTACATCGCGAACCTGGGCCTGGTGCCGTGCGAGACGCTGCTCTGCCCCGCGAGCGGCGCCGGCACCCTATGGAAGGTCGCGTTCGACCCGCTGACCGACGCACCGCTTCCGCCCGTGCTCGTGATGGCCGGGCTGACCTACCCCGAAGGAATCGCGGTCTTCCCGTCGCTATAGCCCGGCGTTTAGGACAGACGGACCGGCAGGCGTTCGTAGCCACGAAGGTTGATGCGTCCGTTCACCTGCGGCTCGCCGGCAAGCTCGGTGTTCGGGAACCGCTCCAGCAGCGAGCCGATCGCGATGCGGCCTTCGAGCCGCGCGAGCGCCGCTCCGAGGCAATAGTGGTGACCGCCACCGAAGGACAGGTTCTGCGGCGCCATCGCACGCGCCAGGTCGAGCCGCTCGGCATCGCCGCCCCAGAACGCCGCGTCGCGGTTCGCCGACGCGAGCACCAGCACGACGAACTGGCCCTGCTCGATCGTCTGGCCGCGTACCTCGACCTCGCGAAGCGTGATCCGGCGAGACATCTGCACCGGCGAGTCGAAGCGGAGAAGCTCTTCGACGGCGTTGACGGGATCGTTCGCGAATCGCGGGATCGATTCGGGATTGCGCAGCAGCGCGCGCACACCGTTTCCGATCAGGTTAACGGTGGTCTCGTGGCCGGCGATGAACAGCAGCATGAGCTGCTCGAGCAGCTCCTCGTCGGTCAGCACGTCGCCTTGTTCCTCGGCGGCGATCATCGCGCTGAGCATGTCAGGCGCCGGATACTGCCGCTTCCATGCGATCACGTCCGCCAGCAGCGCCCGCATCTGATCGCCCGCGTCGGCGATCGCCACGATCAGTTCGGGATCGACCAGCGGCTCGAGCGACCGCACCATCAGATGCGACCAGGCGCGCACGTCGTCACGGTCGGTCGGCGGCATGCCCAGCATCTCGCAGATGACCTCGAACGGCACCGGGAAGGCGAGTGTGGAGATCAGGTCGATCTCGTCGCCCGAGGACAGCGGTTCGAGCGCACGATCGACGAAGGACCGGATCCGCGGCGTGAGCGACTCGATGGTCTTGGGGGTGAAGGCCTGGGAGACGAGCCGGCGGAGGCGGGTGTGATCGGGCGCATCGCGGTTGAGCATCGACTTGTTTCCGATCTCCGCCCGCTCTCCCACCAGCGCCTCGATCATCTGCGTGACCGGCGTCGGACGCTGATGACGCTCCTCCACCGACAGCGCGGGGTCCCGCAGGAAGTCGACGACGTCGTCGTGACGGAACAGCACGGTGAAGCCGAGCGGCGTGGTGTACACGGGGTACGTGTCGCGCAGCCGCGCGTACTCGGGGTAGGGATCGGCGAGAAACGCCGGATCGAACGGATTGAAGCCGTCATCCGGCGGGGCAGGGAGCGACTCGAGAAGGGTGGCTCCGGGCTCAGAGAGTTCCTCGTTCGTGCCAGGCATTCCAGGCCTCCGATGAAAGTCGGACCGGTTCGCTCTTGGTGCGGATGCGGGCGCCGATCGCGACCACGGAATCCCGCAGTGCGGAAAAAACCAGGCCCAGGATCCGCAGGGCCGGGCGGGCCGGCGTGTGCAGTCGTCGAGATGCGGTCGCCATAACGTCCGCACCATACTATGCCGGTTAGGACTATGTCAAGACGGAATATCCTAGACTGTCATAGCCGCTGACCAGCACAAACTTGCCCAGCAGCCTTGTGCGGTCCGGCCCGGACTATTACAGTTCGGGCTGTGACCCCCTTAAAGAAGTCCCTGCCGACGACCTCGTATGCGGTGCTCGGAATTCTGAGCATCCACCCGATGTCGGGCTACGAGCTCGCGCAGGCGGCCGAGCGGTCCATCGCCAACTTCTGGCCGATCTCTCGCAGTCAGGTGTACTCCGAGCTCGCACGGCTCGAAGACCTCGGGCTCATCGCCGGCGCGGACGTCGCCCAGGAACGCGTGCCGGACAAGCGGGTCTTCGAGATCACCCCGGCCGGCGAGGATGCGTTCACCGAATGGGTCTCCGCACCCGGCTACGAGCCCACGCGCATGCGTCTTGGCTTCTGTCTCAAGACCTTCTTCGGCCACCACATGCCTCGCGAGACGATGGTCGAGAACCTCGAGCGCTTCAAGAAGGAGAACGAGGAGCAGATCGCCTACCTGCAGCGCGTGGTTAACATGCTCGGCGTGCTGCCCGAGGCCGCCTTCACCCGTGCGACCGCCGAGCTCGGCCTGCGTATCGCCCGGACGTCCGCGCAGTGGGCCGAAGAGCTGCTGGCCAACGTACCCGAGATCCGCCACTCCTCGGGCGAGGAGCACGAGGAAGTCCACCGCATCGCCCGCGAGCTGTTCCGCAAAGTCGGCCGGTAGACCTGCTTTTCGCCTGAGGGCCGCGCCCGTCCGGTCCGGTAACACCGCAAGGCGATGCAGACGCTCCGGACGCGCGCCCTGGTGCCGCTCCGGTCAGCCGCCGTGCTCGTGCGGCTCCGAGGTCATCGTGCCGAGCCGGATCCGGATGCACCCGAAGCACGATGCCTCGGGACAGTCCACGCGATCGCAGAACTCGCAGCACTCGATGCTGTCGCCACAATGCACGCAACGGGCTTCGCGCTCGTCGCTCATTCGTCGTCTCCGTGCTCGTGCAGATACGTCGTCACGTCGTCTCGATACAGCAGCCCGACCAGCGTGCCGTCCGAACGGGTCACCGGTGAGCTGGTCAGGTCATGCTTGACCATGTACCGAGCCATCTCGCCGGCCATCACGTGGGGCCGGAACGTGCTCGGGCCCGGGCGCATCACGTCGCCGACGATCGCGCCGGCGTCGCGCGCGAGCTCGGCGGATCGCAGGAGCCCGAATACCACGCCCGCGTCGTTGACCACGACGCATGCATCGAAGCCGGCTGCCGCGACGCGCGCGGCGACGTCGCCCAACGGCTCGTCCACGCGGCATGTGGGGACATCGTGACGCGCGACCGCTCCTGCGCGCGCCTTGGCCGGGTTCGTTCCTTCAGTCGGATTCCCGGCCGCCAGCCAGTCCAGCTTGCCGGCCCCGTAGTCGAACACCTCGGTGAAGCCGAACGCTTCGAGCCGCCACGCGGCCCGTGGGCTGAGGTCTCAGGCGGAGTCCCAGCAGTAGACGATCACGGCCCTCGTGCGATCGAGCGCGGCGCCTGCGGACTCCTCGAGCTTTCGCAACGGCAAGCTGATCGCGCCCGGCAGGTGATCC
>DATLFO010000068.1:0-3674 GCA_035541035.1 Actinomycetota bacterium
AGCCGCGGCCACGCTCGGCCAGGGTCAACGCCCGGCGCATCATCTTCAGGTCGGTCCGGCTCGGCACAGGTCCTCCATCGCTTCGTGCGGCCTTCGCGGCGGGCGGGAGGGGATGCGACGGCGGGCACGCCTGCAGCCGGACCGAATCGTCCGGCGGCGCAACGCGCCGCTCGCCTTCTCCCATCCCGACTGTACGGTCGGCCCCGGAATTCCGCCGGGTCAGCCGGCGCATACCTATTGCGCGCCGGGTCGCGGGCTATGACCGCCGGTGGGGACTCGCACCCCGCCCCGAAGGCTTTCGGCACCAGTATACCGGGCCCGGCCACAAGTTACTAACCAGTAACTTGGTCTCGGTCAGGAGCGCCGCCGGTCAACGCGGAGTGTGCTCCCCTCGCTCTGCTTAGCCAGCGATTTCATCGATGTCGCCGCGTCCACCAGCGCCCTCGGCTCGATCCCGGCCCCGTCCAGCGACATCGAGACCCCGATCGAGATCGACAGCAGCGGATACGTGACCCGATCCCCGGTCCGGGTCACGGTGGCGATGCCGCCGGCGGAGGCGTCCACCTCGTCGTAGAGCGTCCGGACGCTCACATCGAATCGCTCGATGATCGCTTCGGAGATCGGCTCGGCTTGCTCCGCGTCGCAGACCACGATGAAGTCGTCGCCCCCGATGTGCCCGACGAAGGCGTCGGGCGCGACCGCGGCGGCCGAGGCTTGGATGAGGCCGGCCGTGTGGCGGATGACCGCGTCGCCGCGCATGAATCCGTAGTGGTCGTTGTAGGCCTTGAAGTTGTCCAGGTCCGCATAGCAGACGGCGAACGCCTGTCCCTTCGAGGCACGAGCGCGAATCTCGACGTCGATGCGCAGGTTTCCCGGCAGGCCCGTCAGCGGCGAGGTGGAGCGCATCTCGCGGACCCGGCGCAGCGTGGAGCGGACGCGGGCGATGAGCTCGAGCGGATCGAACGGCTTGATGATGTAGTCGTCGGCCCCAGCGGTAAGGCCCACGACCTTGTCGGCCGATAGCGAACGGGCGGTGAGCATGATCACCGGCGTCGCCGAGGTCCGGAAGTCGCTGCGCAGCTGCCGGCACACGTCGAATCCGTCCATCTTCGGCATCATCACGTCGAGCAAGATCAGCGAGGGGTTGCGCTCGAACGCAAGGCTCAGCGCCTCCTCGCCGTCGGCGGCGGTCACGATCTCGAAGCCCTCGGTGCGGAGGTTGAGCTCGACGAAACGGCGAATGTCTGCGTCGTCGTCGGCGATGAGGATGACGTCGGTCACGCGACGGCTCCGGTCAGCCGCCGGGCGATTCGTACTCGTCGAGGAGCGCGCGAAGGGCCTTTGCCGCGGCGGCGCTGTCGGCCGCGCCGAAGATGGAGCTGGCGGCTCCCAGCACGTTCGCGCCCGCGTCCAGGCACTGCCGGCCCGTGTCCAGGTTCACCCCGCCGTCCACGGCGATGTCGGCGGTCAGGCCGTGCGAGCTGAAGAACGCGCGGGCGGAATCGATCTTGGGCAGCACGTCGTCGCGGAACTTCTGGCCCGCCCAGCCGGGCGTGACGGTCATACAGATCAGCGTGTCTAGATGCTCGGCGTAGCGGGCGACGTCATCGAAGGATGTCTCCGGATTGATCGCCAGCCCGGCGCCGAGACCGAGCGCGCGCGCCCGGTCCAGAATCGGGCGCGGATCCTCGCCCGAAGCCTCCAGATGCCACACGACGCTCGAGCCGCCCGCCTCGGCGAACTGCTCGATCTGCTTCTCGGGCTCGTCCACCATTAGGTGGCATTCGAGCGGCAGGTCCGATGCGCCGCGGATCGATTGCACGACCACGGGACCGATCGTGATGGGCGGAACGAAATGCCCGTCCATGACGTCGACGTGGATCACGTCCGAGAACGGGGCGACGGCCGAGATCTCTTCGCCGAGGCGCATGAAGTCGGCCGATAGGATGGATGGAGCCAGCTTGTATCTCACGCGATGATTCTATCGGTCCGCCGCGTCGCGGCCGAAGCGGGTCGTGGGGCCGGGCCGGTAGCCGCGCAGGAACTCGTCGGCGGTCATGCGCCGCTTGCCTTCGGGCTGCAGCTCGGTGGGCACGATCGCGCCCTCGCCCGCGGCGATCGCGAAGCCGCCGGCCACCGGGATCGCGGCGCCGGGCTCGCCGGGCTCGCCGGGCTCATCCGCCAGGGCCGCCGACCAGATCTTGACCCGTTTGCCCTTGAAGAACGTGTAGGCGCCGGGGCTCGGGTTGAGTCCTCGGATCAGGTTGCGGATGCGCTCGGCGGGGTGGCTCCAGTCGATCTCGCCTTCGTCGGGCTTGATCTTGGGAGCCGGCGTCGCGGCCTCGTCCCGCTGCGGTTTCGGCTCGGCGGTTCCGTCTTCGACCGCGTCGAGGGTGCGAACGAGCGCGTCGGCGCCGATGGGCGCGAGCCGTGCGAGCAGCGTGCCGGTCGTGTCGTCGTCCTCGATCGCGACCTCGACCCGTTCCAGAACCGGCCCGGTGTCGAGCGTGGGCTCGAGCAGGAAGACGCATACTCCTGTGCGATCATCGCCATTCATGATCGCGCGCTGCACGGGTGCGGCGCCGCGATAGCGCGGCAGAAGCGAGAAATGTGCGTTGTAGGTGCCGCGCGGGGGGACCGCGAGAACCGCCGGCGGCAGCAGATGCCCGTAGGCCACCACGACGCACGCGTCCGGGGAGAAGGCGGCGAACTCGGGCGCGAAGCTGTCCTGCTTGGGCGTGGGCGGCTGAAGGACCGGGATGCCGGCTTCGGCGGCGACCTGTTTGGCGGGAGGCGGCTGCGGTGTGCCGCTTCGGCCGCGCGGCCGGTCGGGCTGGGTGACGGCGACGACGATCTCGTGGTGCGAGCCGATGAGGCGGCGCAAGGCCACCGCGGCGACGTCGGGAGTGCCGAAGAAGGCGACGCGCACTACAGCGCGCGGGCCGGGCTCGACCCGCCGGGCTGCTCGCCGGCGAGGAGCATCTCGCGGATCGCGCGCATCGCTTCCTTGCGCTGATCCTCCTCGAGCCGGTCCACGAACAGGATGCCGTCCAGATGATCGATCTCGTGCTGGAAGATCCGGGCTTCGAAGTCGCTGACCTCTTCCACCACATGGTTGCCGAAGACATCCTGGGCCTCGACGCGCACGTGCATGGCACGCACGACCGGGAAGTACACGCCTGGGATCGACAAGCAGCCTTCTTCGCCTTCCTGCGTCTCGCCGCTCATCCATACGATAGCGGGGTTGCACAGCGCGCCGAATCGCTCGCCGGAGTCGTAGACGAACATGCGCCGGTCCACGCCGACTTGCGGCGCGGCCAGGCCGACGCCCGGCGCGGCCCGCATGCTCTCGAGCATGTCGTGGGCGAGCTTGCGCAGGGCGTCGTCGAATGCCTCGACCGGCCGCGCCTTCGTGCGCAGCACCGGATCGCCCCAAATACGAATGTCGAGCGCGCCCATGACGCGGTCGAGTCTACGCAAGAACCTCGCGCGGGTCGATATCGATACGCACCTCGGTGCCCTCGTCGCGCCATGCGGCGGCGAGCGGCGCGAGCAGCGCTTCGAGGGTCTTTCGAGACTCCGTCCGCACGGCGAGCAGCGCGTGGCCGTCCCGCTTCACCGGCCCGAGGACCGTTCCCCCGCCGGCCTCGAGCAACGCGGCGATCTCCTCGCTC
>DATLFO010000069.1:0-5028 GCA_035541035.1 Actinomycetota bacterium
CTCACGGGAGGCAGCGTGGCGTTGGCCTCGCTGCGGATCACCTGGGAGGTGGCGCCGAACAGCACGAGCGCCGACACCAGCGCGATCGGAAGCGGACGGGCGTGGCGGTGCAGCCACGCGAGACGCGAGCGAATCCGGGAGCCCATCTACTCGGCGGCCGCGATCGTGTCCTCGATCTGGCGACGGCGCAGATCGAACTGCTCGGCGATGTCCTCGTCCTGCGCCGCGGCAACATCGGGATCGATCGAGGCGAAGTCGAGCACTCCCATGTCGGCGTAGGCCTTCTGCACCTTCTCGCCCCACAAGCCGATGTCCTTGACGATCGGCACGATGCGCATGAACAAGATGTTGCGGAACATCTGCATACGCTCGGAGGTGTCGACGTATTGCGCGCACTCGCGCACCGGCAGGCCGACGTTCTCCCAGATCTCCTCCGCCTTGAAGCGGTCGCGCATCAGGTAGCAAGCCTCGACGACGAAGTCCTCGCGCTCGTCGCGCTCGGCCTGGGTGAGCTGCGGGTAGTAGTCGCGAAGCGCGAGCCGGCCGAAAGCCACGTGCCGCGCCTCGTCCTGCATCACGTAGGCGTTGATGGACGCCGCCAGCGGGTTCTGCGCCGCGTCGCGGATCAACCCGAACGCGGCCAGCGCGAGCCCTTCGATCAGCACCTGCATGCCGAGATAAGTGAAGTCCCAACGTGAGTCGCGGATGACCTGCTCGAGCAGCGTGCGCAGGTTCGGGTTGATCGGATAGGCCAGCTTCACCTTGGTGTGCACATAGCGGGAGTAGGCCTCCACGTGGCGGGCCTCGTCGATGACCTGGGTGGCCGCGTAGAACTTGGAGTCGATGTCGGGCACGGCCTGGACGATCTTGGACGAGCAGATGAGCGCGCCCTGCTCGCCGTGCAGGAACTGGGAGGCGCGCCAGGCTTCGACGTGGCGGCGCAGCTCGACCTTCTCGGCCTCGGTCATGCGCTCCCAGATCTCGGAGCCGTAGATGCCGATGTTGGCCTCGTCGGGCATCTGCGACGGGTTCTCGGGATCGACCTCGAGGGACCAGTCGATGCGCTCCGCCGCATCCCACTGCTTGTCCTTGCCCTTCTTGTACAACGAGACGAGCCGGTCGCGCTGGTCGTCGTACTCCCAGTTGAAGACGGTCTCGAACGTACCCGGGATCTCCCACTGGTCTTCGGTGACGGGCGTGGTGTACAGCGGATGACTGCTCATTCAACTCCCCCCAGGCGTCGCCTGGGCCGAGGGTACCACTAGGGTGCGCCCAGGCACCACGGCGCGAAATCGCCGCTTCGATGTTCGCGAGCACACGGCGGTGACCGACCGGGCCGAATCGAGCGTTCGCGCCCGCGTCCCCGGGGCCCCGGGTGATATACCTGGACCGTTCGTGGGCGAAACGCCGAATCCATACGATTTGGGGCGTCCCGGCAGGGGTACGCGGAGAGGCGAGGACTTCCGGCGAACGGCGGCGAAATGAGGGGACTATGAGAGGCTTCGATCCACGGCGCGCAGCGGCACTATTCCTGGGAACGGCAGTGGTCCTCGGCTTGACGGTTGCGATCCCGTCGCCGCCGGTCGTGTGCGAGGCGCCGCCGGCTCCGGTTTTCGGCGACATGGCGATCATCGACGAGGAGCGCGCCGGCGGCGAGCCGATCATCGCGACGCATCCGGACGGCACGCTGCTGTATGGCGCGCACGCCGGAACCACGCACGTGTACGGCTCCGAGGCGGGGGGCGGCACGGATCCGTTCTGGCGGCACTACGACAACCAGGCCTACTACTACTGGAGCGATGACCACGGCAAGACGTGGACGTTCGTGCCGCGCGACCTGCCCGACAACGTGGACGGCAGCGGCTTCAGCGACCCCGACTTCGCCATCGACACCGCCGGCAACGTCTTCATCAGCGAGATCAACCTGCTCAACGTCGCCGTCTCCGCTTCGGCAGACTCCGGCCGCAGCTACGAGCTTCGCAACTTCTTCGGCCAGGACGTCGCCGACCGTCAGTGGAGCGAGGCCGACGAGAAGGACGTGGTGTACATGGTCGGCAACGTCTTTGGAGGCGGCACCAGCACGAGCCCCGCCGGCAAGGTCGGCCACACCTTGTTCAAGTCCAAGGACGGCGGCCGCACGTTCACCGGCGGCCTTCCCGACGCGGGCGGCCTCGGCGATCTGCGCGTGGACAAGAGCGACGGCACGCTCTACGAGACGCATCTGGAAACCTCGGGCGAAAAGAAGCTTTCGATGGCGGCGTTCCGCAAGATCCGCCGGGACGACTTCACCGTCGAGAAGAACGTGATCGCCAAGGGCGTGGACATGCTGGCGCACTGGCCGTCGTTCGACCTGGATCCGAGCGGCAACCTCTACGTGACCTGGGACGAGTCCGGCCGGGGCGCCCGGCCTGCGGGCGTGTGGTTCTCGGCCTCGAAGGACCGCGGCAAGACCTGGTCCTTGCCGCAACGGCTCGACCGCGACGAAAGGACCGACACCTGGCCGTGGCTCGCCGTCGGCGACGACGGCCGCGTCGCCGTCGCGTGGCTGGAGGCCGACGAGGCGCTGCCGGATCACGACGCGGAGACGCCCGGCGAGCACGGCTGGAACATCATGGTCGCCGCGACGACCAGCGGGCTCGGCTGCGACGCGTCGCCGATCCCGAGATTCACGGTCGTGAAGGCCACCCGCGAGCCGATCCACACAGGCACGATCTGCCAGGGCGGCACGATCTGCCAGGCGCTGGGCATCGACCGCCGGCTCGGTGACTACTTCTCGATCGAGATCGACGCGGCCGGCCGCATGGTGGCGGCGTACTCGGACACGCGCCGCGGCGGGCTGGTCGCGCTGCCCGGGTTCTTGCGTCAGGTGGACGGGGTGTCGTTCTTCGCGCCGGCCGAGCCGTCGATCAAACCCGCCCCGATCAAGCCTCCGGCGGCCCCGGGATCCAAGCCGGTGGTCAGGGGCGTGCGGAATGAGCTGCCCGCGACGGGGGTCGAAGACACCGGGCTTGCTGCCGGACTCGTCCTGCTTTCGCTCGCCTGCGTCGCGGCTCGGCGGCTCACCGCGCACCGATAGGATTTCGTCCGCGGCCGAGCGGACCCGTCGGGGCTCGACTACAGTCTTCCGGCATGGAATACGTCGAGTCCGTCGAAGAGCTCAAGCAGATCTCCGGTGTGTATCTCGTCCGTCTCAAGGAGTTCGGGGACGAGCGAGGACGATTCATCGAGACCTGGCGGCGAGCGTGGGTTCCCGGCGCGCGTGAGATGGTTCAGACCAACCGCAGCGACAGCCGGGCCGGAACGCTGCGTGGCATGCACTACCACCTGTTCCAGGCCGACTACTGGAATCTGGTCTCGGGCCGCGCGATCGCAGGGCTCTACGACTTCCGCGCCTCCTCGCCGACGTCGGGCCAGTCGGCCACGATCGAGCTGGCCGACGACGTGGGCGTCTACATCCCGCCGGGCGTCGCGCACGGCTTCTACGCCGTCACCGACGCGACCATGACCTACTTCGTGGACCAGGTCTACGACGGCAGCGACGAGCTCGGGTTCCGCTGGGACGATCCGGCCCTGCAGATCGACTGGCCGGACGGCGAGCGCATCCTGTCCGAGCGCGATCAGATCGCACCGCTTCTCGCCGACGTCGAAGACGAAAACCGCCCCGACTAGTCCCATTAGCAGGTGAAGCCGCGCCGAGACGGCCGCGCCGCCTTCCCGGCCGCGCGATGCCCTTCCCGAACAACGGGCATCACCGAATTGGGCCTCCAAAGAGGGTTTTGACGGTTTCCTGCAGAACTACCGCTGCGACCCCGTCTCGTCCTCAGGAGGGATCCAATGCGACTTCGCACCGTGTTCACCGGACTCATGACCGGCTTGCTGCTCGTCGGCAGCGTCTGGGCGGGGGTCGGTCTTTCGCCCGTGGACCGGCTGGTGGATCCTGCAGCCGATGCCGTGCCGCAACAGGTCGGGGCCCGGTTCGCTTCGCTGCAGGTCGGCACGGGAGCGACCTTGGGCGCGGACGAGATCTTCGTGGGGGCGTCGAAGATCAGTTTGGAGCCGACGCCGGATGCGAGCCAGGGCGAGGTCTGGGTGCGGGACAAAAAAGCTTGCTTGCCGGCCACGAGCGGCGACCCGATGGCCGGCCAGGCGCATGTCGCCGACTGGCGCAGCCCCTGGATCGAAAACTCGAACTGCATCTACATGGGGGGCTACGGGATCGGTCCGACGAACCCGATCCTGACGTGGGACGATCACTACGGCCTGTGGGTGCGCACGGCGGTCTTCGCGGACGCGGCGGGCGACACGCTCGTGCTGACGCTGCTCGACGCCGAAGGCTACTTCGGCGAGTACAACAACATGTGCGGCACCGCCGAGCCGCGCTGCGGCGCGTTCGACATCGCCGACGATCTGGGGGCGGAGCTCGGGATCAGCCCGGACGGCTTCATCATCGCCTCGACGCACGCGCACACGGCGCTCGATCTGATCGGGGGCTGGGGCGGCGTGCCCGGCTGGTACATGGATCAGGTCGCCGGCGCCATCAAGGACTCGATCCGTCAAGCCTTCGCGAACAAGGCTCCCGCTCGTCTGGAGGCGGGCGAGCAGCTCGCGCGCGAATTCAACGGTGAACGCCGCAGCAAGTACCGGTCGGCGGAAGACCCGACGATCAACTGGATCCGCGCGATCGGACGCGACAACAACGTCATCACCACCGTCAGCACGTTCGCGACCCATCCGGTGAACTACGACGAGGAGCTCGGGATCGGCCACGCCGACTTCCCGGTCGCTTTCGCGCACCAGGCCGAGGCCAACCAGGGCGGCGGTGTCGCGATGGTCTTCCAAGCCGGTCTCGGCAACATGACCGGCGGCGGCTCGTGGGAGCCCAAGGGCAAGGGTCTTGCGAACCGGCTTCCCGCCGTGGGCCTGGGCACGCCGGTCCCCACGCCCGACGTGCGGGTCAAGCGTGAGTTCTGGAACCAGCCCGTGACCAACGTTCCGCTCGGCTCGCTGGGTGCGGGCGGCTTCTTCGAC
>DATLFO010000070.1:0-6244 GCA_035541035.1 Actinomycetota bacterium
CCGCTCGCACGCGCTACGAGCAACGCGGCGGCGGCACCGAGACGACCACGGAACGTCAGATCGCCTACTCGCCCGAGATCCCCGGCCCGCGGCCCGGCGAGGCACGAAGCGAATGGGAGATCTTCATGCAGGCCGCCCAGCGCGCCTATCCCGAGCGCGCCGCCCAGATCGCGTTCCCGTCCGGCGCGGCGATCCGTGACGAGATCGCGAAGACCGTTCCGCTGTACGCGGGGATCGAGCGGCTGAGGAAGAAGGGCGATCACGTGCAGTGGGGCGGCCGGCTGCTGTGCGAGGGCGGGCGTTTCCCCACCGAGGACGGACAGGCCCGGTTCGTTGCGGTGGCGCCTCCTGAATCCCGACTGAAGAACGCGGGCTTTCTGCTGTCCACGCGGCGCGGAAAGCAGTTCAACTCGATGATCCATCGTGAGCGCGATCCGCTCACCGGCGCGTTGCGCGAGGACGTGTTCATGGCCAAGACCGACGCCGAAGCGCTCGGGCTCGCGCACGGCGATCCGGTCTTGGTGCGAAGCGACAGGGGGGAGTATCGCGGCCGCGTGAAGATCGCGGCCATCAAGCCGCGCAACGTCCAGGTGCATTGGCCCGAGTCGCAGGCGCTGCTCCACCGCGGCGTGCGTGATCCCGAGTGCGGCGTCCCCGACTACAACGCGGTCGTGACCATCGAGCCGGACGCCGACCGGCGGGCAGCCCCCGGCGTCCGGGCTTCCGGCAGCCTCCACGAAACCGACGAAGGCTCGCGCTAGGCTTGACGGGCATGCCCGTTCGAGCGAGGGGGAACGTATGGCCGGAAATCGCTACACCCTGAAGGACATTGTGCAGGGCAAGCCGATGGGTCACCCGAGCCATCCGATGTTCGTGCACTTTCCGATCGCGTTCTACGTCGGCGCGCTCGGTTTCGACGTGCTCTCGCGCGTCGGCTCGTTCGAGTCCGCTCCGCTGGCGGCGACCTGGCTGATCGCCGGTGCGGCGCTGTTCCTCCCGGTGCTGCTGTTGACCGGGCTGGTGGACTGGTCCGGCATGCGTCCGGGCGGCCGCGCTCGAAAGATGGCGAACAAGCACATGCTGCTGCAGCTATCCGCGGCGGCGCTGTTCATCGTCACGTTGATCCTCCGCTGGCCGGATCGCGAGATCGCCGAGGCAAAGACGATGTGGATCGCGCTCGAGGCCGTCGGCGTCGTGGCGATGGGCATCGGCAACTACTTCGGCGGGCTTTTGATCTACAAGATGAGCATGCGCGTGGGTGAGACGCCGCCCTCCAAGACGATCGAGGAGCCCGTCGCGTCGTGATGATCGGAGGCGAACCGGCGTCGCGGCGCCCCGGTGCCACGACGCCGGTCACGCCGGTCGTCATCGGCGCGGACGGCTCGCGCCGCCCGCGCAGCGACGTCGTCGCCACTGAAGAGCCCTTGGAGATTCGCGTCGCCCACCGGGGCCGCGAGCATCAGGTGGCCGTCACGATGCGCACACCCGGCCACGACTTCGAGCTTGCCGCCGGTTTTCTGCTGGGCGAGGGCATGGTTCGTGAACGCCGGCATGTCGGCAAGGTCACGTACTGCGCGTCCGGCCCTCCCGAGCAGCTCTACAACCTGGTCACCGTTGAGCTCGCGAACGCGGCTCCCTTCGATGCCGATGCGATGCGGCGAAACATGTTCACGAGCTCCTCGTGCGGCGTGTGCGGCAAGGCGTCGATCGAGGCCGTCCGAAGCGGCGTCCCGGTGACGCTTCCCGCCGGGCCGGTCGTGGACGCCGCGACGCTGCTGTCGCTGCCCGACACGCTGCGCACGAAGCAAAAGGTCTTCGAGCGCACCGGCGGCCTGCATGCCGCCGGACTGTTCGACGCTCAGGGAACGCCGCTGCTCGTTCGGGAGGACGTGGGCCGGCACAACGCGGTGGACAAGGTCGCCGGCGCGCTTCTGCTGGCGGGCGGCATCCCGGCGGGGGAGCGGATCCTTCAAGTCAGCGGCCGGGCCTCCTTCGAGATCGTGCAGAAGGCCGCGATGGCCGGCATCCCGATCGTGGCGGCGGTGTCGGCCCCGTCCTCGCTCGCCGTCGAGCTTGCCGACGAGACGGGCATGACCCTGATCGGCTTCAGCCGCGAAAGCACGCTGGGCGTCTACACGCGGCCGGAACGCATCGCCTAGGCGCAATCGAGTGCGCGGAGGCGGAACGCGGGAGGGCTAGCGGGCGGCGACGCGCTGGGAGGCGGCCTTGAGCAGCAACAGCGGCCCGTCGTCCTGGCGCTCGAACATGTCGATCGCCCGGCGCACCAGCTCGACGACACCGACCGGGTCGACGCCGATCGCGGTTTCGGCCGCGAGCACCAGCCCATGCGCGCCGTCGAGCAGCGTGTTCGCGATGTCGTTGAGCTCGGCCAGCGTCGGCCGGGCGCTCACCACCATCGACTCGAGCAGGTTGGTCGCGACGTACGACGGCGTGCGAAACCGGTTGGCGCGTCGCAGGATGGTCTTCTGGAAGTAGGGCACGGATTCCAGGGGAACCTCGCGCGAAAGATCGCCTCGGTCCACGAGCACCGCGTCCGATGCTTCGATCACGCCGTCCATGTTGAGGACGCCGAGGCGGCTTTCGATCTTCGAGATCAAGGTGGCGCCGGCCGGGATCAGCCCCCGGGCCCGGCGGACCGCCTCGGCGTGGGAAGCAAACGAAAGGGCGTAGCTCATAATTCCGGTGCGGTGGCCGACCTCGATCGCGGCGACGTCGGCCGCCGTCAGGGCGGGAAGCGGCGGCGGGGGATCGACCGTGACGGCCTTGTTCGATCCGACCCGTCCGCTCCGAATCACGACGGCGCGCGCGCCGCGGGATGCGGCCTCCACCACGCGCAGCGCGGCTCCGTAGCTGTCGATGCCGATCGCGCTCCCCTCCGAGAGAACGTCGAAGACCGACACGGGCCAGAGCGAAATTCGTTCGGGGGTGCCGAGAACCGCCTCGGCCGTAAGCTCGACGCTCGATCCCTCCGTCAAGACCACGTCGGGCGCGACCGCTCCGGAACGGACCTGGGCGCCTTGCGTGTCCAGGCACAGCGGCAGCGAGGTGTGACGCCTCACGAAATCGACGGTCTTCTCCAGATCGCGGACCGGGGTATGCGACAGGTTGATTCGCAGAAGATCCACGCCGCACGTGTCGAGGCCGCGGATCACGGCCGGGTCCATCGATGCGGGACCGAGCGTACAAATGATCTTGATGCGGGCAGGACCGGAGTGGCTGCCGTTGCTCATACCGGCAGTGTCGCTCCGCGTCCGCGCCCCGCCATGATGCAAACGACGGAGCCGTGATCCGTTGAGCGCCGGATGCGCCGAATGCCCACGCCCGTCACGCTGTGCCCGTCCGGCCGTCACGCGGCCGGACGGTCCGTGCGCCCGGGAGAGGTGAATGAGCGAACCGCAGGGCAGGCTGCCGACCTTTTTGATCATCGGGGCGATGAAGTGCGGCACCACGAGCCTGTACCACTATCTGCGCGAGCATCCGGGTGTGTTCATGCCCGAGGTCAAGGCTCCCGAGTTCTTCGCGGGTGGCGCGCATTGGCGGCGAGGCATCGACTGGTACCGCGGGCTCTTCGCGGCCGCGAAGCCGGGTACGCGGGCGCTCGGCGAGGCCTCGAACGTCTACGCCAAGTATCCCCGCTATCGCGGCGTGCCCGAGCGGATCGCGCTCGCCGTTCCCGGCGTCAAGCTCATCTACGCGATCCGTGACCCGGTCGAGCGCATCCGCTCGCACTGGCAGACGCGGGCCTCCGAAGGCAGCGAGCGGCGGCCGCTGCACGAGGCGGCCTTCGCCGATCCGATCTATCTGGACTACAGCCGGTACGCGATGCAGATCGAGCAGTACTTGCCGGTCTTTCCGCGCGAGCAGATCATGGTGATCCGCGCCGAAGATCTGCGCGACGACCGCATCGGCACGCTCGCGCGCGTCTACGAGTTCATCGGCGTCGATCCCGCGTTCGTCCCGCCCAACGTGGAACGCGCCTTCTACCGGACCGGCGACCGTGCCGCGCGCTCCCCGGTCCCGGTATGGCTCCGCAAGGGCCTCAAGCGACATCTCCCCGCCACCAAGCGCGCTAAGGAGCTCGAGAACAACATCGTCGGGGCGATCCGGCGCGCGTCCGGCCGGCAGCCGCTGCGCGCCGAGGTCCCGCCCACGACTCGGGCTCGGATCCTCGATGCGCTGGCCGGCGACCGGCGACGGCTCGAGGCCCTGCTGCCGGATCACCCGACACGACCGGAGACCTTCGATGATCCGCTTCGGCGAGGCGCGGCGCGCTAGCCGCGTCCCCTTGTGGCTGATTCCCCTGACCGTCGCCGGTCTGCTGGCCGCCGCGATTCCTGCCGCAGGTTCCTCGGTGGTGCAGGTCGCCGTCGCGACCGGCAGCGACGACGCCGAGGAGAGTCCCGCCGGAGGCGTGAGCCTGACCAGCTCGGACCTCGAGCTGGTGACCGACGGCACGAAGGTCCAGTCGGTCGGCGTGCGCTTCGCATCGCTCGGCGTCCCGCCCCGCGCGACGATCCGCTCCGCCCGGATCCAGTTCCGCACCGATGAGGTCGGCACCGACGCGGCGTCGCTCACGATCGCGGCGCAGGCCGCCGACTCCGCCCCCACCTTCCAGTCCGTCTCGCGCGACGTGTCGAGCCGGCCGCGAACCGCAGCCTCCGTGGCGTGGACGCCGGCGCCCTGGACGACGGTCGGCGAGGCCGGGGTGGACCAGCGCACCCCGGACCTGACGGCGGTCGTCGCCGAGGTCGTGGCACGCCCCGGGTGGACCGAAGGCAACGCGATCGCATTCATCATCACAGGCACGGGGCGGCGCACCGCCGATTCGCTCGAAGGCAGATACGCCACGAGCTTGCGGATCGAGTTCGATCCGCCTTCGCTTCCGGGCCCGGCCGGCGTGACGTTCACGGTCGGCGGCGACTACGGCGCAGCCGCAACGACCGTGGCGAGCCTGGCCGCGATGGACGCGATTCCGCACGACTTCCACATGGCGAACGGCGACTTCGCCTACAGCGACACGGCCACCGAGCAGGAATGGTGCGACTTCGTGCTGGCCCGTATCCCGGCGCTCGGCCCGGCGTTCCCGTTCGAGCTGGTCGTCGGTGACGCCGAGACCGACTCGCAGCCCAAGAAGCTCGTCAACTACGTCGCATGCCTTCCGGATCGTTTGAGCGCGACGCTCAGCCCGACGAACCAGTTCGGTGCCGAGTACTTCTTCGATTATCCGCCGGGCGCGCCGGTCATCCGAATGATCGCCATCGGCGCCGATCAGAAGGTCAACGGGATCCGCTACCGATATCTTTCCGGCAACGCGCGCTACACGTGGCTGGCGGCCACGATCGACGGCGCGCGCACCGCCGGGATCCCTTGGGTTGCGGTCGCGATGCACGAGGTCTGCCAGTCGGCCGGAAAGAAGGCCTGCACCGTGGGCGGCACGTTGATGGATCTGCTGTTCGCGAAGCGGGTCGATCTGATCCTGCAGGCGCACGATCACAACTATCAGCGCAGCAAGCAGATCGCCCTCGACGCCTCCGTGTGTCCGTCCGCGCCGGTTGGCGGCTTCGACGCCGCGTGCGTGGCCGACGACGGATCCGACGACGACTACCTCAAGGGCGCCGGCTCGGTCTTCGTCATCAACGGCGCGTTCGGTGGCCGCGGTCTGTCCGCCGTCAGCACCGCCGACCCCGAGGCCGGCTATTTCGCCGAGCTCGACAGCAGCACGCGCGGCTTCTCGCTCTACACCGTGACGGCGACGCGTATCGAGGGCCGGTTCGTCAACAGCGTCGGCTCGTTCACCGACGCGTTCGTGATCCGGGCGCCCTAGGCGGGTGACTCCAGCAGCGGCTCGAGCCGTTCGAGATCGCCGGGGGTGTCCACATCGGAGAACGGATCGGGCTCGCCCTCGCGGGCGAACATCGACGCCGGCACGATCGCAAGACGCAGCGTCGTGAGCAGATCCCGCATCGAGCGCGCGCCGGCCGCGACCAGGCCGTGGGCGATGACCCGCGCGCGGGGCGCGTAGACGGCGCACAGCGGTTGGAGCCGGCCCTGGTCGATCGGGACGACGGCGTCGGCGCCGTTGCGCATGCGGGTCATACGCGCCAGCATCTCTCCGGTCACGAGCGGCATGTCGCAAGCGAGCAGGATCACCGGGCCGTCGTGTCCGTGCTCGGCGAGCGCGTGCGAGCCCGCGTCGAACGCGACGAGCGGCCCCTGCCGGGGG
>DATLFO010000071.1:0-5161 GCA_035541035.1 Actinomycetota bacterium
GGCCGGGGCCGGTGATCTCGCCGGGGATGATGCCCATGTTCGCTTTGCCGGGCGAGATCAGGCCGGGACAGTTGGGACCGACCAGCGCGATGCCCTTGCCGCGCACGTACGGATACACGCGCGCCATGTCGGCGGCGGGGATGTTCTCGGTGATGCACACGATCAGGTCCACGCCCGCGTCGGCGGCCTCCAGCATCGCGTCGGCCGCGAAGCGCGCCGGCACGAATATCAGCGACGCGTTCGCGCCCTGCTCCTTCACGGCATCGTTGACCGAGTCGAAGATCGGGACGCTGCCTTCCCAGGTCTGGCCGCCCTTGCCGGGCGTGACGCCGGCGACGACGTTGGTGCCGTAGGCGATGTTGCGCTTGGTGTGGAACGTGCCTTCCGAGCCGGTGAGGCCCTGCACCACGACACGCGTGCTTTGATCCAGCAGAATGGCCATTACTTCTTCCCCTTCGAAAGCTCGACGGCCTTGCGCGCCGCGGACAGCATGTCGGGCTGCGGAACGATCCGCGGATCGCCCGCCTTCTCCAAGATCGCGCGGCCCTGGTCGGCGTTGGTCCCGTCCAAGCGGACCACGATCGGCGCCTTCAGATCCTTCAGCTTCTGCAACGCCTCCAAGATGCCTTGCGCAACCAGATCGCAGCGCGTAATGCCGCCGAAGATGTTGACCAGCAGCGACTTCACCTTCTTGTCGCTGAAGATCAGGTCGATGCCGGCGGCCATCGTCTCGGCGTTCGCGCCGCCGCCGATGTCGAGGAAGTTCGCGGGCGTCCCGCCCGCTTCGGCCACCACGTCCAGCGTGCTCATCGTCAGGCCCGCGCCGTTGCCGATGATGCCGACCTTTCCGTCCAGCTTCACGTAGTTCAAGCCCTTCTCGGCCGCGATCTTCTCTTGCTTGGAGGCCGGTCCGACGTCCTTCAATTTCTCGGTCCACGCCTGCCGGTAGATCGCGTTGTCGTCGATCGAGACCTTCGCGTCCAGCGCAATGACGCTTCCGTCGCCCATCTGGACCAGCGGGTTGACCTCGACCAGCGACGCGTCAGATGCGACGAACGCATCGAACAGCTTCTGCAGCAGCGCCATCACGTTCTTCTGCGCATCGGCCGGAATGCCGCCGCCGTAGACGAGCCGGCGAAGGTGATAGGGCTGCAGGCCGGTCAGCGCGCTGATGGGAACCTTCGCGATCGCGTCGGGTTCGGTCGCGGCGACCTCTTCGATGTCCACGCCGCCTTTGCTCGAGACCATGCCGAGGAACCCTTTGCCGGCTCGGTCGAGCAAGAAGGAGGCATAGAACTCGTTCTTGATGTCGCCGGCGCGTTCGACCAGCACGCGCTTGACCTTGTGGCCTTTGATGTCCAAGCCGATGATCTGCTCGGCGACCGAGACCGCCTCGTCGGGGGTCTTCGCCAGCTTGATGCCACCGGCCTTGCCGCGGCCGCCGACCTGCACCTGCGCCTTGACCACGACCGTGCCGCCGAGCTTCTCGGCGATCGCGCGCACCTGCTTGGGCGACGAGGCGACCTTGCCGTCAGGCACCGGAACACCGTGCTTCGAGAACAGCTCTTTTCCTTGATATTCGAACAGATCCATGCGCCGCTCCTGTGTGGGGCGGCCCGCGCGGTCGCGAGCCCGCGAAACTCTAGCAACCGGCCGAGTCGCCGCTCGAATCGGCCGGTTTCGCTCGCTGTTCCCGGACGGGACTTCCGCCCGGAAATCGGCCAGATTCGCTGCGGAAAGGGAGTGATACCATCGGACTCATGCCGGGCACCACGGGGCTTACCTACCAGGCTTTGCTCGCGTTCCCCGACGACGGCCTGCGGCGCGAACTTCTCGACGGAGAGCTCATCGTGAGCGCCGCGCCCCGCCTGCGCCACCAAGTGATTCTCGGGCGCCTGCACCTGTTGTTCGGAAACTTCGTCGAAGAGCACCGGATCGGGCACGTCTACATGGCCCCGACCGACGTGTTGCTCTCCGACGACAACGTCGTCGAGCCCGACTTGATCTTCGTCGCCGACGGCCGCAGCGAGATCCTCACCGAGATGAACATGCAGGGCGTGCCGTCGCTGCTGATCGAGGTCGTGTCCGATCCGCGCATCGACCGGGTTCGCAAACGCGACGTGTATGCGCGCTTCGGCGTTCCCGAATACTGGGTCGTCGATCCCGACGCCGACCGGATCGAGGTGTACTGCCACAGCCCAGACGGCTACGGCAAACCGGTGATTTTCGAGCCGGGCGAGACGCTGGAATATGAAGGCCTGCCCGGCCTGCAGATCGATCTCACACGCCTGTTCCGCCGCGATTAGGCGGTCGTCGCAAGAGAGGCGTTGATCCAGTCCACGATCGCTTGCGTGGGCGTGCCCGGCGTGAAGATCTCGGCGATACCCATTTCTTTCAGCACCGGGATGTCTTCCTTGGGGATGATGCCGCCGCCGAACACGGCGATATCGTTCGCGCCCCGTTCCTTGAGCAGCTCGACCACGCGAGGGAACAGCGTCATGTGCGCGCCCGAATGGATCGACAGGCCGATCGCGTCGGCGTCCTCTTGGATGGCGGCTTCGACGATCATCTCGGGCGTCTGGTGCAGGCCCGTGTAGATGACCTCCATCCCGGCGTCGCGCAAGGCGCGCGCGACGACCTTGGCGCCTCGATCGTGGCCGTCGAGGCCCGGCTTGGCGATGACGACGCGAACCGGCACGTGATCGTCCTTTCTGCCCGTTGATACAGTGCGCGGGCGGCTGTGTGCCCGATCATAGAGAGTCGGTGACGGCCGCCGCAAAAGAAACGGCTCGGATGCGCGAAGCGAAGCCCTGGCTCGATCAGGTTCTCGACCCCGGATGGGTCGAGCGCGACGCCGACCTCGCCTCCGCGAACCCGCTCGTTTTTCCCGGATACGAGCCCGGTCGCGAAACGGTCCTTGCCGCGTCCGGCGCCTTGGCGGGCCATGCGGTCGAGGCGATCTCGTTCGATTTCTCCGTGCTCGGCGGCTCGATGGGAATCGTGGCCGGCGAAAAGGTCGCGCGCGCGTTCGAGCGCGCGCCCGGCCGCCGCGCCTCGGTCGTCGCGCTGTGTGCGAGCGGCGGCGCCCGGATGCAGGAGGGAATGACCGCGCTGGTGCAGATGGCCAAGACGGTGGTCGCACGCGAGACGCTCGCACGCGCAGGGCTTCCCTTCGTCGCCTACCTGCGAAACCCGACCACCGGCGGCGTCTACGCGTCGTTCGCCTCGCTCGCCGACGTCGTGTGGGCCGAGCCGGACGCGACCGTGGGCTTCGCCGGTCCGCGGGTGGCCGAGACCGTCACGGGGCGGCCGCTGCCGCCCGGCTCGCACACGGCCGGCTTCGCGGCACGGCACGGGCTGATCGACGGCGAGATCGAGCCGGGAGAGCTTCGGGCCCGGCTTCGGGCGCTGCTGGATCTCGTGTCCGGCCGCGATCACACCGGGCCGATCGGGACCATCGACGAACCGGCCGCGCCTGCCGAGCCCGATGCGTGGCAGCAGGTCATCTTCGCGCGCGATCGCGCCCGGCCCGACGGCGCGGCCTTCGCTCGTCGCGTGTGCGCGGATCTGATCGAGATTCACGGCGACCGCCGCGGAGGCGGCGACGACGACGGCGTGCTGTGCGGAGTCGCCCGGATCGGAGGTGTGCGATGCGGCGTGGTCGCGCTCGCGCGAACGCATCCCGCTGCCGCCGGGTTCCGGAAGGCACAGCGGCTGATCGCGCTCGCGGGACGCTGGCGCCTGCCGGTCGTGACGTTCGTCGACACGCCGGGCGCCGACCCGTCCAGCGAGTCCGAAGCCGCCGGCATCGCGCGCGCCATCGCCGAGACGTTCGCCGCGGTCTTGAATCACCCGCTGCCGGTGGTGTCGGCCGTCACCGGCGAGGGCGGCAGCGGCGGCGCGCTCGCGCTCGCGTGCGCGGACCGGCTGCTGATCATGGAGCACGCGATCTTCTCGATCATCGGTCCCGAGGCCGCCGCAGCGATCCTCAAGCGCGACGATCCCGCATCGGTCGCGGCAGACCTTCGCCTCACGTCGTTCGACCTGCGGCGGCTCGGCATCGCCGACCAGATCGTGCCCGAGCCCGCGCCGGCCGCGCACAGCGATCCGGATCGGGCCGCCGACACGCTGGGACGGGCGCTGGCGCTCGCGCTCGCGGAGATCGATCCCGAGCCCGCACGCGAGTCCCGCACGCGACGCTGGCGAGAGGCGGGCAGCGCGTTCCTCCGATGAGGCGGCGATAATGAAGCCGTCATGGAGCCGAAGCCCTACAAAAAGAAGCGGGTGCATCCGCCGCGCAAGATCGTCCCTCGCGGCCGCATGGGGATCCAATGGATCATCGGACCGGTGATCATCGCAGGCGTCATCCTGATCGCCGGCACGATCTTTTTGATCGTGAAGCCGCAATAGTCGCTTTTCGGATCTGCCATACCGTCCGGCCGCATGTTCATCCACAGCCTCGTGCGTTTGCGCGGTTTATGCGTCGCAAGCAAGGGGTAACCCTCAACCGCCCCGCCTCGTTGACCGAGGTGAGCAGGGAAGACAGAATTGGCCGCGCGGACGACCTCCCCGGCCGCAGGAACCCTTCCCCGTCACCATACGTCGACGACAACCACCCGATATCGGGCCGGAAGGCGAAGTGATGGATCGGAACCAGCTGAGCGAGAGCTACCGGAAGGCGCAGGCTGCTCGCCGCGCCGTGACCCGGGCGCTTCGCCGCCCCCGCACCTACCGCAGCGCGGTCAAGGAGATCGCCTGGGCGGGACTGAATCTCGCCATGTACCCGGCCGGCGTGGTGAGCGAGGCCCTCGAGCCGAACCAAGACCGCGGACTCGCAGGACGGTTCACGCCCGAGCTTCCGCTGCGATATCTTGATCCCGAAGCGGCGTCGACGCCGATCATCTTGCTGCACGGCTACTTCCACAATCGTTCGGCGTTCCTGGTCGCGCGCCGCGCCCTCCGGCGCGCGGGCTTCCGGCATATCTCGACGATGAACTACAACGTCATCGGCCACGACGTCGAAGAGCTCGCGCAACAGCTGTCCGCGCACGTGGATCGAGTGCTCGAGGAGACGGGCGCGCATCGGGTTCACCTGATCGGTCATTCACTCGGCGGCCTCGTCGCACGCGCCTACATCCAGCTGTGCGGCGGACGCGAGAAG
>DATLFO010000072.1:0-6520 GCA_035541035.1 Actinomycetota bacterium
GCGGGTCAAGTTATTCGGCACGGTCGCAGATCACCCCTGGGGCTTTGCTCGCTCAATTGTTCCGGCAGTTTACCCATGTGCCGACGACGCCCGGACATTTCGAATCGATTAAGCAGCCTTCACGATGGGGTGGAATCAGGACAAATACGAACGCCGCCCGTTCGGCCCGTTACAGCCGGTGCTCTTCTCGAATCCGGAGCCAGTCCTCGAGCGCGCGTTCGGTGTCCACCGGCGGCTCCACCGGCGGGATGACGCCGCTCTTGGTCCGCGGAACGACCGCTTCCGGAACGCTCGAATTCCAGGGGACGTCGTTCTGGCCCGGCGAGAAGCGCCGCTTGGCGCGAATGAATCCGATCAGCAGCACCAGGAAGGTCAGCCCGGCGGCGACGCCGGCGGGCAGCCACCAGCTGCGGCCTGAGTCGGGCTCGCCCAAGGCCGGCACGATCGGCCGCGCGTCGCCGCGGGCATCGACGACCACGGCCCGTCCGTGCACGACGCCCGCGAAGTAGGAGGAAGCAAGCGGAGCGAGCGCGCGCGCGCCGACGGCGACGAGCGCGGCTCGCTCGCCCCGCCGGGTCACCGCGAGGGTTCCGTGCGTCGCCCCGCCGGGCACGAACCGCGAGACGTGGACCGGATCCCGAACCAACGACACCAGGTTTCTCGTACGCAGCGTCTCTTGGATGGAGGCGTCGAAGGCAATCGAATAACGCAGCGGACCGCCGCTCCAGCGAACCGCTTCCGACAGCACCGCAACGACCGCATCGACCTCCTGGGCCGTGGGCGATGCGGGAAGCGACACGACCGTGCGTGACCAGTCGCGGTCCCCCGATCCGAGGAACGGCCACCAGCCGAGCGACGGCTCGGCCCGCTCGCGCGTGCGCAGCGCCAACGTCGAGCCGGTGAGCACGTCCAGGCGAGCCGGGAGCGCGGCGTCCGGCCGGGCGCTCGGCGTGAGCACGATCTCGATCGAGTTGTCACCGGGGCGAACGGCATCGGTCAGCGAGACCGCGACGCGCGTCCGGCTCTCATTGGCGCGCAGCGCTCGCGCCTCCATCACCTTCCCGTTCGCCCGAACCGAGATGCGCGCACCGGCCGGCGCATCGTAGGACACTTCGAGCACGACCTCGGCCGCTTCGATCACGCGGTTGACGGGGAGGCGGAACGGAAGCCGCAGAGTCACGGGCTCGCTGTCCTCGACGCCCGCGGGACCGAGCTCGATCCTGCGCGGCTCGGGAGCTAGGGCGGGGACGGGCACGGTCGCGGCACGCACGACCGCGGTGGGTCCGGTCAGGCGCGCGGCGTGGTAGGCGGCGGTCCAGGCGGCGCGAACCAGCGCGTCGCCGCGTCCCGCAACCGTGAGCGCGGACTCGCCGCCTGAACGGCGGGCGATGGACAGGACCGGGTCTCCGGGCTGATCCACGAAACGTACGAGCGCGCCGGGCCTCGCGGCGATCTCGGCCTCACCGGGATCGATCAGCGTCGCGATCCGCACGCCGGGAAAGCCGGTCGCGGTCGAGACGGCGCCTGCGACGATCGCGGCAGCATGAATGGCCTGTGCGGGCGGGTGGGGCGGAAAGACGATCGTGAGCGGCGTGACGCGGTCGCCCACCCGCTCCACCAGCGCGCCCGGCAGATCCGAAAGCAGCGGCTGCGCCACGCCCGTGCCCGACACCTGGACCCGTCCGAAGGGATCGAGCCGCAGGAACAGTCCTCGCGCAGCCGACCGGGCCGACACTCCCGGCACCGCCTGCAGCGTCGCGCGGATCGTGACCGTGATCGTGTGCTCGTCGAGGGGAAGAAGCGGTGAGGCGATCGTCACCGAGCCCGGTCCGGCGGCCACGGGGACCGCGGTCACGGGCACGTCGTCGACCTCGACGGTGAGCGCGGATCCTTCGCCGACGAGGTTCGACGCAGTCCATCGCACGGTGGTATCGAATCGCGCGTGCGTCCACCGGTGCGGGACCGCGACCTGGAACCGCGTGAACGTGCGCGACGGGCGAAGGACGCTCGCAACCGCGCCCGCATCCTCGAGCGGCAACGCAAAACGTTCGAGGACGGGCTCCTGCAAAGGAGCGCCTTCCGCCGCCGCGATCGGCGCGGCCGAAAGCAGCAGCGCCGCGAGAGCGAACACGATCGAGATCCTACGCATCCAGCTGCACCCTCTCCGGCCGGCGCGTCGCACGCGCTGCCGCCTTCTCGTTTGCCTTGACCTTCGCCTTCGACTCGGCGGATTGTCGCGTCGTGACCACCCACGGGCTCTCGCCGCGGAACTCACGCAGCATCGCCACCATCGCGACCATGTTCTTGAGCGTCGTGTAGAACAGGCTCGTCACTGCGAAGATGAAGAACCAGGGCCGCAGGCTCTTCTTCGTCCGCCATAGCGCGATGCGGTAGGTCGCGATCGCCACGAGCGGTCCGGACGACAGCGTGATCACCGTGGTGCCGGCCAGATACCAGTTGCGCACCCAGTCGACGGGGATCCGCAGGACCAGGGCGGCGATCAGCAGCGCGAAAATCTGGAGCGACAGCAGCGGGAACAGCTCACGCCAGGTGAGCATGTACGTCCAGTACAGCTTCGTCCGCCTGTTGAGATGCTCGCTGCGCCAGATCGCGGCCTGATGACGCAAAGTCACCTGGAACCATCCTTGCGCCCACCGGAGCCGCTGCGTCCACCACGACCGAAGCGTCGTGGTCGCGAGCTCGGTCGAGATGACGGACCGGTCGTGGATGATCCGGTGGCCGGCGAGCATGGCCCGCACGCTGGAGTCGATGTCCTCGGTGAGCATCCGCTCGTCCATGCCGATCTCCTGAAGCACCGAGGTCCGCCAATAGCCGTTGGTTCCGCCGAAGATCGCCGTGTCCATCGCGAGCGAGCGTCCGGTGTGTGAGATGCCGTAGATCTGCTCGAACTCAATGCTCACCAGGCGAGTGAGCAGGTTCTCCTTCTGGTTCCGGACGACGCATCGGCCCTGCACCACGTCGTAGCCCGCCTCGAGCCAGCGATAGGCGCGCTCGAAGGCGTCCGGGTGCGGATGATGATCGGCGTCGAGCAGGACCGTCATCTCACCACGGGCGTACGGCAGGGCGGCAAGGATGTTCTGAGCTTTTGACCGGCTGCCGACGACTCGCAACGGCATGAACGAGGCGTTCAGCTGACCGAACGACGCGAGCTCGGCTTCGACGGGCAGATCGTCGGGGCTGTTGTAGGCAAGAATGATCTGGAGCTTGTAGCTCGGCACGTGCATCTGCGTGGTCAGACGCAAGATGGTCTCGGCGATCAGGTCCTGCTCGTTGGGAAGGTAGGCCGACACGATCACCGTCGTGAGCGGCATCGTCGGAAGCGTCTCGGTGTGCGTGCGGCCGGCCTTTCGGCGCGGGATCGCGGTTCGGGCCTCGAGCAGCATCATCAGCGACGTCACGGCGTAGGCAGTCGCCACCGCATAGTGCAAGAAGGTAAGAACGCCGGGACGGCTCAAGCCGATGACGACGCACAGCAGGGTCGGAACGCCGAGGAAGAAGACGTAGGCCGCCGCAACGTAGAGCGGGGCGGGAAGCTGGGATCTGGCCTTGGAGGCTGCCACGGAGACCTACGCTCCGCCGGCCCTTCGCCGCGGGCCTGCGCGACGGATAACCGCTCCGAGCTTGCGCCCGAGCAGGTCCACGTCGACGGGCTTTTCCACGACCATGTCCACACCCGCGTCGTAGGCACGCACGGCGCTCGCGGGATCGCCTTTTTCGGCGAGGAACACGATGGGAGTGCGCTCGATGCCTTCGCTGCCTCGAATCCACCGGATCAGCGCCACCCTCGGCGCGGGAGCCATCGAGTCGCCCACGATCACCGCGTCCACGGTCCCGCCGAGCACGGCCAGGACGGCCGCATCCACGTCATGGGCGTAGACCACCCGGAACGAGGCTCGTTGCAGGGCACGACGAAGCATCTCGCTTTCGAACTGGCCGGTGCCGCACAGCAGCACGGAGCCGGTAGAGTCGCGCGAGTCGTGCCGTCGAAGCTCGTCTTGAAGATCCATGTTGTCCTCGATGTCCGCAGCCGTGGATTCTCCTTCTCATTCGGCATCGCCGGGGGGCTCGCTTGAGATAGGGCAGGACCGCCAGAACGTGTCCGCGCACAAAAAGTTCCTTAAACCGGCAGCCACGGGACTGCCTCAGCCCGGAATGACCGTTTAGGAGCGCTTGCGCGTGGTGCTGGATCGCTTCGCCGGGGAACCCTTCTTGGCCGCGGGCGTGCGAGCCGCCGTACGGCTCGCAGCGGGAACCCGGCGAACCGATGCGCTCTTCTTCTTGGCAGCGCGCTCGGCGGGAGTGCGGCGGCGAGCCGCCGCCGGCTTGGCCGGCTTCTCGCCGGTCTTTCCGCCGTCCGTGTCGCCGTCCCCCGGCCGCAGCATCAACGCCCGGAACTCCTGGATCGGGTATCCGCGAAGCACCACGTTGGTCTTCGCCCGTGCCGAGGCCGACCGCGGGAAGCCGATCAGCGGCGCGAGCTCGCCGAAGTATTGCCTCGGACCGAGCGTTGCCAGATGCTTCTGGCCGCCGTCGGCCAGGATCCGGATGATGTCCACCTGGCCGTCTTCGATCACGTAGGCGAGGGTGCCGCGCGTTCCTTGCTCGAAGATCGATTCGCCGGCGACGTACTCCACACGTCCGGCACCGGTCTTGCCTTCGAGCTCGGGCACCATCTGCACCACCGCGTCGGCGATCGGCACGATGCGCTGGTCGTGGGTCGAGATCAAGATGGTGCGCCCTTGGGAGCGAAGGTCGCGCAACAGCGCGACGATGGCCTCGGCTTGCACATAGTCCAGGTTCGCGGTCGGCTCGTCGGCGAGCAGAACCGGCGGGTCGTGCGCGAGCGCTCGCGCGATCGCGACGCGCTGCTGCTGGCCACCCGAGAGCTGGCCCGGCTTGTGATGGGCGCGCTCGCCCATGCCGACGATCGCCAGAAGCTCGTCCGCCCGGTGCAGCGCGGTCCGCGAGCGGGTGCCGGCGGCGAGCAGCGGCGCCGCCACGTTCTCGCGGGCGCTCAGCGACGGGATCAAGTTGAATGCCTGGAACACGATGCCGACCTGCGTGCGGCGGTACTCGCTCATCGCCGCGGCCGACAGCGAGCCGATCGTGCGTCCGTTGACGACGATCCGGCCCGAGGCCGGGGTCAGGATTCCCGCGAGGCACGACAGCAGCGTCGTCTTGCCCGAGCCCGACGGGCCGAGAAGAGCCACGATCTGGCCGGGAGGGGCGACGAACGAAAGCGCGTCGAGCGCGCGAATGCGGTAGCCGTCGGTGACGAACTCGACGACGAGATCCTCGACGACGATGCCGCCGGCGGTCTCTTCGGCCGCCGGAGTCTTTGCGCGATCGATGACGGTCATGCTCCCGGCCCTCCGAATGCGGCCGCGGGATCAATCCGCGCGACCTGGCGGAGCCCGCCGCCTCCGGCGAGCAACGCGACGATGACGGCGACGACCGGCAGCTGGACCATGGTTGCCCCGGTGATGCGAACCTTCATCGGGAACACGGGCGCGAGCAGCGCCTGCAGCCCGATCGCCAGCACCGCCGACGCGAGCGCGATCAGCGCGCCCTGGATGGCCACACCGCCGAGCAGCCAGCGCGTCGAGGCGCCCGCTGCCTTCATGACCGCGAAGTCCCGGCGCCGTTCCATCGCCGACAGGAACACCATCCCGCCGATGATCAGCGCGGACACGCCCCACAGCAGCATGCGGATCAGATCGATCGAGCTGATCGCGTTCTCGAGCGGCCGACGCGCGTCCTCGACGATCTGGGCCGGCGTCAGGGCCGCGACTCCCTCAGGCAGGCTGGTCGGCGAGCGGTCGGTGAGCACCGCGGTCACGTTCGACGCTCCCTTGTAGAGCAGATCCTGCGCGTCGTCCAGGCTCATGAAGATGAGCGGCATGCCGGCGAACAAGGACTCGTCGGTGGTCAGGCCGGACACGGTGAACTCTTGCGGTCCGATCCGGATCCGCTCGCCGACCGCCACGCCCGCCGAGTCGTCGGCGACCACCCGTCCGCGGCCGTTCGCCTTCGCACCCGAGCGCACGCGCGGCTCGCCGAGCCCGCCGGGCACGATGCCGATCACCACGATGTCCACCGTCTCGCCTTCGAGGATGAGGCTGTGGCGCGCGGTGATGACGGGATCGGCCCGCGGCGTTCCGGTGAGCTCGGCCGCGATCGACTCGTCGATCGTCGCCGCGGAGGTGAAGGCGCCCGTCGATCCGGCGCGCACGATCCAGCGCGACGCGCCGAAGCCGTCCACCGTCGTCTGCGGCTCGCGCATGAACTGCTGCGCCAGCCCGGTCATGAGCAGCAGCAGCGCGAACACGACGCCGGTGCCGATCACGACCACCACCAGACGGCGCAGCCGGAACTGAAGATCGCGAAGCGTCATCAGGAGCACAGGATCATCCTTTCGCTCGCGCTGCGGTCAGCGCGCGAATCGTGTCGGTGGCGCCGGCCTCGATCCAGTCGCGGATCTTCGGAAGCGCCTCATCGT
>DATLFO010000073.1:0-8152 GCA_035541035.1 Actinomycetota bacterium
GAGTCGCTCACCCTGATCCAGACCGGCAAGGTCATGAACTTTCCCGTCGCGCTCGTCGGAACCGACTATTGGACCGGCCTGATCGACTGGATGAAGGCGCGCACGCTCGAGCAGGGAATGATCTCGCAAGAGGATCTTGACATCTTCTATCTCTGCGACGATCCCGAGTCCGTCGTTCCCTATCTTCGCGCGGTGATGCAGCGACGCGTCGAGGAGCACACCCCCAAGGAGGAACCCGTGGTTCAGCCCCACAAGGCAGGCGCCGAGTGAGCGACGAAATCGAAGTTTGCCGCAGCGAGGACCTGCCGCCGGGCTCGGTGACGGGTGCGGGACGGTGGGCGGTCGGGAACGCCGCGGGCGAGCGCTTCGCGGTAACGCGCCGCTGCCGCCATATGGTCGCCGACCTGGCGAAGGGGAGCATCGACGCGGACGGATGCCTGGTGTGTCCGCGCCACGGCGCGGCCTACGACGTCGAGTCGGGTCGCATGACCCGAGGCCCACGAGGCATCTACGCGAAGGTTCCCGGCCTCGAGGCGGGCCTGAAGGCAGCCACCAAGGCCCTTCCGCTCGGCCGCGGATCCGTCACCGAGCGAGATGGCGTTTTGTTCGTCGAGTAGCAGGATTCCGCTTCGGCCCCCGCGAAATCTCCGCCCGACAGCCGGAACCAGGGGGCATCTCATGAAGCGTGCGTTGCTTGCCGTCTTCGCCGTCATGGCCGCGTTCACGGTCGCGGGAGCGCATCGAACCACCGTCGTTGTCGGCGCGGGAGTACTTTCGACGGGCGAGTTGTTCGAGGTCGCCGCATTCGACGCGGGAGACCGTGACGGTGGCGTGCTGCGCTACCGCGCGGGCCCGGATGCGGCTGAGGCCGTGATCTCGGTCGATTGCGTTTCGGTCAGCTGGTCGCTCGTGCCGTTGAGCCTCAGCCACGTGATCGCGCTCAGCGGCGAGGATCAGGACGGGAAGCGGCATCACGCGGTGCTCATGGACGTCGGCCCGGGAACGCTCGCCGCCGATCACGCCCGGTTCATGCCGGCCGGGCAGGACGCGTGTGGCGTGACGTTCGGCCCGCTCCGCCGCGTCGACGGCTTCGTCGACGCGACCTGACACTCCCGATACGAAGCAACGGCCATCGCGATAAGCCAACGTTCGTTCCGAATGAATCGACGACGGAGGCCTTCGACACGGCTCCTTGCGAAAGGCCGGTCGTAGACTTGCGACGTCTTTCCGTGAGAAGGAGCACGATGGGTACTCGGTTCGACGTGTCGTCCGTTCCGTTGCAGGGCGGCTATGTCGCCAAGAGACGCGACGCGGCCGGTCAGTCCTCTTCGTAGACGTGACGCTGCGGCGCGTCGCAATCGACGTGCGTGAAGCTGAACAGGATCTGCGCCTGCGAGCCGGCCTTGGTCGCCTTGCGGCGTAAGGCATGGAACCGGCGCCAGGCCGCGTCGCGGTCGCGGTAGGCCCACACGCTCAGCGCGCCGGCGTCCTCGAACGCGATCGTGTAGACGAACGCGTCGTCGTCGGGACACTCGCTGCGGCGGGGATGCGGAGCCCGGGACACGGGCCGATGGGGGAGGCTCTTGTTCATGACTCGACTGTCGCGGACGGCGACGACAATGACAGCGTTGTCATTTCGGAGCGGGCGTCAGCGCCGCACGACATGAGGGCCGGCGCCGGCCTAGGGGGTTGGCTCTTCGACCTGGCCGGCGACCTTGTCGTCGAGCGGTTCGAGCCGCCCGTGGGAGAACAGCTCCGAGGTGTTGGATCGAACTTGCCCGGCGCCGGTAGGCTGCCGCGCCGAAACAGGAGGGATCGACGTGGGCGAGATGGTCAGCTTCCCGAGCAACGGCTCCACCGCGAACGGCTACCTGGCGGGCGACGGGCCCGGGATCGTCGTGATCCAGGAATGGTGGGGGCTCAACGATCAGATCAGAGGCGTGTGCGACGACTTCGCGGGTGAAGGCTTCACCGCGCTCGCGCCCGACTTCTATCACGGGAAGGTCACCGCCGAGCCCGACGAGGCCGGCAAGCTGATGATGGCGCTCGATATCGACCGCACGGCCAAGGCCGCGCGGGGCGCCGCTGCCTTCCTCGCCGGCCAGACCGGCGGCCGGGTCGGCGTGATCGGATTCTGCATGGGCGGACAGCTGGCGCTGCTCGCCGGCACGGTCGCGCCCGAGCACGTCGGCGCCGTCGTGGACATGTACGGCATCCATCCCGCGGTCAAGCCCGACTACGCGAAGATGGACGCGCCCGTCCTCGGCCTGTTCGCCGAGCACGACGACTTCATCACCGAGGAGGTCCGTGCGGGCTTGTCGGCCGAGCTGACGGCCGCCGGTGTCGAGCACGACTTCCACGTCTCCCCCGGCACGCATCATGCCTTCACGAACGAGACCAATCCCGATGTCTACGACCGGGACGCCTCGCAGGACGCGCGCCGGCGCGTGCTGGAGTTCTTCCGCGCGAATCTCGGCTAGAGGGGCGGGTCGCCCTCGACGAGATGCCGGGATGCATCGCCGCAAAAAGCGTCAGAGTCCGGCCACGCGCGAGGCTTCCTCGTGCAGGCCCGCCTCGCGCAGCGCCTGCTCAAGCTCGCCGAGGGCGCGTCCTTCGTCGTCCGCCCCGCGCAGGATCGCGGCGAGCCGCTCGACCAGCCCCTCGCGCGAGAGCCGCATCGCGAGCAGGTGGTTCGGCGGCGGGCCGTCCCCGGCCGCGAACGCGCGCGCCGCGACGACCAGCCCCGCGTCGTGATCGCCGCGCTCGATCGCGGTGAAGGCGGCGAGGTAGGCCGATCGTTCGGTTCCCTGCGGCAGCCGTGCGAGCACCTCGGCCGCGGCCTCGCGCTCGCCGCGCGACAGCATCGCCCAAGCCGCGAGCTCGGCGGCCTCGGTCCGCACGCGCGCCGCCGCGACCGGATCGTCGAGCACCGCCCGTGCCGCATGCGCGGCTCCCGCGGCGTCGCCCGCGTCGAGCCGGGCGTGGCCTTCCCGGACGCGCGCGATATGCGGCGCGTTGCGCTGGTCGCGAAAGCCCGCCACGTTGATCGCGACGAACATCGCGCCGAACAGCGCCAGGAAGATCCGCTGGTTCGCCAGACCCCAGGCCGCTCCTGCGGCCGCGACCACGACGCCGATCGCGTGCGCGATCCGCAGGCCGTGCCGGCGGCCGCCCAGCAGGCCGGCCATGATGCGTCCGCCGTCCAGCGGCAGCACCGGCATCAGGTTGAGGATGCCCCATCCGATGTTGATCCAGGCGGCGTCGGTCAGCGCGATGTACCAGTTGACCGACCGGAACGCGCGCGCCACCGGCAGCCGCAGCATCAGCGCCGGGATGCCGAGCACGATGATCTGGCTCAGCGGCCCCACCGCCGACACCAGGACGTCGCGCGCCCGCGACAGCGGCGCGCCGGGTGCGCCGGTCAAGCCGCCGAACGCGTGCAGCACGATGCTCGGCGAACGGCCGAAGGCGCGGAACGCGAACGCGTGCGCGAACTCGTGGAACAGGATCGAGACGAACGCGGTCGCGGCGAAGGTCAGGATCAGGATGCCGGGCCGGTCCAGCCCCCCGATCAGCACGATGATCAGGAAGAAGACCGGCTCGACCCGAACCGGGATCCCTGCGAGGCGAAAGCGAAGGCCGGACACGGCGCCAGCGTACCGGCGCCGTGCCGCTCTCGCGCGCCGCTACGGACGAATGTTGTTGTTGAGACGGAACAGGTTGCCCGGGTCGTACCGGCGTTTGAGCTCGACCAGCCGCTCGTACTTGCCGGCCCCGTAGGCGCGCGCCACCTCGTTCTCGCTCGATTCCTCGAGCGCGTTGACGTAGTTCGCGCTCATGTGGAAGCGCGAAAGGGCGTCGAAGGTCGAGCGGACCCATCCGCGATGCGCATCGTCGGCGGCCGCGTCGTGCCAGATCGACTGGATCCCGTTGAAGAACCGGGCATCGCGTCCGCTGTAGGCGGTCGCGTCCTCGGCCACACGCGCGGACGCGCCGCCCATCATGATGAAATCGATCTCGGCGTGATCGTCTGGCAGCCCTTCGAGCGCCTCGACGGCGGCGTCGGCCATGGCAGGCGTGATCGTTTCGAGCAGGCCGCCCTTGACGTAGTTGCGCTGACCCCAGCCGAAGTACTGGTCGTTCATCTGCTGGGCGGCCAAGAACGGCATCCGCAGCGCCAGGTCGAACAGGGTCGGGGCGAAGCGTGCGATCTCGCGAAGCTCTTTGTCGGCCGTGTCGGGCGGGCCGAAGTTGTTCGCGCCCACGAACAGGACCGTGCGGCCGTGAATCTCGGGCGGGAACGGCGGCTGCGCGGGCAGCGTCTTGAGCGCTGCGATCACGATCCCGTGCTCGGGCGCGTCGCGCTCGTACTCGCCGAGCGCGATCAGCACGTCGCGCGCGTGGTCGAGATCGTAGACGGCCATCGCGGCGCCCATGTCGGTGCCGATCGGGAACGTGGCGAAGTCCAGCCGTGTGGCGACGCCGAAGTTCGGTCCGGCGCCGCGCATCCCCCAGAACAGATCGGCGTTCTCGTCTTCGGATGCCTCCACGATCTCGCCGTCGGCAGTGACGACCTGAACGCCCGTGAGCGCGTCGATGGACAGGCCGTGCATCCGGGTGAGCCGCCCCAGGCCGCCGCCGAGCGTCAGGCCCGCGACACCCGTGTGCGTCACGGTCCCCATCGGAACGGCGTGGCCGTGCGCCTGGGTCGCGGTATCCAGGTCCAGGATCATCGCCCCGCCTTGGACGGCGACGCGACCCGCTTCGGGATCGAACGTCACCGTGTTCAGGTCGCGCAGATCCAGCACGATGCCGTCGTCGCAGGTCGAGAAGCCGGGCATGCTGTGCCCGCCGTTGCGTACGGCCAAGAGCACGCCGTGCTCGCGGGCCGCGTTCACCACGGCGACGACGTCGCCGATCGTCGCGGCGCGGACGATGGCCGCGGGCCTGCGGTCGATCATCGCGTTCCAGACCGCCCGCAGCTCCTCGTAGCGTGGGTCGCCGGGCCGGGTCAGGCTGCCTTCGAGCTTCGCCGAGAGCGCGTCGAGCGCGCCGGTCACGTCGGTCACGGGAACCGCCCCTTTCTCGTGTCGTCTCGCTCGACGGTAGCCCACGACGGGCCCTTTTGAAAAGTGCCGAGCGAGGAGCGACGATCGCGACGGGTCCCTGGGCTGCCGCGACCAGGGCGCCGGGCCTCTCTTGCCGAGCGCCGGGGCGCTTGGCGCATCGGGTCACGGAGGAGGGGTCACGCGAGCGTCGTCACATCCAGGATGCGACCAGGACGCCGTCGCGGCGCACGGCCGATCGCATCGCGCGCACCGTTGTCGTGGTCGCCGCGGGAACGGGGATCGTGTCGTAGCCGAAGATCGCACCCATCCGTGCGCGGGTCGCGGCCTCCCGTTGCCGCCGGGCGCGGGCGCCGCCTCCGCTTTTGATCAGGAGCACGATCGCGCAGGGGATGAGCGCGAGCGCGGTCACCAATGCCATCGTCATCACGACCACGAATGCCATGCCGGGCCTCCGATCCGGGTGGGCGAGCTGCCTTCGGATCTGGATCGGAGACCCGGCGGCGATTCCTCGCCATCCGGCGGGATGGTTTCTCTAGTCCGTTCGGAACGGTTCGATACCGTCCGTGAGGAGGGTTGCGCCGAACGGGTGTGGTCAGCGCTTGCCCGAGACCTTCTCCTTTATGTCGCGCGTCAGGTCGATGACCCGGTCGCCGGCCGCCATCGCCATGCCGCCGAGAACGTTGCCCGGGGGCTGGTCCGGCATACGCGGGTGCGGCCGGGTCGGAGCGGCCTTCTTGGCCTGCATCAGCGCTTCGCCGATCTCGCTCAGGCGCGTCCGGCCGAGCTTGTCGCGAAGGGCCGGGAACAGCTCGGACTCTTCTTCCTCGACGTGGTGACGGACCATCTCGAACAGGACTTTGGCCTTGGCGTCGAAGCGTGCATGCGTGGGATCCATGCGCTCGAGCTCGGACAGCGTCCACTTCACGATGTGATGCTCCTCGAGGGCCTCCAGCACCGGATCGTCGTCGTCGAGCGTCTCGCGCGCCGCCGGGTACATGATCAGCTCCTCGATCGCGGCGTGGACCGACAACTCTCGCACGATGCGATCCATCAACGAGCGCTTGCTCTTGTGCGCGCGGTCGCCGGCCTGCTCGAACTTTCGGAACAGCTGCTCGACCTCTTTGTGATCTTGCTTGAGGATCGAGATGGCGTCGGTGGACATGAAATCACTCCTCGCGAAATCGGGGGCCTGCCCTTGAGGTACCCGGTGTCGCCGGAGCGGAAACGACGCGAGGCGCGGACGGGGGTCGCCGCCGGCCGGCGACCCCCGAACGCGCTTGCTCAGCGGCTCGCGCGCAACGCGAAGTCGGCCACGGCGGTCTGGCCGCTGCTCACCCCGACGCTTTGCGTCTTGCTTCGGTACCCGCTCTTGGACGCGGTGCACGAGTAGGAGCCGGCCGGAACGTTGCTCAGCGAGTACGTGCCGTTACTAGCGGTCGTGGCCGTTCCGCCGGTCCCGCAGTCCACCGTCGCGCCGCCCAGCGGGGTTTTGGCCTGCTGGTCGGTCACGGTGCCCGCGATGCCACCCGGGGCCGGGGGAGTGGTATCGCCCGAGCCGAGCGCGCTCGCGAGGTTGACCCGCTTGATGCCGTTGCAGGCGGATCGCCCGCCGGTCGAGGCGACCGCCTCGGCCGAGTTCACCATCAGGTTGCGGGTCTGGACGTTGCTCGTACCCTTCTTCCACATGAGAAGCGCCGCGACGCCCGCGACGTGGGGGGTCGCCATCGACGTTCCCGACAGCGGGCCGTAGGAGTTGCCCGGCAGCGTGGACCACACGTCTTCGCCCGGCGCGGCGATCTCGACGTCGCCGTTGCAGTTCGAGAAGTCGCTGATCGCGTCGGCCTGATTGTGCGAGGCCACCGACATCACCACGTTGTAGAACGCCGGATAGTTCTTGGTGGAGTCGTAGTCGTTGCCCGCGGCAGCGATGGGCAGGACGCCCGCGTTGTAGGCGTTCTGAAGGGCCTTCTCCTCGTTGGAGTCGGGGTCGTAGGAGCCGTAGGACATGCTGAAGACCTTCGCGCCGCGGGCCGTGGCCCACTGCAGCCCGGCGATCTCGTCGGCGAGGAATCCCACCCCGGCGGCGTTGAGGAACTTGAAGATCGCGAGCTCGGCGTTCGGCGCCGTGCCCGCCACGCCCACGGTGTTGTTGGTGTTCGCGGCGACGGTGCCTGCCGTGTGGGTGCCGTGCAGGTTGTCGTCCTGGCAGGCGCCCTCGACGACGACCCCGACCGCGCTCGTCGCGCCTGCGCAATGGCGCACCTTGCCCATCAGGTCCGTGTGCCCGAGATCGATTCCGGTGTCGAGCACGGCCACCAGCGTTCCGCCGGAGGTCGGGAACGAGCCAGCGCCGTACGCGGCGGTCCAGCCTTCGGGCGCGTCGATGTCGGCGTCGGCGACGCCGCGCACGAGGCTGCCGGACACCGACTGGGCGGTGTTGTGGAATCCCCATTGCTGCCCGAAGAGGGTGTCGCCGGGCGTGGAGAGCTTGAAGAGCTTCTTGTTGAGGGACGCGTGCTCGACGCGGGCGTCGCGTGCGTAGCGAGCGACGGCATCAGGGGCGGCGAGTCCGTCGGGAAGCGCGACGACGTCGATGCCGAGCGATGCGAATCGGTTGACGACGTGTGACCCGATCAGGCGATGCGCCTCCGCGCGCTCCGCAGAGCCGGTTCCGGCGTCGAAACGCACCAGCACGTGCGCCGGATCGTACGGAAGCGATGCGGGATCGACGGATACGGCCGAGGCCGGGACGAGCGACAGGGCGGCGGCCAGAACGGCGATGGCCGCCACAACGGCAGAGCGACGTGACATGAATCCTCCTCGCGGACGGGGGCGCGAGCCCGGTTTCATCGTTGCCGGCCCAGTGTCGCAAACCGATCAAGCGGTTCGCTAGCAACCGATTGGGGACAAAACGGCCCCCGACCAAGCGGATCAGCTTGCTTCGGCGTTCAGGCGGGCTCTGGTCTGCGGGCCGAGGTAGCCGGTCGGCCGGATCCCGCGGGAGCGCTGATAGCGCCGCAGCGCCTCCTTCGTCTCGGGCCCGAACGTGCCGGTGATGCGGCCGCCGGGATATGCCCCCGCAT
>DATLFO010000074.1:0-11047 GCA_035541035.1 Actinomycetota bacterium
GGGAACGGCCGCGGCGGCTTCGACGAACTGCTCCGTGGCGCGCCATCGTCCTTCCAAGAAGTACGCGGCCGTTCCCGCTCCGCCGGCGGGCGGGTCGAGCGGCACGAGATAGTCGTGCGGCCGGTCGCGCACGAAGCCTGACTCGTTGCCGAGGAACTTCTGCTGTTCGCCGCGCAGCCATCCCAGGTAGATCTCGGGCGTGATCCCGCCGCTGGGGCCCTTCACGGTCACGTTCGTGGGCGGGGGAAGCGCCACGCCCGCCTCGTCGAGCAGCGCGCGGATCGCCCGCTCGATCTCTGCGGCGCCGCCTTCGCCGACCCGGTCGTAGCGGATGCGGCCCTCGGCGTCGATCAGGTACACGTGCGGCCAGAAGCGATTGCGAAACGCCTCCCAGGTCTTGTGATCGTTGTCCATCGCGACCGGCCACACGACGCTGTGCGCTCGCATCGCCTTGCGCACGTTGTCGGGGCTCTTTTCGAAGTCGAACTCGGGCGAGTGGATGCCGATCACCTCGAGGCCCGCGTTCTTGTAGGTGTCGTAGAAAGCGCGGATCTCGGGAAAGGTGCGCACGCAGTTCACGCACGAGAAGGTCCAGAAGTCGATCAGCACGACCTTGCCGCGCAGCGCCTTCAGCGTCATGGGCTCCGCGTTGAACCACTGCGACAGACCCACGAGCTCGGGTGCGGGATCGTTTCGGAACAGCAGCGTGTCTCCCGCGCGGCCCGGCCGGTTCGATCCGCTGGCCGTGATCCGGAACGCCGCAACGCCGACCGCGACGAGCAAGGCGACGACGGCGGCGACGATGCGAGGGTCCCGGCGCATGATCCCAAAGCCTACGCGGCCGGCGGCTGCGCGGCGGGGCGGACGCCGGCCGGCGCACCGACCCTGCGGCCGGGCCCGTGCAGCCGGGCGGAGATTAAATGAGGCCGGCCCCTTGCGGGAACCGGCCTCATGCATCGGCTCGTGCCTTGGTGTGGGGACGGGCGCGGTCGCCCGTCCCCACGCGGATCGCGCCCTATGCCACCTCCGCCTCGGCGTTCGCACCGGCGGCGACCTCGACGGGTCGCTTCGGCGGACGGCCTCGGCGCGGCTTGCGCGCGATCGGAGCTCCGCGGTCGAACAGCTCGCCGCCCCAGACTCCCCAGGGCTCGCGACGCCGGACGGCGCCCTCGTAGCAGGGAAGGCGCAGCGGGCAGTCGCCGCAGACTTGCTTTGCCAGCGAGATCTCCGTCTCGTCCTCGCTGAAGAAAAGGTGAAGAAGGCTGGCGTCTCCGGTGGCACATCGTGCCTCGGTCCAACTGACGGTCGTGTCCACTGTCCCTCCCTTCACGTGGGTCTCGGCCTGCCGGGAAGCTCCTGCTCAGCTTCCGGGCCTTCCGAGTCCCGGGTGTTGCCCTGTGCGGGGCCCCGGGGCGTTTCCCCGGGTCCGACCCCTGAAATGCGATCCTGAAATGCAGCCGGGCCGCCCTCGTGGGCGGCCCGGGTGTCTCGGTGTGAGAGATTCTCCTGTTAGGAGTCTCCCCTTTCCGATCGCCCGGGCTTCGCCGGCTTCCACGAGTTGATCCCGACCACGGCAAGCACGGCAGCAGCCTGGCAGCGCGTGTGCGCGTCCATCGCCGTGGTCCCACCGAAGAAGCGAATCATCGTGATAGCCAGTCCTTTCTCTGCCCCGAACCCAATGTTCGCGGCCTCCCCGGGCCTTTGGCCCGAAGCGCCGACAGTCTGCCAGGTCCGCTTGTTCCACGCAACGGAATTAAACGCCCGAGGTGTGACATTTTCCGTCCGCCCTGTTCAGCGACCCTGTTCTGTATTTCCGACGCCGGCGGGCCCGCAGATGTTCCCGGCCCGAGCCAAAATCTCGAAACCTGCAGGCTCGCTCCCGAGCGACGACCGGCCCCGTGACACCTTGACCCGAAACTCCCGGAAGGGGGCGAACCGGGGGGGCCGGCCCGCGTCGCCTGAAAGAACACGGGAAGACGATCGCGGCCCGCCGCATCGGATGCCGGCGGGCCGCGATCGTCTTCGGAGCTAGACCAGGACCACGTCGAAGGTGGTGGCCCTGGCGACGGGCGGGCTGAAGCCGCGCAGGGTCGCGAGCGCGTCGTAGGTTCCCGGCTCCAGCGTGTCCATGGCCGAAAGGAACGGGCTCGCCACGCAGCCCGGAACGTTGAGCAGGTTCGGATAGGTGTTCGGCTGCGACAGGATCACCTGACCCGAGCAGTTGAGCGTGGACTGGCCCACGCCGGGGATCCCGACGAACAGGCCTTGCAGCCCGCCGACCCGGATCTGGAAGGCTCCGTGGCCGTGCGGCTGGGTCCCCAGCGGGTCGGAGCCGCACCGGTCGGCCGGGCCGGGATCGGTGTCCACGCACGAGGTGGTCTGGTAGACGCTGCGGACCCCCGACGGCTTGGTCAGGACCACGTCCACGATCACGTCCCCGACCGGCCGCCGCGTCAGCGCCGCCGCGCTCGAGTTGTCCCGCAGCCGCCCGCGCAGGTTGACCGCGGACGTGACCTCGATCGGGTTGCGGTCGGGCGCGAACTCGGTGATGGCGACGACGTTCGGCTTCAGGCGAAGCACGCCGTCCGAGCGGATCGCGCCGGTCACCGTGTCACGGGCGGTCACGATGATCTGGTACCACGTGTGACCGAGATCGACGTTGAACGTGTTGCCGATGGTCTGTGTGACGAAGATCTCCTTCGGCACGTAGAAGGAAAAGAAACCCCCTCCGCACGGACAGGTGTTGCTGACGATCGCCGACGTCGCGCCGGTGTCGCGGCTCAGGGTCAGCGGCCGCCGCGGAAACGAGGGATCGTTCGTCCCTTGCGGCGGCACGAAGTCGGCCGTGACCGCCACCGGGTTCGCACCGCCGTTGAGCAGTGACGCATGCGGAATGTCGATTCGCAGCTGCTGGCCCTGATACACGGTCGGCGTCTTGGTGACCTGCACGCCCTCGAGCATGGCGCACGGACCGAACCCGTAGTCGATCGTGCATTGCGGCGCCCCGGTGAGCCCCGGGAAGATCTCGAGAATTCCTGGGCCCGTCTGGTTGATGTCTCCGCCGACGACATGCACGACCTGGCCGTAGGGCTGCTCGTTGCCGGCCGGCACGGACGACTTGCAGTTGAGCGAGCGGAACGCGAAGTTGCAGTAAGGCGATCCGACGAGCAGCGTGTCGCCGAGCGCGAACCCGGTCACGTCGTTGATCAGCAGCCTGGTGTCCCCCGCGTGATAGTGGGTGTGCCCGTCGCCGGCGAACGGGTTGTTGCCGAGCAAGCGGGGTCCGGGCGTGTTCAGCGCCGGAGTCGCGACTGCCGCGACCGCATCGCCGATGGTGCGGTTCGGATTCGTTTTGGGGTCGGTCGGCACGCCGGCCTGCAGCACGGTCGCGCCCGTGCCGTCCTGGAAGACGCTGCGCGCGCGGATCTCGCCCTGAGTGCCGAGCGAGGACAGGTTGTTGAACTGCATCGCGGCGCTCGCCCGGGCCGGGGCGGCCACGCCGAGGACGGAGATGGCTACGGCGCCGAGCGCAAGCGCGGCCCCAACGGCTCGGAATCGGATTCTCATGTCGGACGCTCCCCCTGGATCGGCTTCGAGACGGTAGGTTTGATTGGTTGTTCTCACCCTGGAGCTTTCTATGTACTTTTCCGCTTTCGCGGGGTGAATCCTTCTTTTCGGGAGAAACGGAACTTGGACGATTCGGAAGCGATGCGGACGATGATCTCGGCGTACCGCCGGGCCGAGCCCCGCTGGATCGACGGCGCCGTCAGCGAAGAGAGCGACGGGCTGTATCTGCAGGCCCTGGGCCTGCCCGCGGGCTGGGCGAACTCCGCGGTGCCCATGAGGCATCTGCCGGACGCCGAAGCCCGGCTCCGGGAGGCCCGGCAGTGGTTCGCCGATCGAGGCCTGACGATGTCGGTCAACGTCGAAGATGGATATCCCGAGGTCGAGGCCGCCGCCCGAACGCTGGGGCTCGAGCGGGGGCCGCCCCGTCGAGGCATGGTGCGCGAGCCGCTGCCCGTGCCGTCCGTGCCGTCGCCGGGCATCCCACTCCGCCGGGCCGTGGCCGAGGATCGCGAAGCCGTCGCAACGGCGCAGGCCGCCGGGTTCGGCATGACGATCGAGTTCGCGCGGCTGCTGCAGCCCGAAAGCAAGTTCGACTCCGTCACGATCCTGCTGGCCGTCGACGGGGATGCTCCCGCCGGAACCGCGGAGATCTTCATCCACGACGGCATCGCCGGCATCGGCGGCGTGTGCACGATCCCGAGCCATCGCGGTTTGGGCCTCGGACGCGAGCTGATGGTCGAGTCCATCCGCGTCGCCGCGGACGCAGGCTGCGAAAAGGTGTGTCTATTCGCGGCCGAAGGCACGGACGGCTTCTATCGCGCGCTCGGCTTCCGGCCCGCCTATAGCGAGCGCACCTGGTCTCCGCCGGGAACCGCTCCCGAGTAGCGCAGCGACCGTCGTGCTCTTGCTCCGGAGCGGCCCATCGGAAACGATGGGCTCGATACCGACGCAGGGGGGACGAGGAAGATGAGCTTTCCCGGACTGATGATGGAGCAGCCGCTGACGCTGCGGCTGGTCTTGGACCGCGCCCGCACCTTGTTTCCCGATCGGGGCGCCACGACCAAGACGCCGCGCGGGCTGGTGCGGACCACCTATCGCGAGATCGGCGAGCGCTGCGAGCGGCTGGCAAACGCGCTGACGGCGCTGGGCGTCGGCGCGGGCGACCGGGTCGGATCGTTCGCGTGGAACTCAACCCGGCATCTGGAGCTGTATCTGGGGGTGCCGTGCATGGGCGCGGTGCTGCATACGCTCAACATCCGGCTGCATCCCGAGCAGGTCGCCTGGATCGCCAACCACGCCGAGGACACGGTGATCTTCGTCGATGAGTCGCTGCTGCCGGTCTTCGAGCAGATCGCGCCGCACCTGACCACGGTCAAGCACATCGTGATCATGGCCGACGGCGACCTGCCCCCGACCGCGATCGACGGAGCGTTGTCGTACGAGGATCTGCTCGCGAACGCGGATCCGACGTTCGCCTGGCCGGATCTGGACGAGTCGTCGGCGTGCGCGATGGCGTACACGTCGGGCACGACCGGCAACCCGAAAGGCGTCGTCTACTCGCACCGGTCGATGACACTCCACGCGTTCATGTCGTGCATGGTGGACACCAACGGCATCGGCGAAGCCGACGTGTGCCTGCCGATCGTTCCGATGTTCCACGCCAACGCGTGGGGCATCCCGTGGGCGTCGGCGCTGTCGGGCGCCAACATCGTGTTCCCCGCGCAGTACATGACGCCGGTCGACATTTTGGAGCTGATCCAGTCCGAGCGCGTCACGTTCACGGCGGGTGTGCCCACGATCTGGCTGGGGGCGCTGCCCGAGATCCAGAAGGGCACCTACGACCTGTCCTCGATCGACCGGCTGGTGATCGGCGGCGCGGCGGTGCCGCTGTCGCTGATCAAGGCCTACGACGAGCTGGGCATCCGCGTGCTGCAAGGCTGGGGCATGACCGAGACGGGCCCGCTCGCGTCGCTGTCGCGTCCGCTGTCGACGATGGACGCGGCCATGTCGCTCGAGGAATTGCAGAAAGTGCGCGCGAAGCAGGGTCTGCCGGTCGCGGGCGTCGAGCTTCGCATCATGGGCGATGACGGCGTTGCGCCGTGGGACGGCAGCACGTTCGGCGAGGTGCAGGTGCGCGGCAACTGGGTGGCGCGCACCTACTACAACGACGAGCGCGCGCCCGAGTCCTGGACCCAGGACGGCTGGCTGCGCACCGGCGACGTGGCGGTGGTCGATCCGACCGGCTTCGTGCAGCTGGTGGACCGCACCAAGGATCTGGTCAAGTCCGGCGGCGAGTGGATCAGCTCGGTGGATCTGGAGAACGCGATCATGGGCCACCCGAAGGTCGCCGAAGCCGCCGTCATCGCGATCCCCGACGACAAATGGTCGGAGCGGCCGATGGCGTGCGTGGTGGTCAAGCCCGGCGAAGACCTGACCGCCGGCGAGCTGATGCAGCACCTGTCGGACACGGTCCCGAAGTGGTGGCTGCCCGAAAAGGTCGCCTTCATCGACGAGGTGCCCAAGACCAGCGTCGGCAAGTTCGACAAAAAGGTCCTTCGGGCCCGCTACGCCGAGGGCACGCTGTCGTAGGGAACCTTTCGGCCCGGCCGCGCGTCGAACGATCATGACGCGTGCACATGGATCCTTCCGGTTTCGCCTGTCGGCCGTCCTGGCCGCGGGCGCATTCGTGATCGCAGGGGCCGGCCCGGCCATGGCCGAGGATCCGGTCCCGCCGGACGGCGGCGGATCATCGGGCAGCAGCGGCGCCGCTCCGGCTCAGCCGGTCTTTCAGGAAGGCGCTCGCATCCTGACCGACGGGCAGGAGGCCCGCGTCCTGCTGCCGGGCAAGCGTTCGACGCTCGAGCTGACCTTCCACAACCAGGGTTCGAGCGACGTGCGCGGCGCGGTTGCGGTCGCGGAGCACTCGTCCGGCGCGACGGTGGCCGCGTCCCGGTCGGAGGTCGGCACCATCCCTGCCGGCGGCACCGCGGTGGCCCGCTTCGACGTGACCGTCGATTCGGAAACGTGCACCGAGTTCTACGGCATCGGCGGGCAGCTGACGTCCGACGATCTGCCCGAGCCGGCGTACTTCAAGGCAGGCTTCCCCGTCGCGTGCCCCGGCGCGCGACTGTCATTGGGTGAGGTCACCATCGGCGGCGGCGACGGCGACGGCATCCCCGAGCCGGGCGAGACCGTAACGCTGAGCGTCATGCTCTACAACGCGGGCGCCGACCCGGCGAAAGGCGTCACCGCGCGACTTCGGATTCAAAGCAAAGGCGTCGAGGTCCTGACCGACACCGCATCCTGGCCCGACATCGCGTCCGGCGAGACCGCATGGTCGCTCACTCCGTTCGTGCTTCGCTTCGCCGCCGACGCGCCCCGTCAGGAAGCCTGCAGCTTCGACGGCCGCGAACCGGGCGTCGTCGAACCCGTCCCCGCCCCTGCCGAAGACAAGCCCGGCTCGAGCGAGCCCGGCGCGGCCGGGGGCGGCAATCCCGAGACCCCGGTGTCCTCGGACGGCAACACCGGCAGCGGAACGGCGAGCGACACGCCGCTGATCGAGCCGGCCCCGCCGGTCGGCGCCGAACCCGCGCCGATGCCGATGCCGGCCGAGCCGCCGCGCGAACCTGAGCAACCCGGTGAGCCGGGCGTCGCGTTCGAAGCGATGTTCCAGATCGAAACGGCCAACGACGAACGCTTCACGCTCGAGTTCTCGAACGGCATGTATTGCGCGTACGCGGACGGCGGCGACCAGAAGGTGGACATGGGGGCCGGCGGCACGGACGCGGCACGGCTGGAAGCATCGGCTCCGACCGGCGCACGATCGCAGGGCGGCCCGGCCGTCCCCGCGGCGGCGGCGCTGCTATCGGTCGTGGCGGCGATGCTGGTGCGGCAAGCGCTGACGCGCGGGATCAGGATCCCGCGGCCCACACGGCCGTGACGCAGCCGGCGTAGGCGAGCAGCAACACCAACGCATCGGGTTCCATGCGCGCGATGCGCGTCTCGGCGCCGTGCACGATGACCGCAAGCGCGATCGCCATCAGCAGAATCGCGCCCACGCCGGCGACGATCTCGGGCTGGCCCAGCAACGTCAGCACCGGACCTTTGGTGTGGGCGGCGTCCACGAACAGCAGGATCGCCATGTTGAGCACATTGCTGCCGAACAGGTTGCCGACGGCCAGCGCATTCAGGCGCATCTGCTGGAAATCTACGGCGCGGACGTCTCCCGCGAGCTCGTCTCGAAGGTCACCGATGCGGTCGCCGGCGAAGGTGACGATCGTCATATCGACACCTACCGGAGCGTCTCGGATAGCCCGAACACCGAGAAGATCGACCACACATCGACGAGTGACTCGCCGGGCTACCACAACACGCCGGTAAACATTCCGGTTAGCGTTGAAAAGCAGTAACATCAGGCTCAGAATGAAGAGGGGGAGATCTCGCCCTCTTCATTCGTTTATTGGCGGAGTATCTCCATGGGGCAAACAACATTCGAAAACTGGGACGTAAACGAGTGGCGCGCGATGGTCGACGCCCTGGACGACCTGACCTTGGAAGAGCTGAGAGAACTGGCCCGCATATTCAAAATGAACTTCCGTGACGAAACTCGGCTCACCAAACAAGACATCATCCTGGTCCTCGATGAAGTCAACCCTGGCCCTCTAAAGGACGCTGTCGCGGCCGTTCGCCGGCGCCGATAGTCACCAAACCCCTATAAATCCAGGGTTTTCCACGGTATAATGGTGGCACCGCCAAGAAGGAGAATCCAGTGCCCCAACGCGTCTACAACATCATCTTGATCCCCCGGCCCGAAGGTGGCTTTACTGCCACCGTGCCCGCGCTTCCAGACGTAGTGACCGAAGCTGAGACTCGTCCGATGGCTCTAGCGATGGCGCGCGATGCTATCGAAGGCTACCGGGAAACCATCCGCGCCAAGGGATGGAAACTTCCGCGGACGGAGCACCACACGATTCGAATCGAGGTGAAGGAGTGAGCGAGATTCGCTTGGTGACGATCACTGACACGATCACCCTGACGGAACTGGCGGAGATCGCCGAAGGCTCGTTCGGTGATCTGGTCAAAGCCGTGGTCGACATCGATCAGCGCCGGATGGCCATCGGCGGCGAGCTGCATGCCGACGAGGAGCACATCCTGATCGAGGGCGGTTCCAAGCAGCCGAACCTATGGGGTATCAACCTCTACCCGGCCGAGCATGGGACCGAGAACTGGCTCGAATATGACTCGATGATCAACCTTCGGCCGAGCCAGAAGAACCGTTCCCGCTCGGTCGAAGACCCGAAGATCCGCGAGATCATCGCTGAGATCGTTGAGCAGCTGGTGGCGACCAATGACTGAGACGACCCTTCACTCGAATCTAGCCGCCGGTCGGTGGCAGACGCTGTCGCTCGTCGAGCAGCTTGGCAACATCGGTAGCGAGGTCGGCCGCGCCATCCGCGCCAAAGCCCGCGGCAACAGCGAGCGGCTGCAAGCAGCGCTCGACCGCGCCCTAGAACTCTTCGACCTGACGGTTAACGATGAGCGCTGGGCACACCGGCTCAAAGAGGTCCTGCGCGCCCGTGAGGTCGTCTGCGATTTCCTGGCCGGCGACAACATCTACGGAGCCACTGGCGAATCACTCGACGCCTACTTCCTTCCCTTCGCCATGGCCACTCGCCGTACTACGTAGGAGTTTCCTCAACCGAAAGGCCGCAGCATCAGCTGCGGCCTTTTCTCGTCCAAACTCTCGATGTGGTTTGAGTATCGGGAATTTCTTCGTTGTGTTTCCCCTGATGGGGCTGGGCCAGTTCTTCTGTCGGCGGAGGTGAACGGATTTCGAACCGGCGACGGGCATGGCAATGTGGCGGCGCCGGTAGGCGGAGCGCCGTGGTTGGTGGCCAGGGTACGTTCGTGGTGCGGGGAGAAACTTCGGGCCGGCTATGGGGGGCGGCTGAGGTAGGTGCGGCCGCGGATTCTGTATTCGACGGTTCCGTCGGGGTGCAGGGTGATCTTCCAGCGTTGCCGGTGGGCTCGGCGGTGGTCGGCGCGGCAGTGGAGCACCCCGTCGTCGGCGCTGCTTCCGACCCCTGGCACGATGTGATGGATGTCGGTCCACTGCGCGGGCATGCGGCAGCCGGGCGCGCGGCATCCTTGATCGCGGGCGATGATCGCGCGACGCACCTTCGGCGAGAACCTCGTCGTCTCGTCCCCGACTTCGACGACACGGCCACCGTCGAAGACGAGGGGAACGACGGTCGCGTCGCACATAAGCTCTTCGGCGGCGACCCGTTCCAAGCGCGGCGCGCGGCCGGTGAGGGCCCACAGCACGCGCATCGCTCCATCGCGTCCGTCCAAGAACGATGCGGCGTCAACCGTTGCCAGTACGCGGGGCCGGGACGGGTCCCGGTACCGGATAGGCCGGATTCGCAGATGCGTACGAACGACTCCGCGCGTTGGCGCGCGCGGCTTGGCGCATCCTCGGCGTCGGGATGACGAGGCGCGTCCGCATGCGCATCCAAAGCTTCCAGGACCGTCGCTGTCGAGACGGGACCGAACTCGCCGTAGATGCTGGACCCGCCGTCGAAGCGGCCTTGGACGGCGAGGGACTCTGCGGCGACCTGCCGGTTCTGCCGCGACGCGAGCCGGCCGGGACATAGCCGCAGCACGGCATCGTCCACCACTTCGATGAGCCGGTACGGCTCGGCGGTGACAAGGTGTCCGCATGCTCGGCGATGAGCGTGTCGATCTGATCACGCACCGCTGACGGCACGTTTCGCACCGCGCACACGATCGAACGCACCTGCGACCACGACACCACGCCACAATCGAACGCGGCCGTGAGCGACGGCATGAACCGCAGCACGTCCGACGCGGCGGACAGCATCCGCGCGTCGGCACCCGTCAAACGGCCGTCGAGTTGGAGGATCCGCTCGGCCGGCAGACCCGTCGCGGCCGCGATCCCGTTGCCGCTCCCCAACAGACGAATCGCTTCGGCCATCGCGGCATCGGCGCGATGCAGCGCGTCGGCGACCAGCGTCGCGCGGTCACGCGCAGAGGCAGAAATGGAAACGTCGAGCATGCTTGCAACTGTAGAGCATGCCCTACGACAGAAACGTCAGGGTTAAACCCAGGCTTGGGCGGGGCGGCGGCGGTGCCAGTCGGTGCGGGATTGATATACGCGCGCCACGGCGAGCAGCCGGCCTTCGTGGCCGCGAGGAGCGGCAAGTTGCAGGCCGAACGGCATCAGGTTTTCGTCGAAGCCGCACGGGATCGAGATCGCGGGCACACCGGCCAGATTGATCTGGCGCGTCTTCGACGACAGCAGGCCGCCGTGCACCGGCACCTCGTCTCCCCCGATGCGCGCGGTGGTCGCGAAGTGCAGCGGCGCACCGACCGGCGTGGCCGGCAACGCGATGACGTCCACGCTCTGAAAAGCCGCATCCCAGCGGCGCGCATACTCGTGCGCCGCGGCGCACGAGCTGTC
>DATLFO010000075.1:0-2534 GCA_035541035.1 Actinomycetota bacterium
GGGCGGGACTGTAGGAGCACACCGGCCGACCTGCTCGCCGCCGACGTCGACCAATCGAAGGCTCCTGGAGAGACGGTAGATCCTCCGTCACGACGAGATGCACCAGCGGTCCGGCCCAGCCGGCCGCTGATACATCCGCCGAGGACGGGTGATCGCCGGCCTCAGCCGACGCCGAGCTTCTCCGCTGCGCGGCGGGTGCCCTCGACGCGGCTTGCGATCTTCTGAAAGGCGATCTCACGGGCGTAGTCCGGTGAGCCGTGGTTGGGCTTCTCGTCGATCGAGAACGGCGAGAAGCCGCAGTCGTCGGTCGTGCCCAGACGCTCCTTGGGAATGAAGTTCGCGGCGCGCACGATCGCGTCGCAGATCTCCTGTGCGCTCTCGGGTCGCGGCGACTGCGTCACCGTGACGCCGATATAGCACATCTGATCCTCGCGGCTGTGCTCGCCGATCAACTGGTACACGCTGTCTCTGTCGCGTTCTGAGGCCAGCTGGATGAGGAAGTAGCCGGCGTTGATCTTGAACATCTCCGGCAACAGGTTGACGTACGGCACGTCAGCCGAGTGAACCGAGTCGCGATCGCCGCCCGGGCACGTATGGATACCGATCTTCTTGCGCTCCTCGTCAGAGAAGTTCGCCAGCACCCGATTGTTGAGCTCGATGAAATGCGGCAACAGGCCCGCACCGGTCCACGGGTTGCGCGGATCCTCACGCGTCGCCAAGCGGCCCTCGGTGAAATCGATCGAGACACGCGCAGCCCCAGCCTCGAAGGCCTTGCGAATGTCCGTCGTGCACTCCTGCACGATGTCCTCCTCAAACTCCTCGCGCGAGTAACCCTCCACCGGATCCTTCAGCGGATACAGCAACGCCAGCATCGACGGCGCGATGACAGCCTGCTTCATCGGCTTCGACGCGTAAGGCAGCGACTTCTTCAGCGTGTCCGCCGCGTAGAAGTTGTACTTCAGCGGGCCGCCCGTGAGCTTGGGCAGCTGACGCCCGTGGCCATCGGCGAAGATCGCGAAGAACTGACCGCCCGGCCCGAGGTTCGGCGCCAAACCGGTACCGGCAAGCGTGTCGGCGATCGGATAGGTCGCAAACGACGACCAACGCTGCTCGCCATCGGAAATGATCGGCGACCCCGTCGCCTCCATCCGCTCAATCGAGTCCTTCGCCGCCTCGTCCTGCAGCTTCTCCAGATCCTCCTTGGAGATCTTGCCCTCGTCGTACTCCGCATAAGCAGCCTGCAACTTCGAAGGCCGCGGAAGCGAACCAACCGGCTCAGTCGGAATGCCCGTCTCGGATCTCGGGTCGTAATCGGTCATGCGCTCTCCTCCTAGTGGGTCTCTCTCCTGCTACCGCCCGCCTGCTCTGCCCTGCCTGGCCCAGTGCAGCATTGCTTCCGTGACACAGCCTCTCTCACCCGACCATGCGCCGCACCTGTCGTCCCCATGGCCTTCGTGCTATCGCTCCCGCTCGAGCACGGTGATCACGGCGACTGCATTATCGCCCTCGACGAAGCCGCCGGCGTTCTGGGCGAGCGCCAGCCGGGGATCGAGATCGACCTGGCGCTCGCCCGCGCGCCCACGCAGCTGCGCGACCAGCTCGACGACCTGCAGGACTCCAGTCGCGCCGACTGGATGACCGCGCGAGAGCAGGCCGCCGCCGGTGTTGACCGGCAGCGCGCCTCCGAGCGCGGTCGTGCCCTCCACGATCAGGCGGTTGCCCTCGCCCGGCGCCGCCAGCCCGAGATGCTCATAGGCCTCGAGCTCCGCGGAAGCGGTGGCATCGTGTACCTCGATGACGTCGACATCCTCGGCGCTCAGTCCGCTCTGCTCGCGGGCGGTCACGCTCGCGCGCTGCACGACCGATCCTGGAGCCGGGCCGCCGGTCGCGCTCAGTGCGCTTGCGCGGATGCGGATCGGCGCAGCGGCCCCATTCGGCGTGCCGGTCACGATCAGCGCGCCGGCTCCGTCGCCGATCGGCGAGCACATCGGGAGCGTGAGCGGCTCGGTGATCATCCGGCTCGACAGTACTTCCTCGACGGTCATCGTGTTTCGAAACTGAGCGCCGGGGTTGTGAACCGCGTGGCCGCGATTCTTGACGACGACGCGGGCGAAGTCCGCCGGGTTCCAGCCGTTGCGCTCGATCCGCGCGCGAGCACGTTCGGCGTAGCTGTCCATGAACACGCTGTGATCCTCCGGAGCGTCAGCGAGCAGATCGACGTCGGCTGCGCCGGCGAGCGCCTGGATCGACCGCCGCTTGTCCGGGTGCGACATCTTCTCGGATCCGACGACGGCGACGGTCTCGTACATGCCCGATTCGATCGCCATGCAGGCGAGGTGCAGCGCCGTCGACCCGCTCGCACACGCGTTCTCCACGTTCACTGTCGGGATCCCCCCGTACCGCGAGTGGCGCAGGGCGACCTGTCCGCGCACGCACTCCTGGCCGGTCATCAGGCCCGACAGCGCGTTGGCGAAGAAGATCGCCTCGATGCGGCCGGTGTTAGGCCCCGCGTCGGCGAGCGCGTCATCGAGCGC
>DATLFO010000076.1:0-10345 GCA_035541035.1 Actinomycetota bacterium
GGTCGGGGAGTGAGCCGGTGGGTTAGGAGAGCGCGAGCACGGAGGGTTCGGCGAAGAGCAGGATCAGACCGCCCGCGGCCGCGGGGGTGAAGGGGTAGACCCGTCCCGCCGCGTCGGCGGCCGCGCGGATGCGGTGCGCTCCCTCGAGAGCGCGCAAGGCGCTGCCGGCCCGGGCGAGCGCGACGCCCGCGAGCGGCCAGTAGCCGACCGGCTGGCCGCCCGTGTCGTTGAAGGTCATCGCCTCGGGCCGGTCCCAGTTGGGATGGTTGCGCTCCAGCTCGCTCATCATCGCGCCGACGCGATCCGCTCGCGCGACGCCGAACAGCACCGTCCAGGCTTGCGCGGTCGCCGAGGGATACCACCGCCACCACGCGGTCTTCGCCCGAGTGCCGTCGCGGTGCTTGCCCCAGTCGTAGGCGCCGGTCGCGCCGGACCACAGCTGCTCGACCGCCGCTTGCGCTTCGGCGGCGGCGACGGCCGCTTCGGCCGCATCCCCCCAGCGGCCGCCGAGCCACGCCATCCATGCGGCGGCGCGAAGCCCGGCCGCGACCTCGGCCTGATCCATCGTGTACTTCCACTCGTATCCGGGCAGCGCGTAATAGAGGCCGTCGGTGCGGTCGTGCGTGATCGCGAGCGCGTTCATGGACCGGCGCATCGCCGGCAGGGCGCGTTGCAGCCGCACCACGTCGCCGGTGGCGGCGACGAGCTCGCCGAGCGCGATCATGTGCGTCGCCGCGACGCTATCGGTCGCGTCGACCTCGCCGGTCGCGCGCCAGCCCTCGGCGTCGCGCACGTGGTTGGTGACGATGCCGGTGAACGGGTCCTGCCGCGCGGCGAACCAGTCGAGCCAGCGCCACGCCGCGGCGGCGTATCGCGGGTCGCGCGTAACCGCCGCCGCCCGCGCGAGGCTCCATGCCGCGATGTTCGCGTCGTAGGGCACGACGACGTCCTGCGCGGGGGTCAGCGCGATCGCGCCGTCATCGGCGATCGCGGTCAGGATCCAGTCCGCCTCCGCCGCGACCGCCGCGATCGCCGTCGTGCTCGCCGCCGTGCTCGCCGTCGTGCTCGCCGTCGTGCTCGCCGTCGCGGTGCTCGCTCGGGTCGCGCCGCCGCTGCCGGCAACGGCCATCAGGATCGCGAGCGACATCGCGGTCAGGTTCATCCGGTTCTGGTTCTCCCTGATATGCCGCCTTCCCTGCTGTGAGCGAAGCGGCGCCCCATGTGGAACCATGATGCGAATCGTGAGCAACGACGAGCCACCTCTTTCCCCGCCGCCGGCCGAGCCTTCCGGTCCGGACCTATCCCGGCTGCGCCGGTTCTCGGTGGACGCCAAGCCGCCCAAGCCCGAGCGCGACGTGCACATCGGCCGGCTCGCCGCGTTCGTCGGGGCCGCGCTGTTCGTGATCGTGGTGCCGTGGCTCGTCTTCACCCGCGTGGGCGACTCGGGCCCGGCGCGTCCGCGCGCGACGGTCTCGCCGTCGGTGTCGGCGTCTCCGGCCGGCTCGCCGTCGCCCACCGTCAATCCGGAGGCCGGCGTCTACGAGCTCGTCGGTGAGGTCGAATGCGTGCGCATCCGGATCGATGCCGGGACCGACAAGGAGATCCTGAACTGCATCAAGCCCGGCGTGCGCCTCGAGAGCGACGGAGAGATGCGGGAAGCCGACAACTTCGTGTGGCTGCACGTCGAGGACCCGTTCAAAGGGATCGACGGCTGGGTCGCCACGCAATACGTGAAGCGCGTGTCGTGACGTCGCGATTCGAGGCCCTCGTGTGCGGCGACTGCGGCCGCGTCCATCCGGCAAGGCTGGACGGGGTGTGCGAGTGCGGCGGCCTGCTGGCCGCGCGCTACGACCTTGCCGGATCCGAGTCCATGCCGCGCGGCGGCGCGATGTGGTCGTGGACGTCGCTGCTGCCGCCGTGCGAGCCACTCACGCTCGGCGAGCCGCCGGTGCGTCTGATCGAGCGCGGCGATGTGCTCTATGCCGATGACGGCGCGTTGCCGACCGGAACGTTCAAGGCACGCGGCGCGGCCGTGGGCGTCGCGATGGCGCGCGCGCTCGGCGCGACCGGCGTGGTGCTGCCGACGGCGGGCAACGCCGGCGCCGCCTGGGCCGCGTACTGCGCCGAGGCCGGTCTCGCCTGCGCCGTCTTCGCCGCGTCCGATGCGCCGGCGGGCGCGGTCGATCAGGCGCGCGAATACGGCGCGGCGGTCTCGGTCGTGGACGGCTCCATCGCCGACGCGGGTGCGCGGGCAGCAGCGCTCGCCGCGGAGCGCGGCTGGCATCTGGCCGCGACGTTCCGCGAGCCCTGGCGTACCGAGGGAAAGAAGACCGCGCTGCTCGAGATCGCGGACGCGCTCGGCGGACGCGCGCCGGACGCGGCGGTGCTGCCGGTAGGCGGCGGCGTCGGAGTGGTCGCCTGGCACAAGGCGCTCGCCGAGGCGCGCGCGCTCGGATGGGTGAGCGGCGAGATGAGGCTGTATGCGGTCCAGGCGGAAGGCTGCGCGCCGATCGTACGCGCCTTCGAGGCCGGTGCGGACGCATCCGAGCCGTGGCCGGATCCGGTCACGAGCGCGGCCGGCATCCGGATCCCGTCGCCGCTCGCGTCGCGGCCGGTGCTGCGCGCGCTGCGCGACAGCGGCGGGGGAGCGGTCGCGGTGTCCGAGGCCGAGATCGCCGCCGCCGCGGATGCGTTCGCCGAGCCGGTCGCGCTCGAGGCGGCCGCGGCATGGGCGGGCTACGAGCGGCTGCGTGAGCGCGGTGCGTTCGCCCCGGGCGAGACCGTCGTGGTTTACGGAACCGGCACGCGAGAACGCGCGGCGCGCGCCGCCGGCTAGACCCGGCGGCCGGCGAAGCGCCGCATCAGCCGCGTCCACCGCGACACGTGCCGGCAGCGCGCGCTCATGTCGCAGCAGTCGCAGACCCACTCGCCGTACCGGCCGGGCTGCTGCATGCCGCGGCCGCATCGTTTGCAGTCGGGGACGCCCATCTCCTCATCCTAATGAAGCCTTGACAGGGCCGCTTCCGTGACGGAAGGTGGCGATACGTCCATTTTGTCCTTTGGGGGGCCGCCATGATCCGGGCACTGAAGCTCATCGTCGTCCTCGTCGTTGCCGTCGCGGGTCTTGCTCCCGTTCCCGGGCGCGCGGAGCCCGTCAAGCTGGCCGACGTTCGCATTTCGATGTCGGACGGTGTCGATCTGGTCGGCGACGTCCGGCTGCCCTCCGCGGGCGGTACGTATCCGGTCATCTTGGTGATGAGCCCGTACGGACGCGAGGATCAGACCTCGCCCGGCGCGCTCACCGCCGACTATCTCTCGCACGGCTACGCGCACGTCAACGTGGACATCCGCGGCACCGGGAAATCCGACGGCGCGCTGTGCCTGTTCTGCGATCGCGAGCAGCAGGACGTCTACGAGGTCGTCGAGTGGATCGCCGTGCAGCCCTGGAGCGACGGCAACGTCGGCATGCAAGGCGGGTCCTACCTCGGAATCTCGCAGCTGCTCGGAGCGGCGAAGCAGCCGCCGCACCTGAAGGCCATCGTGCCCGACGTTCCCTACACCGACACCTACCGAGACATCGTGTGGCACAACGGGATCTGGAACCAGCAGTTCATGACGCTGTGGACCGGCCTGCAGGCCGGCCTCGGCTTTCAAGGAGCCGCCGAGAGCCGCCGGCTTCCCGATCGCGCCTTCAACGCGCTGGCGCTCGAGTTCAAGAACGCGCCGCTGGACGGGCCGACCTATTGGGAGCGCAGCGTCTACACCAAGTTCGACCGCATCCTGGTGCCGACGCTGCTTCGCTCCGGCTGGTTCGACGGATTCTCGCGCGGCACCATCCGCAACTTTCAAGGAATCGCCGCCACGCACAAACGTTTGATCATGGGGCCGAGCCCGCACACGCCGGCCGGTCCGCCCTTCGATCCGCTCAGCCCGTATGCGCCCGTGCCGCCCTCGCCCGGGGCCGGCGACCCCGCGCTCGCATGGTTCGACCGGTTCCTCAAAGGCATCGACAACGGCATCGAGCACGAGGCGCCGGTCCTGTACTACGACCTCGGCGCGTTCGAGTGGCGCAGCGCGACGACGTGGCCGCCGCCGAGCTCGTCGATGCGCACGCTTCACTTGTCGGGTGAGCGGTCCGGCTCGATCGCATCGCTCAACGACGGAACGCTCGCCGACGAAGCGCCGACGGGCGCCGCGACGTATCCATCGTCGTATCGGTCGGATCCGACCGTGGGTGTTACCGAGGTGAACGGAAAGTGGGGCAACGTCGCCGCCGCGCCGTTCGTGCGGCACGATCAAACCGCCGACGCGATGCGTCAGCTGACCTATACGACGCCCGCATTGACCGAGCCGCTTCGCCTCGCCGGTCCGATGGAGCTTCGCTTCCACGGCGAAACCGATCAGTCCGACACCGACTGGATCGTCAAGGTCGCCGACGTCGCGCCCGACGGGTCGTCGCTGCTGCTGACGTCCGGCTACCTTCGGGCCTCGCATCGCGCGGTCAACGACCGCCGCTCGTTGCCGGCCGATCCGTGGATCGAAAACACGACCAAGCTGACGGTCTGGCCCAACGATCCGACGCTGTTCCGCATCGACATCTGGCCCGTCGCCGCCGAGCTTCGGCCCGGCCATCGGCTGCGGATCATGATCTCGTCCACCGACGTCCCCAACCACGAGCCGCTGCCGCACGTGTCCCGCAACACGGTTCATCATTCGGCCCGGTATCCCTCGGAGCTGCTGCTGACGGTGGCGTAGCGCCGCCCGACTTGCCCGTTTGGTTTCCCCGGGTCTACGCTCGGCGGCGACAAGTGAATAGCGATGTGGCGGTGCCCCGAAGCTCGGAGGCCAGGGGCGCTCAAGTTCCACGAGGGGGAAGCCGGTGAGAGTCCGGCGCTGTCCCGCAACTGTAAGCGGCGCATCGACGCCGCAAGCCAGGATACCCGCCGTCACGCGCTCCGGTCTCTTCGTGTGAAAGGGGGAAGGAGCCAATGCGAGACGTCTTCGCATTGTCTGCCCCCCAACCGTCCACCGGTTGGGGTTTTCGTTTCTCGAAGCGCATCGCGCTCGCGATGCTGATGGTGGTGGCGCTGGGCGGTGCCGTTCCCGCGCACGCCGCGAACGTCACCGTGAAGGTTCGCATCGCGGCCGGCGGGCATGCCGGCGCGATCAAGGACTGCGCCGCGGTCTCGGTTCCCGCAGGGGCGAACGGCCTGACGGTGCTCGGCGCCGCGGTCGCGCAAGGCTGCATCAAGTCGTTCCAGACCGCGAGCGGCGGGGCCTACGTCACATGCATCGACCCGGGACAGGCATCGCTCTGCGAGGTCGCGGGCGGGCTCGTGACGTTCTGGGCCGTCTACGACAACGGGCGGGCCTCGACGACGGGCATCAGCGGCTTCGCCGCGTCGCAAGGCAGAGAGCTGGCGTTCGCCTACACGAACTTCCTGACCTGCTTCGCGACGTATCCGAGCTGCCCGCTGTAGCGATGAGCCGGCTCCTGCGTGCGAGCGTCGCGGTGGCGATGGTGATGATCGTCGCGCCGTTGTCGCTCGCACGCGCCGAGCCGGGGCCCGCGGCCGCTTCGGCCGCCGCGTGGGTCGCGGACCGGCAAGCGGCGGACGGAGGATTCTTCGGCTCCGCGCAGCCCGCCGACGCGACCGCCGAGACGATCGCGTCGCTGGCGGCTGCGGGCACGCCGGCCGCGCGCTCGGCGATCGGCCGCGCGCTCGGGCGGATTCGCGCCGACGGACCGTCGCGCGCATCGCGTCCCGCGTATGCGGGCCGGATCGTGATGGGCCTGGTCGCCGCGGGACGCGATCCGCGATCCTTCGACGGAACCAACTACGTCGCGCGAATCACCGCCGGCTACAGCGCGGCGTCGAGCACCTACGAGACCGGCGTGTACGCGAACGCGCTCGCGATCCTCGGTCTGGTCGCCGCACGCGAGCCGGTGCCGTCCGGCGCGGTGACCTACATGCGCGCGAACCAGTGCAGCGACGGCGGTTTCGCGCACGACCCGGGGTGCGTGCCGCGCGGCGAGACCGACTCGACCTCGATCGTGGTCTGCGCGCTCGCCGGCATGGGCGTCGGTCGCGACGACCTGATCGTGTCGCGCGCTCGCGAATGGCTGCGTGCCGTGCGCGCGCCGGGCGGCGGATGGCCGCACTTTCCCGGCGGGCCGGTGAACGCCAACTCGACCGGTCTGGCGCTGTCGGCTCTGGCGTGCCTGGGTGAGCGGGACGCGGCGTCGCTTCGCGTGCTGCGCTCGCTGCAGATGCCGTCGGGCGGGATCCGCTACGACGGCGACGATGCCGAGCCGAACTCGTACGCGACCGTGCAGTCGATCCCCGGCCTCGCCGGCCGCGGCTATCCGGTGCGCCCCGCAACCGCGGTCGCGGGCACCAAAGAATCGGCGGTGCCGTCCCCGCCGTCGCCGGCCGCATCGTCGCGAGCGCCGGCCCCCGCGGGGGTGGCGGCGCCGGCCGCCTCGCCCGCCGGATCCGGCAGCCCGTCGTCGCGGCCGGCCGCGGCGGAAAACGGGCCGCGGAACGCGCCCGCGGCTCTGCCGCCCTCGCCGCGGGACGACGGGCGTCTTCCACCCGCGGTGCTGGCCTCCGGGCTCGCGGTCGCGGGCGTGGCCGCCGCGTTCGCCGGCGCCCGCGTTCCCGCCGCCGTGCGCCGGCGGAGGCACCGGTGAGGGTCGTGGCCGCAGCGATCGTGCTCGCCGTCGCGGCCGGCGGGTCGACCCCGGCGACCACCCCGGCGACCGGTCCGGCCTCGGATCCGTGCGAGCACCGCCCCGTGCCCGTCGCCGCCGTGCAGTCCGGCGAGCGGCACGCTGGCTTGATCGTGGAGTCCCCGTCGGGGACGAGACAGTTTTGCATCGCGTTCTCCGCGCAGGAGGAGGCGGCGGGATTCAGCGGCGTGGATCTGCTGCAGCGCGCCGAGCACGACCTCGCGAGCGTCTGCCGTATCGGCGACGACGGATGCGGCGATCCCGGCGACTGCTTCTGCCAATGCCACGACACCGGCGCGGCGAGCTGCCGCTTCTGGGGCTACTACACGCTCGGCGAGCAGGGCGCGTGGTCGTTCGCGCAGCAATCCCCGTCGCTGCGGCGAATTCGCGACGGCGACGTGGACGGCTGGCGCTTCGGCGCGCACGCCGGCGGCGCAGGCGAGCCGCCTGCCGTGCCGGAGGCGCGATGCGCGAACGTAGCCGTCGCTCGCACGGCCGGCGGCCCCGCCCGGCGCGGCGGCGGCGTTCCGCTCGGCGTGATCGCCGCGAGCGTGGTCGCGCTCGGCTTCGCCGTCGGGATCGCCTACGGCGTTCGCCGCCGTCCGGGAGGCTCGACGTGACGGCGCGGCTGCATCCGGCCGCCTGGATGGTGTGGACCGCTTCGGCATCCGCCGTGATCCTGTCGCTGGACAATCCCGTCTTGATCGTGCTCTCGCTCGGCGCGCTCGGCTTCGTCGCGACGTCCCTCGCGCCGGACCGCGGACCGTTCGGCCTGATGCTCAAGATCGGCCTGATCGCGCTCGCCGCGCGCACCGTGCTCTTCGCTCTGACCGGGCATCCGTCCGGCGAGATCCTGTTCACGATGCCGCAGGTGCGTGTGCCGGCTCTGCTCGGCGGCTTCACGCTGGGCGGACCGGTCACCGCTTCGGTCGTGGTGCACTCTGCGATCGAGGGCGCGCGGCTCGCGGCGTTGCTGTGCTGCTTCGGCGTGTTCCTGTCCGCGGTCGAGGCCACCCGCGTCGTGCGTCTGATGCCGCGTTTCCTGTTCGAGGCCGGGTTGATCGTGGCGATCGCGATCTCGTTCGTGCCGTCGCTGGCGCGTACCGCGCGGGACGTGCGCGACGCCCGCCGCATTCGCGGCGAGCGCGTGCGCGGGTGGCGCGGCACGACGCTTGCGATCCCGATCCTGGCGAGCACGCTCGAGCGCGCCGTCACCGTCGCCGAATCGATGGAGGCCCGCGGGTACGGGCGGGTCGCGGGCGGCGACGCCGGACGCGAGGCGTTCGCGCGGCTGCGCACGCTCGCGGGCGTCACGCTGCTGACCGGGGGAGGGCTTCTGGCGGCGGTCGCCGGTGTGCGGGGGGGATGGATGGTGTTCGCCGCGGGCGGGGCGCTGGCAGCGTCGGGCTTGCGTGCGCTGTCGGGGTTGTCGGCCCGGACGCGGTACCGCCGCGATCGGATGCGAGGTGCCGACGCCGCGGTGACGGTCGCGGCCGTTGCGGTCGCGGTGGTCTCGCTCGGCTTGCGCGGCGCGTGGTCGTACGCGGCGTATCCGAGCGTCACCATGCCTGCGGTTCCGGTCGCCGGCGTGCTCGTCGTCGCGTGCCTGGCCTCGCCCGTGGCGATCGTCGCGTGGCACGCGCGGAGCCTGCGTCGAGCCTCGCGCGATCCGGCGGGTGCCGCTGCCGTTGGCGCCGCGCCCGTGCTGCCGGCCGATCCGCTGCCGGTCGCGGGGGGGCAGTCGTGATCCGATTCGAGGGCGTGACCTTTACGTATCCGCGCGCGGCATCGCCCGCGCTCGCCGGCGTGGACATGACCTGGGGCCGCGAGGAACTCGTGCTCGTCGCCGGCGTGTCCGGCTCGGGCAAGTCGACGTTGCTGCGCGCAGCGAACGGGCTCGTGCCTCACTTCAGCGGCGGCACGCTCGACGGGCGCGTCACCGTTGCCGGGCTCGACACGAGATATGACAAGCCGCGCGCGCTGTCCGGAGCCGTCGGCTTCGTCGCGCAAGATCCCGAAGGCGGATCGGTCGCCTCGGTCGTCGAAGACGAGATCGCGTTCTTCCTCGAGAACCTCGGCCTGGATCCGCCGCTGATGCGCAAGCGGGTCGAGGAGACGCTCGACGCCCTCGCCATCGCGCATCTGCGCGAGCGCGCGCTGGATTCGCTCTCGGGCGGGGAGCGGCAGCGCGTCGCGATCGCTGCGGTGCTCGTCGCCGCGCCGTCGGTCTGCGTGCTCGACGAACCCACCAGCATGCTCGACCCGCAATCGGCCGAGGAGGTGCTGCAGTCGGTGCTGCGGCTCTCGCACGAGATGGGGCTCGGCATCGTGCTCAGCGAGCACCGGCTCGAGCGGGTGCTCGCGTTCGCGGATCGTGTGTGCGTCGTCGAGGAGGGCCGGGTCCGCATCGGTCCGGTACGCGACATGCTCGCGGACTCGCCGGTCGCTCCGCCCGTGGTGCGGCTCGCGCGCGCGCTCGGCTGGACGCCGGTGCCGGTGTCGGTGCGCGAGGCGCGCGCTCGCGCCGCATCGCTCGACGTCCATCCCGGCCGAGCCGCGGCCGGCCGGCCTGCGCCCGGCGGCGAGCGCATCGCCGTGAAAAACCTTTCGGTCGCGCTCGGCGGACGCGAGGTGGTTCGGGATCTGGACCTTTCCGTGCGCGAAGGCGAGACGGTCGCGGTCGTGGGCCGCAACGGCGCGGGCAAGACGACGGTGCTGCGCGCGATCCTCGGGCTCGTGCGGCGCGTGCGGGGCGCGGTGCTGCTCGACGGCGCGCAGCGCGACTCCGTCGAGGATGCGGCAACGGTCGCCGCGTACGTGCCGCAGGCCGCGTCCCGCACGCTCACCCGTGCGCGTTCGATCGACGAGATCGAACGTACGCTTCGCCGCAAGGGCGTGCGCGATCCGCTCGCGCCCGTCCGGATCTTGGACGACTGGGGCCTGTCGGCGTTCGCCGAGCGCGATCCGCGCGACCTGTCGGCCGGAGAGGCGACGCGGCTCGCGCTCGCCGCCGCGACCGCGCACGACCCGGGCATCGTGCTGCTCGACGAGCCCACGCGCGGCATGGACGAGCCCGAGAAGCACCGGCTCGCGGAGCGGCTCGCCGCGTGGCGCCACGAGGGCCGGGCCGTCGTGATGGTCACCCACGACGTCGAGCTGATCGCCGAAGCCGCGACGCGCGTCGTGCTGCTGGCGGACGGCGAGGCGGTCGTGGACGGGCCCGCGCGCTCGGTGCTGGGCGAGTCGGTGATGTTCAGCTCGCAGATGAACAAGGTCTTCGAAGATCGGCGGATCGCGACGGTCGCGGACGCGGTCGCGGCGGTGACGCCGTGACCACGATCGCCGCTCCCACGGGCCGCCCGCCGCGCGCTTCGCGCGCCGCGACGGTGGCATCCCGCGCGCTGCTGATCGCGGCGAACGCCGCCGCGGTCGCCGCGCTGCTCGCACCCATGATCGCGGGAGCCGACCCCGCCGCCGGCCGCGAGGCCGCGCACGCGACCGACGGGCCCATCCTGCTCGCGCTGGCGGTACCGGCGCTGCTGGCCGTCGCGCTGGGCGAGGCGAGCGGCAAGCGGCTCGATGCGAAAGGCATCGCGCTGCTGGGCGTGCTGT
>DATLFO010000077.1:0-9906 GCA_035541035.1 Actinomycetota bacterium
GTCGAGGTCGGCCGCCGCCTGGCCGAGGCGCTCGACGCCCGCGGCGTGCGCGTCAGCGCGACCCCGGAAGACGCCGCGCGTCTCAAGGACAGCGTCACCCCCGCATCGGACGCCGATCTCGACGCCGGCTTCGACCTGATGTTCGCGCTCGGCGGCGACGGCACGTTTCTGCACGCCGCCCAGATCGCGATCCGCTCGGGCACTCCGCTGCTGGGCGTGAACCTCGGCCGCATCGGGTTCCTGTCGGCGCTCGAACGGCACTCGCTCGACGACGCGCTGGTCGACACGATCATCGGCCAAGACCTGCCGATCACCGAGCGACTCACCGTCGAAGGCGAGATCGTCGTCGCGGGCGAGGTCAAGCATCGGCTCTGGGCCCTCAACGACATCGCCGTCTCCAAGCTCGAGCCCGGCCGCCTCATCAAGCTGCGGCTCGCGATCGACAACGAGCCGTTCGCGGATCTGTCCGCCGACGGCATCATCGTGTCGACCCCGACCGGCTCGACCGCCTACTCCTTCTCGGCCGGCGGGCCGATCGTCAGCCCCGCCGTGGACTGCCTGATCGTCACGCCCGTCTCACCGCACCTGTTCTTCGACCGGTCGATCGTGGCCGGACCGGGTGAAGAGGTGCAGATCACCATCCTTCCGGATCCCGACAGCGTCGGTGTCTCGCCCGACGGCCGCAGATGGGTCGAAGCCGGGTTCGGTGCGACGGTGCTGGTGCGGCCGTCCCGAACGCGGCTCCGGCTCGCCGTCGTCGAGCCCGCCCCGTTCTGGCGTCTGGTCCGGACGAAGTTCGGCCTGCCGACGCCCGATTGAGCGCCCGGGCGCCGGATAAGATCGGCCGCATGCGGCGCAAGATGCGACGGCGGCCCGACACGATCGCCGGTGTCGCGCGCACCGATCGCCGGACGAAAGAGCTCATCCAACGCATCCGCCCGGGCGAGATCGCGGTCATCGACCACGAGGACCTCGACCGCGTCTCTGCCGAAGGCCTCGTGGAGGCCGGCGTGGCGCTCGTGGTGAACGCGCGCTCGTCGATCACGGGCCGCTACCCGAACACCGGCCCCCTGGTGCTCGCGCGCGCCGGCATCCCGATCGTGGACGGCTGCGGGCCCGCGCTCTTCGAGGTCGTGCACGAAGGCGACGAAATCAGGACCGAGGAAGGCCGCATCTACCGCGGCCCTGCCGCCGTGATCGAGGGCGTGCTGCTCGACGAGGACGAGATCGTCCGCCGCATCGCGCACGCCGAGGCCAGCGTCGGCGAGGAGCTCGAACGGTTCGTCGTCAACACGATGGACTACCTGCAGACCGAAGGCGACATGATCCTGCGCGGCGAAGGCATTCCCTTCGTCCGCACCGACTTCCGCGGGCGTCACGCGCTGATCGTGGTGCGCGGTCACGACTTCAAGCAGGATCTGCGCACGCTCCGCGGCTACATCTCCGACTTGAAGCCGGTGCTGGTCGCCGTCGACGGCGCCGCCGACGCCCTGCTCGACGAGGGCTGGAAGCCCGACATGATCATCGGAGACATGGACTCGGTAAGCGAGCGCGCGCTGCGCTCGGGCGCCGACCTCGTCGTGCACGGCTACCCCGACGGCCGCGCCCCTGGGCTGGAGCGCCTGGCCTCGCTCGGGCTCGGCGGCACGGTCTTCGCCACCGGCGGCACCAGCGAGGACATCGCGATGCTCCTGGCTTACGAGCGCGGCGCCGACCTGATCGTGGCGGTGGGCACGCACGCGAACCTGGTGGAGTTCCTCGACAAGGGCCGGGCCGGCATGGCCTCGACGTTCCTCGTCCGGCTCAAGGTCGGGCCCAAGCTCGTTGACGCGAAGGGCGTGAATCGCCTGTACCGTAACGAGATCTCGCGCGGGCTTCTGATCCTGCTCGTGGCGAGTGCGTTCCTGGCGATGGTGGTGGCGTTCTCGGCCGCGCCGGGGCTACGACTGTTCATCGAGAACCTGGGGGAGCGGTTCCAGGATCTGTGGTTCCGGATCCGGCACCTGTTCTAGCGCATGATCAACTTTCGTTATCACGTCGTGTCGATCGTCGCGGTGTTCCTCGCGCTCGCGGTCGGCATCGTCATGGGCACGACGGTCATCAGCGAAAGCGTCGTGGACCGCCTCGAGGCCGACGCGCGCGATTTTCGAGCCCGCAACGGCCAGCTCCGTCAAGAAGCCGACCGGCTCGAAGCCGAGCTCGGCCAGTACGAGCAGTTCGGCGCCGCGATCGTGCCGCCTCTGATTCGCGACCGGCTGGAAGGACATCCGGTGGCGGTGTTGGTCGAACCGGGGGTGCCCGGCGCGCTGTTGGACCGCACGACCGACACGCTGCGCACCGCGGGAGCGTCCCCGGGCGGCACCATCCGGCTGACCGAGGCGTGGACGCTGGAGGATCCGGCGCATCGCGAGCAGCTCGCCGCGGTTTTGGGCGCCGACGCCAACCCCTCCGACGGCCCGACCCTGTTGAGCCGGGGGGCCGAGGCGCTCGGACGGCGCCTGGGCAGCGACTCCGACGGCGGCGACGACGACCTGCTGCGCGCGCTGGACCGAGCGGGGTTCGTCAAGCTCGACGACCTGCCCGCCGGCGCGCTTCCCGGCGCCAGCACCTTGATCGTGTATCTGTCGGCGTCCGCCGCGACCGCAGCCCCCAACGACGAGACCTTCACGATCCCACTGCTGGACATGCTCGCGGAGCGATCGGCCGCCACGCCAGTCGTCGTGGCCGAACCGCTCGACGCAGACGAATCGGTGGTGGACCGGATCCGCGGCATCGACGAGCTCGCGCGCGCCATCGCGACCGTCGATCACGCGACGACCTGGCCCGGGGCGCTGTCGCTCGTATGGGCCCTCGCACGCGGCGCCGGCGAGCGCGTCACGCACTACGGCGTGCGCCGGGGAGCGGCTGCGATCGCGCCGGCGGTCACGCCCGCGCCGGCTGCCTCATCGTGACCCGCGTCGTCGCCATCGTGCCCGCCTATCAAGAAGCGGGCCGGGTCGCGCCGGCCGTGACGGCCCTCAAGGAGTTCTGCGATCGGATCATCGTCGTCGACGACGGATCCACCGACGCGACCGCCGACGAGGCCGCGGCCGCGGGAGCGCGCGTGATCCGTTCGAGCCGCAACCGCGGCAAGGGCTCGGCGCTCGCCGCCGGCATCCGCGCGGCCGGCGCGGACGCACAAGTACTGCTGCTCGCCGACGCGGATCTTGCGTCGTCGGCGTCCACGTTGCGCGCGCTGCTGAGGCCGGTCGTGGACGGGGAGGCGGATCTCACGATCGCGGCCCCACCGCCATCGGGCCCCTCGGGCTTCGGGCTGGTCGAGAGCCTCGCGCGTCACGGCATCAAGGCGCTCGCGCGGCTCGACACGACCCGGCCCCTGTCGGGTCAGCGGGCGATCCGCGCGGACCTCGCGAGCCGCCTGAGGCTCGATCGCCGGTTCGGCGTCGAGACCGGGATGACCATCGACGCGGTGCGTCTGGGCGCGCGGGTGGTCGAGGTCCCGTGCGCGTTCACCCACGCCCGCACCGGACGCGACCTCGCGGGCTTCGCTCACCGGGCCAAGCAGGGGCTCGGCGTCGGCCGCGCCGTGCTTCGGAGACTGCCGGGGTTGTTGCGCCGGCCCCCGAAGCGCGGCAACGTGGCATCGTGAGCATCGTGAGGCTCGTTGTGGTCAACGTCCTGGCGGTGGCCGTCGCAGCCGCCGCCACACGCTTCGCGATGCAGCGGCTGATCCCCAACGCGCCGCTGCGCCGATCCAACTATCGCGGCGTCCCCGTGGCGACCGGGCTGGGCATCGCCGTGTTCGCAGGATTCGTCGTCGCGTGCGGCGTGCTGGCGCTGCTCAGCGAGATCAGCGCCGGGTGGGTCGCTCCGGGTGTGTGGATCCTGCCGCTCGCGGCCGGCGGCGTCTTCGGGCTGCTCGGGCTCTTCGACGACGCGGCGAGCGCGCTCACCCCGGACGCCGACAAAGGCTTGCGCGGGCACACGCACGCGCTCTCCGGCGGACGGCTGACCAGCGGCGCGCTGAAGATGGTCGCCGGATCGGCCGCCGGGTTCGCCCTGGCCGCGCCCGCCACCGAAGGCTTCGCGTTCGCACTCGCAGGCGGTGCGATCATCGCGATGTCGGCCCACGTCATGAACGCTTTCGATCTGCGCCCCGGCCGCGCCGCCAAGCTGTTCGTCGCGGGCGCGATCCCACTGGCAATCGTCGCGGGACCGCTCCGCGCCGTCGTGTTCGCCGCAATCGGCGCCGTCATCGCCGCGCTGCCCGACGACCTGCGTGAGCGAGCGATGCTCGGTGATGCGGGCGCCGGCGCGCTCGGGGCGATCGCGGGCTCGACCGCGCTGCTCATCTCGACCCGCACTACGCTGCTGATCACCCTGGCCGTGCTCGCGGTGCTCACGGTGATCGCGGAAGGACCGACGATCTCTCGCATGATCGAGCGCGTTCCGTTTCTGCGGGCCGCCGACCGATGGGGGCGCGTGCCGGAACCCACACGTTATCCACAGCCCCCGGCAAGCATTTCGGGCACCGCCGACGACAACTCGTAGCGCAACACTGCTGGATACGCGACCCGCGCCCTGCTAGGATGAGGTCCCGAGGGCCACTGCGGCCCGCGGGAGATTTTTTTTCTATGGCCAAGCACATCTTCGTCACCGGCGGCGTTTCTTCTTCCCTCGGCAAAGGCCTCACGGCATCGTCCCTCGGTCGTCTTCTGAAATCGCGCGGCCTGCGCGTCGTCATGCAGAAGCTCGATCCCTACATCAACGTCGATCCCGGAACGATGAACCCGTTCCAGCACGGGGAGGTCTTCGTCACCAACGACGGCGCCGAGACGGATCTGGACCTGGGCCACTACGAGCGTTTCATCGACGCCGACCTGTCGCGCGACTCCAACGTCACGACGGGAAGCATCTACTCGACCGTCATCGCGCGTGAACGGCGTGGCGAATTCCTCGGCGCGACCGTGCAGGTCATCCCGCACATCACCGAAGAGATCAAGAGCCGCATTCGCCGCCTGGTCAACGAAGACGTCGATATCGTCATTACCGAGGTGGGCGGCACCGTCGGCGACATCGAATCCCTTCCGTTCCTGGAGGCGATCCGTCAGTTCCGCCACGAGGTCGGCCGCTCGAACGTGATCTTCATCCACGTGTCGCTCGTGCCCTACATCGGCCCGAGCGGGGAGCTCAAGACCAAGCCGACGCAGCACAGCGTCGCAGAGCTTCGCTCGATCGGTATCCAGCCGGACGTGATCGTGTGCCGCAGCGACCGTCCGCTGTCCACGGGCTTGAAGAAGAAGATCAGCCAGTTCTGTGACGTGGACCTGGACGCGGTCGTGTCCGCGATGGACGCGCGCAGCATCTACGAGATTCCGCTGGTCCTGCACGAAGAGGGTCTCGACGCCACGGTCGTGAAGCATCTCGGCCTGGACGCGCCCGAGCCCGACCTGAGCGAGTGGGAAGCGCTGGTGCGCCGCATCAACACCGCAAAGCACACGGTCAAGATCGCGGTGTGCGGCAAGTACGTGACGCTCGCCGACTCGTACCTGTCGGTCGTCGAAGCGGTGCGGCACGGCGCGATCGCCAACGACGCGACCGCCGAGATCGTCTGGGTTGCATCCGACGAGCTCACCGATCCCGCGAAGGCGCAGGAGCTGCTCGGCGACGTGGACGGCATCCTGGTGCCCGGCGGCTTCGGCGTGCGCGGCATCGAAGGCAAGATCGCCGCGGTGCGCTACGCGCGCGAGAACCAGATTCCGTTCCTCGGTTTGTGCCTGGGTCTGCAGTGCGCGGTGATCGAGTATGCGCGCAACGTCGTCGGCTTGGAGAACGCGAACTCCTCCGAGTTCGACGCCGCCTCGCCGCATCCGGTTATCGACCTGATGCCCGACCAGAAGGACGTGCTCAACAAGGGCGGCACGATGCGGCTGGGCCTGTGGCCGTGCAAGGTCGCGCCCGGCACCAAAGCGCACGCCGCCTACGGAGAGAACCTGGTCCTGGAGCGTCACCGCCATCGCTACGAGGTCAACAACAACTACCGCAAGCAGCTCGCGAACGCGGGCCTGGTCTTCAGCGGCACCACCGTCGACGACCGCCTCGTCGAGATGGTCGAGCTTGCCGACCACCCCTGGTTCGTCGCCAGCCAGTTCCATCCCGAGTTCAAGAGCCGCCCCACGCGCGCCCACCCGCTCTTCCGCGACTTCGCCGCCGCGGCCCTGAAGCGAGTTTCCTCGGAACAGTCCCACGCCGACACCAACGCATAGAATCCGACCCGGGCGTACACGAAGGGGGCGCGGGTGATCGTCGGAGTTCCGAAGGAAGTGATGGAGGCCGAATATCGGGTCGCCATCACGCCGGTCGGGGTACGCGAGCTGGTTCGCGAAGGCCACCACGTCGTCATCGAGCAGACGGCAGGCGACGGATCGAGCATCTACGACGACGACTTCGTGCGCGCCGGCGCGCGCATCCTGACCACGGCCGACGACGTCTGGGGCGCAGCCGACATGATCCTGAAGGTCAAGCAGCCGCTGCCCGAAGAGTTTCCGCGGATGCGCAGAAACCAGCTGCTTTTCACGTATCTGCATCTGGCCGCGCACAAGGACGTGACCGAGGCGCTGGTCCAGTCGGGCACGACCGGCATCGCCTACGAAACCGTCGAGCTTCCCGACCGCTCGCTGCCGCTGCTGGCCCCGATGAGCGAGATCGCCGGCCGCATGGCCCCGCATGTCGCGGCGAACTATCTGCATCGCGCCAACGGCGGCCGCGGCGTGCTGATGAGCGGCGTGTCGGGCGTACGGCCCGCGCGCGTGCTGGTGATCGGCGCAGGCATGAGCGGCATGAACGCCGCCTGGATCGCGCAGGGTCTGGAAGCCGAGGTGATCTTGCTCGACAAGGTGGTCGAGAAGCTTCGCTACGTGGATCACATCCACAAAGGACGGATCCTCACGCTTGCTTCGGCCGCGCTCACGATCGAAGAGGAGGTCATGGCCGCCGATGTCGTGATCGGCGCGGTCCTGGTCGCGGGCGCGAGGGCGCCGATGCTGATCTCAGAGGATCTGGTGCGGGCAATGAAGCCGGGCGCGGTGGTTGTCGACATCTCGATCGACCAGGGCGGATGCCTCGAAACGAGCCGAGTCACCACGCACACCAATCCGACTTATGTCACCCACGGGGTGGTACACTACTGCGTAGGAAACATGCCGGGTGCCGTCCCGCATACGTCCACCTACGCTCTTGCGAACGCGACGATGCCGTACGCGCTCGCGCTGGCGCGAACCGGACTGAATGCGCTGGTCGCGGATCCGGCTCTTGCCAAGGGAGTCAACGTGCACGACGGACGAGTGACGAACGAAGCGGTCGCCGCCGCCGTCGGCATGTCTTGGACACCGCTGGCAGCTCTCTTGCCCGGCGCCTGACCTCATCCGGCTGCCGGCCCTCTCTTCTTAGGAGACCTCGCTGACGACGAACCCGAAAGCGGATCCGCCTCGCGCAATGACGCGCCTGACGGAGCGCTACCTCGACCATCTCGCGGTCGAGCGGGGCGTCGCCCCCAACACCGTCGCCGCGTACCGGCGCGACCTTCGGCTGTACCTGACGGATCTGGGAGAGCGGGGCATCGACGATCCGGCCGCGGTCGGGGAGGAGGTGGTCGGCGCGTTCCTGGAGCGTCTGCGAGAAAGCGAGTATGCGCCCGGCAAGCGCTACTCGGCCGCAACGGTCGCGCGTGTGCTCGCCGCCGTCCGGGGATTCCATCGCTACTTGCTCCGCGAAGAGGTCACCAAGCTCGACCCGGCATGGATGATCGGCTCGCCGCGCACCCCGCGGGCGCTTCCTAAGGCGCTGGACCAGGACGAGGTCGAGGCGCTGCTCGCGGCCGTCCCGGAGGAAGGCGCGCAGGGCGCGCGCGACCGGGCGCTGCTCGAGACCCTCTACGCGGCCGGGCTTCGCATCAGCGAGCTGACCGGGCTGGACGTGGACGACGTCGACCTGGATGAGCGCACGGTCCGTTGCCTGGGCAAGGGCTCGAAGGAGCGGATCGTGCCGATCGGCCGTCCGGCGACCGAGGCGCTGCGCCACTACCTGACGCAAGCGCGGCCCGGGTTCGTGCGCGGCCGCAGCGAGTCCGCCTTGTTCGTCAACGCGCGGGGCCGCCGCCTGACCCGTCAGGGCTGCTGGAAGCTTTTGAAGAAGTACGCCGAGCGCGCATCGTTGCAGCGTCGCATCTCACCGCACACGCTCCGGCATTCGTTCGCGTCGCACCTGATCGAGCACGGCGCCGACGTCCGCGACGTTCAAGAGCTGCTCGGCCATGCGAGCGTGTCCACAACCGCCGTCTACACGCTCCTTCACCGCGACAAGATCCGCGAGATCTACGACCGAGCCCATCCGCGCGCGCGGCGCGCGACACCCATGAGCGAATCGATCGGCGAACACGCCGGCGACGCCTCCTAGGAGGGTCCACCGATGGAAACCGCCCAGCTCGAGAAGTTCCGCGAACTCATTAACGGCGAACGCGAAGACGTCCGGAAGCAGCTCGCCGATCTCGGCGCCGATCCCGACGCCGAATCGTTCGAGAACACCGACTTCGACTTCGGGTTCGCCGACTCGGCCCAGTCCACGGCCGAGCGCAATCGAGTGCTGGTCGTCATCGAGGGCCTCCGGGAGCGGCTCATCGACATCAACGCCGCCCTCGACAAGATCGATAAGGGCACGTTCGGTCTCTGCGAGAACTGCGGAAACGAGATCGGCGCCGAACGCCTGGAAGCCTTGCCCCACACGCGGCTGTGCACCAACTGCAAGTCCAAAGGCTGACAGCGACGCGGCGAAGTTTTCCTTGCCCGTGGCGTACGGGCTCCGATAGCATCCCACCCCTGTGGCGACTCGTCGCCATGTCGACAATTGCGCCGCCCTGCGACCGGGCGTGCGAAGGGGGAGTGTGGATGGCGCGGGTCATCAGTCTCGCCAACCAGAAGGGCGGCGTCGGCAAGACCACCACCACGATCAGCCTCGGCGCGGCCATGGCCGAGCGAGGGCTGCGCGTCCTGCTGGTGGACTTCGATCCGCAGGGGTCGATGTCGGTCGGCGTCGGAGTCAACTCCCCGGATCTCGATCTGACGATCTACAACCTGCTGCTCGACCGCTCGATCGATCCGGCGACCGCGATCTGCAAGACCTCGACGGACGGCATGGAGCTCCTCCCCGCGAACATCGATCTGTCCGCGGCCGAGGTCGTGCTCGTCAGCGAGGTCGCGCGCGAACAGGCGCTCAAGCGCGTGCTGGCAAAGGTCAAGGACGGCTACGACTACATTCTGATCGACTGCCCGCCATCGCTGGGTCTGCTCACGATTAACGCGCTGACGGCGTCCGACGGCGTGATCATCCCGCTGGAGTGCGAGTTCTTCGCGCTACGCGGCATGAGCCTGCTGATCGACACGATCGAAAAGGTCAGGGACCGTTTGAACCCTGAGCTTGAACTTCAGGGAATCGTCGCAACCATGTACGACGGCCGAACCGTCCACTCGAGGGAAGTGCTCGACCGGGTGAGGCAGAAGTTCGGCTCGAAGCTTTTCAACAGCGTCGTGACCAGGACGATCAGGTTCGCCGAGGCGCCTGTAGCCGGCGAGCCGATCTTGTCCTACGCCTCCGACTCCAAGGGAGCGCAGGCCTATCGAGATCTAGCCAAGGAGGTGCTCGGCATTGACGACCAAGAGAGCGAGCCTGCCGGGAGCGGACGAGCTGTTTCGAAACACGGCGAGCCCGGCGACCAGCGAGAAGGAGCCGGAAACATCGGAGGTGGCCCCGGTCACGCCGATGCCGCAGCCCCCAGCCTCTTCGACCCCGGCCCCGCAGCCCGTCCAAGCCCCGCCGGCGCAGAGCCCGCCTCCGATCCAAGCGACCCCGGCC
>DATLFO010000078.1:0-3097 GCA_035541035.1 Actinomycetota bacterium
TGGAACGGATGCTCACGGCGGGCCGGCAGGGCGCTCGGAAAGATCTCGGTCTGCTCGCGGAACTCGAAGGCGGTCTCGCCGGTTTGCTCGCGCCGGCGCAGCAGGTCCGGCAGTTCCGCGACCGCGAAGGTTCCGAAGGCCACGTCAACCCACGGGGCTTTTTCGATCACCAAGCCCTTGTCCTTCTGAACCAGGCACCCGCCGACCGCGATGCGAAGATGCGGGTTGGCGTCCTTGGCAGGCTTGAGCTGCCCGAGCGCGCCGTAGAGCTTGTTGTCCGCGTTCTCGCGGATCGCGCAGGTGTTGAGCAGCACGAGGTCGGCTTGCTCGGCGCTGGCCGCGCGCACGTAGCCCTCGGCCTCGAGCATGCCGGCGATGCGCTCCGAGTCGTGCTCGTTCATCTGGCAACCGAAGGTTCGAATGAAATAGCGCTTGTTCACGGCGGCCATGCTACCGCGCCCCGGCGAGCCCTTCTCGCGAAAGCGCCGGATGAAGCTTCCCGCGAGGGAAGCCGGGAGCCCGCGGGGCTCCCGGCTTCCGTTCGCGGCGTTTCTAGGCCTCTGCCCGTTTGCCTCGGCGCCGCCCTGCGCCGATCATGACCGACCCGGCCGCCACCAGCAGCGCTCCGGCAAGCCACCCGGCCGTGCCGCTGCCGGTCCGCACCAGCCGTATCCCGGCCACCACGGTCGTCGTCGCCGGATCGATGGCCGTTACGCGTAGCCCCAGAACGTCCTCACCCGAGGCGATGCCGATGTTGGTGATCGCCGCCGCCCCGAGCACCGACGCGCGCGTGAACGTCTCGCTCGATCCCGGCGCCAGCACCGCGACCGTCCCGATGGGCCCGAGGACGTCATCGTTGACCTCCACGTCGAACAGGGTGGTGTCACCGGTGTTGGTCACGACGTAGGTGTAGGTAACCGGGGTCCCGGTCGTACCGGAGACCGGCGTGACGGTCTTGTCGATGGCGATCGCCGGCGCGATCAGGTCGACGACGTGATCGTCGCTCGCCGTCACCGGGGACCGGTTTCCCACGCCCGAGGCCACCGCCGTGTTCGGAAGCGGATCGGGCGAGCCGGACGCGACGACGTGGGTACAGGTGAACATCCACGTCTCGCCCACTTCGAGCAGGCCGTCCCCGTCGTCACCGAACCGCAGCAGCGGCGCGGCGTCGCACAACGGATCGGTGACGGTCACCTCGGCGAGGGGCGTAAGCGTCGAGGTCGTCACCGCCATCGTGTACTCGATCACATCCCCGCGGTGGGCGAGGTCGGGGCCTTCCTTGACGATTCCGATGCCGATGCGACAGTCCACCACGATGGTGGCGCTGCTCAGCGCCGAACCGTCGTTGCTCGTGTTCACCGCCGCCACGTTGACGATCGGTCCGCACGAGCGCCCGTCCGTCGGCGACGCGATATGGACCGTGGCAGCCTCTCCCGGAGCGAGCGTCCCCAGATCGCAGCCGAGCACGCCCTCGGCGATCGTGCAGGCCCCGGCCGCCGATCCACCGTCGATCGTCCAGGACAAGCCGGGATTGGCCGGCAGCGGGTCCCGGACGACGACTCCGCGCGCGATGCCGTCGCCCCCGTTGCGGACTTCGATGGTGAAGCCGGCCGGGCCGCCGGCCTCGACCGAGATTTCGTCGGCGGTCTTGAGGATCTCGATCGCGGCGCAGTCCACGCGGGTCGTTGCACGCGCGGCGACCTCGCCGTGGTTGGCCGCGGATGCGCGCGCGAGGTTTTCGTAGCTTCCGCACGAATCGCCGCTCGTCCGCGAGGAGATGTGAACCTCCGCGCCGGCGCCGGCGGCCAGGTCGCCCAGATCGCACGAGAGCACGCCATCCTCGATGGCGCATCGACCGGCCGCCGATCCGCCGTCGACGGCCCAGCCGAGGCCGGGTCCGGCCGGCAGCGTGTCCGAAAGCGTCACGGACGTGGCCGTACCGGCGCCGTCGTTGCTTACCGAGATCGTGAATCCGATCGACTCGCCGGCCGTGACGACCTCGTCGTCGGCGGTCTTTTCGATCCCAAGCGATGGGCACAGGACCCGGATCGAAGCGTGCGCTTCGTCCCCGCCGTCGTTGGTGGTTGTCACCGACGCCGTGTTGTCGATCGTGCCGCACGAGCCGACGGCGGTGGGCGTCGTCATGTGCACCCTGATGCTCGCGCCGGGTGCGAGTGCCGGCTGCGTGCACGTGAGCGTGCCTGCCGCGATGCCGCAGGTCATCCCGGACGAGACGGCATCGACCGACCAGTCGAGTCCGGGGCCGGCCGGAAGCACGTCCGTGATCGTCACGCCCGTGGCGGTGCCCCCGCCCTGGTTGGTGGCCTCGATCGTGAAGCCCGCCGGCGAGCCCGCGTTCACCTCGAGAGCGTCGGGCGTCTTGATGATGGCCACGTCGGCGCAGCGAACGGTAAAGCTCACCCGATTCGAGTCGTTGTCGCCGGTGTCCGCCTCGGCCTCGGCATCGGCTTCGACGTGCGCCTTGTTGCCGCGCTCGCCGCACGATGCGGGCGTCGTGGTCGCAGTGATCGTGACCACGACGGTGTCGGGCTCGGCGCCTGTGGTGTTTCCGTCGGACGCCGCGAGCGTGCCGATCTCGCATCGCACCAGGATGGGGCTCCTGATCGAGCAGGTCCCGGTCCCGCCCGGTGATCCGGGGTCGACATCGTAGATCGCGCTGACGTCGGTCAACACGTTCAGCAGGTTGTCGGTGACGACCACGCCGGTTGCGGGCGCGATGCCGTCATTGGTGGCCACGAGCGTGAACGACACGGTCTCGCCCACGTCCAGGGTCTGGTTCTGCGGGCTCTTGGTCACGTGCACATCGGGGCATCGCGCCAAAGTGAGGGGGACCGGCTTGCCGCGATCCTTGAGCTGCGAGTTGAACGACTCGCCGGAGGCACGGGTCTTGACCCAAAACTGCGCGAATCCCGGGCATCCGGGGAACGTCGGCCCGAAGATCGCACCCAGGTTCAATGCGGCCTCACCGAAACGCAGCGCCTCCACCGTGCCGCCACCGAACGGCGCACCCGACGGCCGCAGCACCGGAACCGAATTCACGGTTCCGGTGGCCGAGCCGGCGGGCAGAGGTGCAAGC
>DATLFO010000079.1:0-12556 GCA_035541035.1 Actinomycetota bacterium
GCATTGGGACGGATCGGCGTGGCGGCGCGTCCCCGGTCCGAAGGTCGCGGGGCCTCATACGTTCCACGTCGTCGTCGCCGGCGCCGGTTCGGTGCTGCTCTCCGGCTCCGGCGACAACGGCGTCGACCCGTTCCTGTTCGAGTCGGACGGACGGTCTTGGCGCCGCGTCGTCTTGCCCGACCTGCCGGCCCCGTCGTTGCAGGTCTCCGACATCGCCGTCGTGGGCAGCAACGATTTGGTGATGCTCGCGTGGAACTTCGAGATCAAGTCTTCGGGCTTCGGACGCAGTGACTTCGGCGTGTTTCATCGGCGTGGCGGGGCGTGGACGCGTTCGTTGACCGCAACCGATGTGCTCGACTCGATGGTGGTCTTCCCGGACGGAAGCATCGTCGTCGGCGGCTACACGAAAACGGCGCGGGCCCGCGATCGCCGAACGGTCGTCAAGCGCTGGAACGGATCGAGATGGAGCGACATGCCTGCCCCCCCCGAACCGATGACCGGCATCAACGGCCTCGCCGGCCGGTCGGCTACCGACCTCTGGGCCGTCGGGGCGAGCGATCCGCTGGAAGTCGAAGTATCGAAGCAGCCGCTCGAGGCGACTGCCGATTCCAAAACCGCCGAGCCCCAACGAGTCGAGGTCTTCGTCTCACACTGGAACGGAACGAAGTGGTCCTCACCCAAAGCCGGAATCGACTCCGGATACTCCGACATCAATGCGGTGGACTCCGGGCCGGACGGAACCATCGTCGCCGTGGGGTGGACGAGCGGGGTCACCGGACGAGCCCCTGCCGAAGCTTCCGGCGAACTGATCCTTCGACGCTGCTGACGGGCCGATCCGGTCCGGTCGTTCGAGGCCGCCGTCCGCGGTCGAGGGACAGGCCGTCGCCTCCGGGCGGGAGCCATCTAGACGGATGGGGCCGGAAGTCGTACCGTCTGACCGAGGACTCGGTGGAGGGGGATTCAATGGCGATCGACGAGGCACGGCTCAAGGAACTGGGAGGCCGCTTTTCGGGCTCGATCGTGGTGCCGAGCGATGCCGGCTACGACGACGCGCGCGAGGTGTTCAACGCGATGATCGACAAGCGTCCCGCGGTGATCGCCCAGTGCGCCTCCGTCGAAGACGTCCGTGAAGCCCTTCGCTTCGGCCTCGACGCGGGGCTGGACATCGCGGTGCGTTCCGGGGGTCATTCGGTCGCCGGCGCGTCGCTCAACGACGGCGGACTGGTCGTCGACGTCCGCTCGATGAACAGCACCGAGGTGGATCCGGCCGCGAAGACGATTCGTGTCGGCGGCGGCACGAACTGGGGCGAGTTCGACGCGGCGACGAAGCCGCACGCCTTGGCGGCGACGGGCGGCCGGGTCACCACGACCGGCGTGTCGGGATTGACGCTGGGCGGTGGATCGGGCTGGCTGGAGCGAAAGATGGGACTGGCGTGCGACAATCTGATCGGCGCCGAGCTCGTCACGGCCGACGGCCGGGTCGTGAAGGCGGACGAGACCGAGAACCCGGAGCTGTTCTGGGCGTTGCACGGCGGCGGCGGCAATTTCGGGATCGCGACGTCGCTGATGTTCCGCCTGCACGACATGCCCACGTTCTCCGGGGGCGTTCTGTTTTGGAAAGCCGAAGCCGGCAACGAGGTAGCGCGGGCGTATCGCGACTTGATGGCCGGCGCACCCGACGAGCTCGGCGGCGGATTCGGCTACATCACCGGCCCGCCGGAAGAGTTCGTTCCCGAGGACATGCAAGGCACGATCATCTGCGGCGTCTTCCTGTTCTACGCGGGCACCGAAGCGGAACTGCGTTCGCTCATCGGCCCGCTGCTGGCGCTCGACCCCGACGGGTCGATGATCATGGAGGCGCCCTACCACGACGTCAACGGCATGTTCGACGACCCGCCGGGACTGCAGAACTGGTGGACGGCCGAGTATCACGACAGCGCACCCGACGCGATGCTCGACGAGTTCGTCGCGCTGTCCAAGACGATGAAGCCGAGCGCTTCGCAGATGATCATGATCCCGTGGGGCGGCGCCGTCGAGCGCGTCACCGACTCGCCGATGGCGAACCGGCATTCGCAGTGGGTCAGCCATCCGTTCGTGCTCTGGGAGGACCCGGCCGAGAACGCCGAACGCATCGCGTTCGGCAAGGCGTTTCAGGCGATGCTGCGCACGTACAGCAATGGCGGCACGTATCTGAACTTCATCGGTCACGAAGGCCAGGAGCGTGTGGTCGCCGCCTTCGGGGAGGACAACTACCGTCGCCTCGCAGCGGTCAAGGCGGAGTTCGACCCGAACAACGTCTTCCACGGCAACCAGAACATCAAGCCTGCCTGAGCCGGAGGCTCCTGAGGGAGAGTCCCGCGGAATTCGCGCGCCGTTGAAGCCGCGTCGCGCTAAGGTCGCTTGCATGAGCAACCAAGCGGAGAAAGCCGCGGCGTTTCTGGCTCTGCACGACGGTCCGGAGCCGCTGATCCTTCCAAACCCGTGGGACGCGGGGTCGGCCGGGCTGTTGGAGTCACTCGGATACCGAGCGCTCGCGACCACGAGCGGTGGGTTCGCCGCCACGCTCGGGCGCCTCGACGGCCAGGTGACCCGTGACGAAGCGCTGGCGCACGCGGCGACCATCGTGGCGGCCACCGGCCTCCCGGTGTCCGCGGACCTCGAGAACGGATTCGGCGACGATGCGAAAGACGTCGTCGAGACGGTGCGGCTGGCCCGCGAAGCCGGGTTGGCGGGCTGCTCGATCGAGGACTTCGCACGTCGCGACGACCATCCGATCTACGACCTCGCCCACGCCGTCGAGCGGATCGCGGCCGCCGCGGAAGAGGCCCACCGCGGCGACGTGCGGATGGTGCTGACCGCGCGCACCGAGAACTATCTTCACGGCCGGCGGGATCTCGACGACACGATCCAGCGGCTGAAGGCCTTCGAGGACGCGGGCGCGGACGTCCTCTTCGCGCCGGGCGTGGTTGATCCGGGCGAGCTCCGCGCGATCCTGGAGGCGATCACACGGCCGCTCAACGTGCTCATCTTCCCGGGCGTTCCCAAGATCGCCGAGCTCGCCGAGATCGGCGTGCGACGCATCTCGACGGGCAGCGCCCTGGCCTACGTGGCGCTCGGCGCGATGGTCGATGCCGCGCGACAGCTTCGCGACGGCAGCTACCGCGGGCTCGGCCCCGCGCGGACCGGCGCGGAGGCCGTTCACACGACGTTCGGGGCCTAGCCGCAGGGTGCTTCCAAAGCGTCGCGAGGACCGATGCGACGATAACGCGGTGTACAAGCAAGCGGTTGCCGGCTCGGGCTCATTTCCCGATTCAAAGCCTCGCTTTTCGGGTGCCCTGCCGGTAGCCTGTCGCCAATGTCGCTACGGTCAATCCCGGAGGCCGTTGTCGATGAGAAGGGCGCCGACGATGAGCTTGCGCACGCCTGCATAGGCGGAGACGCTCGCGCATGGGACGAGCTCGTCCGTCGATATGGCCCGTACGTCTACGCGGTGGCCACCCGCGCCTACCGCCTCGAACCGCAAGTTGCCGAGGACGTCTTTCAGGATGTCTGGATCCGGATCTACGACGGTCTCGCGCGGTATCGCGGTGACGGGACCTTGCGCGCGTGGATCAGACAGGTCACGATCAGCGCCTGCCAAGAGCACTTCCGGCGGTCCAAGAAGCTCGGCGTCGTCGAGCCGCTGGAGGAGGCTGGGGCCGCGCCTGCCGCCGTCACCGATCTGGACGAGGCGCTCGACGTGCGTCTGGCCGTGAACCGCCTGAGCAGTCCGTGCCGCAGCACAATCGAGATGGCCTTCTTCGACGACCTCACGCAGGCCGAGACCGCGCGCCGCCTCGGCGCTCCCGAAGGGACGGTGGCCGCTCGCGTCAGCCGGTGTCTGCGGCGACTTCGCGAGGACCTGCAAGAAAAGCCGGTCCAGCCCCCGTCAGGGGAGATGCGATGAACGACCATCTGGAGCCCGAGGAGTTCGCGGAGATTGCCGCCACGCGGACCGTGCCGCCCTCGCACGTGGCCGGGTGTGAGCCGTGCGCGGACGAGCTCAAGTCCTTTCTGGCCCTGACCTCTCGCCTGCGGGCCATGCCGGATGCCCCGGAGGCGCTGTCCGAACGCGCCAGGATCTACTACCCTCGCCGGCGCGCGCTCGACGATCTCGTGGCGTCGATGGCGATGGACCCCGCGCTCCGCGCGCGGCTGGCCCGTGATCCGGCCGTCGTTCTTCGCGAAGCCGGCCTCGAGCCGTCCCCGGAGCTGATCGCAGCCCTGACCGACGGCGAGCGCGACGACTCCGGCGCGGGACTCAGGCTGGCCGCAAGCCTGTGGTTCTGATCACCGAATGAAGCCGTTCACCCTGGACGACCTGCCTCGCGTCGTCCGCCGGAAGCGCCGCGCACCCCAGAACGCCTGGGCCGAGATCGCCGTCGCCCTCAATCCGGCGTACGCGCGCCCGCGGCTCGCCGACGATGTGGAGATCGCGGACTTTCGCTACCGCTCCGGCGAGCCGTACACGATGATGAAGGCGCCCCGGGGGCCGTCCTACATCCGTCTGACACCCGAGGACCGCTTCATCGTCGACCTGATGGACGGCCGGCGGACTATCAAGGACATCGTCGTCGCCCATTTCCGCCAGTACGGCCACTTCGCCTTGTCGGCGATCACGAGCCTGATCGAGGAGATGCGAAAGGCCGGCTTCCTGAGCCGGCCGTACGTCTCGGTCGAGAAGGCCATCGCCGTCGCCAAGCGTGACACGGGACCGTCATGGCGCGTGCGTGTGAGGCGGATCCGGGCCAAGAAGCGTCTGGACATGCGCAAGCCCGATGAGCTGACGGACTGGCTCTACCGGCATGGCGGCCGGGCGCTGTTCGGCAAGGCCGCCAATGTGCTCTACGCCGTGGTCACCGTCGTGGGCCTCGTGATGGCGTGGCGGCTGCTGCAAGGGAACCGCTACTCGCTTTTCGGCACGTCCGCGGCGTCCATCTTCGCGCTCTACGGCATCAGCTTGCTCGCCATCTTCGTCCACGAGGCTGCGCACGCCCTGTCGTGCAAGCACTTCGGCCGCAAGGTGAACGCCGCCGGATTCATGTTCTACATGGGCATGCCGCTGTTCTTCATCGAAACGACCGACACCTGGATGGCGAACCGGCGGCAGCGGGTCCTGACGAGCTGGTCGGGGCCCTACTCGGGCTTCATCATCGGCGGTGCGTGTGCGATCGCGGCGACCCTGATGCCGACCAACGCGCTGAGCGCTTTCCTCTACCGGTTCGCGATCTTCTCTTACTACGGAACCCTCCAGAACCTGGTGCCGTTCCTGCGGCTGGACGGCTACTACATCATGATGGACCTGATCGATACCCAGAACCTGCGCGAGCGCTCGTTCGCGTTCCTGCGCGAGGAGCTGTTCGACCGGATCCGCACACGCACCCGCCTCAGCCGGCACGAAAAGGTTCTCACCGCGTACGGCGTGATCGCATCGGTGTTCGCCGTCCTGGCGATCCTCGTCGCGCTCGCTTTTTGGAGCCGCGTCTTCCGGCAGCCCGTCGTCAACGGCTGGAACGCGGGCCCGGGCACGCGCCTTCTGATCCTCGGTTTGGGCGTCCTGGTGCTGGCCGCGCCGCTGCGCGCGCTCGCGCGGCTGGTGCGCGAAGCCGTGCGCCGCGCCCGGTTCGTGGGCCGGCTGCTTTTGCGGGTCGCGCAGGCGCATTGGCGCGCCGACGCCGTGGCCGTGGCCCGCTCCCTTCCGTTCCTGGCCGGTCTCGACGCGGACGCGCTGCACGAGATCGGGCGCCGGGTCGCGCTGCGGCGAGTCCCCACCGGCCGCGCCGTGATCACCGAAGGCGAGCACGGCAGTGAGTTCTTCATCGTCCGGTCCGGACGCCTGCAGGTCGTTCGCACCGATCCGGACGGCAAGGAGATCGAGGTCGAGTCGCTTGGCCGCGGGTCGTCCTTCGGCGAGATCGCGTTGCTACAGTCCGGACCGCGGCTGGCGACGGTTCGCGCGGTGGAGCCCTCCGAGGTGTTCGTGCTGGACAAAGGAACCTTCGACCGGCTGCTTGCCGACCGTTTCGACCTGTCCGGCATGCACGGCGCTCTGCTTTCCATGCAGGAGCTCAAGGCGATGAAGCCGTTCGCCGGGCTGGATGCTCGTGATGCCGCAGAGGTGATTCGCCACGCCGAATGGGTTTCGGTCCCGCCGAAGGAGGCGGTCGTGCGGCAAGGACGCGAAGCCGACGGCTTCTACGTCATCGGCTCGGGCCGGCTCGAGGTCGTGAAGGATCGCAAGCGCATCGGTTTGCTCGGCCCGGGCGACTACTTCGGCGAGGTCGCCCTGTTGCAGGACTCACCGCGGACCGCTACCGTTCGCGCGGTGACTCCGTCGCGCATCCTCAAGCTCGACCGAGCGGGATTCGATGCGGCTTTGGGGTCCGCATTCTCTCGAGGATCATTGGACTCGAGCGCGCAGCTGGTGCGCGAATGGGAGCACTAACCCGTGGACTGCTGGCATTGTCGAAAGAGTGCGCTCGGTGTCTGCCGCTTCTGTGGCCGGGGCCTGTGCGAGGACCACGCGAAGACTCACCCCTACATCCTGGACCTGTTCCGATCCAGCGGCGGCGACTCGATGAAGGTGATCGTCGTCGAGGACGCCCTCCATTGCGGGATCTGCACCCCCCGGCCCGACCCGATCGAAATTCCGAGCCTGGGGTGATGCAAGGATCCGGGCGGATTCTCCGTCTAGAGGGTTAGACGAAAGGGAGGTCACAATGTCCAAGAGCGAGGTCAACAAGGTGCTGGACCGGCTGTCGCGCGACTCGCGGTTCCGCGCGCGCCTCGAGAAGGACCCCAAGAAGGCTCTGGCGCAGTACACGTTGACCGCCGCCGAGCTGAAGGCGATCTCTTCCATCCCCGCCGACGAAGCCGAGGCATTCTCCTCGACGCTGGACACCAGGCTGGCCGGCGACCGCCGCGCCGCGAGCCGGGTTGCGGCGTCCAAGGTTGCGGGCTCGAAGGTTGCGGCATCGAAGCTCGCGGGCTCCAAGCTCGCGGCATCGAAGGTCGCCGGCTCGAAGATGGCTGCCTCCAAGGTCGCCGGCTCGAAGATGGCTGCCTCCAAGGTCGCGGGTTCGAAGGTGGCGGGCTCCAAGATCGCGGCGTCCAAGCTGGCGGGCTCGAAGATGGCCGCATCGAAGATCGCGGGCTCCAAGATCGCGGGCTCCAAGATCGCCGGCTCGAAGGTCAGCGGGTGACGCGAGGGGAACACGAATGAGGCCTCCGGTGGGGGGCCTCATTCGCATTCCGGGCTAGGCGATCGCCGTTTCGCGCACACCGGCCACCACCCCGGCATCGTGCAGGCGCCCGATCTCGGTTCCGCTCAGCCCGACGACGTCGGCCAGGATCTCGTCGGTGTGTTCGCCCAGTCGCGGCGCAGGTGACACCGGCACGCGCGGGATCGTCTCGAAGCTGAGCGGCGACCCGGGCATCAGATACCGGCCGATTCCGGGCTGCTCGACCTCTCGCCACATCGGATTGCGCTCGGAGCAGCGGGGGTCGTCGCGCACCATCTCGGCGAACGATTGATACGGGCCCCAGCAGACCTTGTGCTCGTCGAAGACCGTCCGGACCTCCTCCAAGCTGCGCGCGATCACCCAGGGCTTGAGCACCGCGGCGATCACCTCACGGGCTTCGAACCGGCCTCCTTCGTCGTCGAGGTTCACGCCCATCAGCTTCTCAACCATCGTGAACGCCTCGTGCAGGCCGGTCGCGTCTCGCAGCGCATCCCACTGGTTCTTCGACAGTGCCACGATCATCAGCCGCCGTCCGTCCTTGGTCGCGAAGTCGCGCCCGAACGCGCCGTACAGATAGTTGCCGTATTTCGGACGGGTCGCGCCGTTGATCTGCACCTCGGCGATCTTGCCCAGGTGCCCGACCATCGCCATCGCGACGTCGCTGAGCGCGAGCTGCGCGAACTGGCCGGACCCCGTGATGCGCCGGTACCGCTCGGCCGCGAGCATTCCCGTCCCGGCCAGGGTCCCGGTGATCGCGTCCCATGCCGGCAGCAGGTGGTTGATCGGGAACGAGGTGTTCATCGGGCCGGTCGCCCACGGGAAGCCGGTCGCGGGATTGACGGTGTAGTCCACCGCGCTGGATCCGTCGTGGTTTCCGGTGATCGCGATCATGATCAGATCGGGGCGCGCCTTGGCGAGCGATTCGTAGGACAGCCAGCCTTTTGCGGGGAAGTTGGTCAAGAACATGCCCGCGTCCGGACCGGGCGCGGTGACGAGCGACTGAACGATATCGCGACCCTCGCCGGACTTGATGTCGATGCAGATCGAGCGCTTGCCCTTGTTCAGCCCGGCCCAGAACAGGCTGCGGCCGTCGGCCGTGACCGGCCATCGCGTGTAGTCCAGCCCGCCGCCGATTGGATCGAAGCGAATGACGTCCGCGCCCATCTGCGCCAGCGTCATCCCGCCGAGGGGCGCCGCGACGAAGGCCGATCCTTCCACGACGCGCATGCCGCTCAAGATTCCGCTCATCGGCTCTCCTTCGCTCAGGCGACGAGGGCGACGAGGCGCCAATCCAGCACGGGCGCCTCGTCGTCGCGGGTCGCGTAGGTGATCGCCCGGAGGTCGGCGAGGCCGCCGCCGGCGGGCAGCGGCTCGACAGATTCGACGGTCACGTCGGTGCGCAGCAGGTCGTCCTCGAAGACGGGGCCTGTGTGGTCGCAGGAACGCCAGGCGAGGACGGTCACGATCCCGGGGACGGCACGCACGATCTGCGAGCAGGCGATCGAGATGGTGTGGCCGCCGTAGACGAGGCGGCGGCCGTAGGCGCTCGCGTCCGGATCCAGATGCGCGACCGCGGCATTGAGCGTGAGACGCACCAGACCGGGCGCTCCCGTCACCGGCTCGCGCGCCGCGACCGCGTAGGTCGTTCCGGCGACCAGGTCGCCCGCGCGCTCGGCCGGGACCGCAGCGCGGAACGCGTCGAGATCCCACTGCGGGATCGCCGCGTGGATCGCCTCGGACGCGATCTCGGCCGGGATGTCGTCGAAGGAGTCCGCGTAGCCGGTCCTCGCTTCGGTGTCGCGGAAGGGGAGCATGGGGCAACGCCAGAAGTCAAGGACCGGCTCGCCGCGCTGGTTCTCGCATCGCATGCGCAAGACCGCAAGGCCCGTTGCGGGCTTGCCGGGTCTGCGCGCGTTCTCTTTCAGGGCGACGACTTCGGTGCGGGTGCGGAGCGTCTCTCCCACGAACACGGGACGCAACGAAACCATGTTGCGATAGAAGAGATTGGCTCGCACCCGCTGGGTGAGGCCCGTGGAAGCGCCGATCGCGATGTTCCACACCAATCCCGGATGTGCGAGCGGATCATCGCTGCCCGTGACGGCCTTCGTCAGCGCAGCGTCGAGCGGGAGCCTCATTCGATCGCCGGTCAGGGACGCGTACAACGCGGCCATGCCCGCGGTGATCGTGATCGCAGGGGCGTCGTCGAGGATCTGGCCGACCTTGAGATCCTCGAACCCGGGCCCCGCGACCTCGATTCGCATGATGCTTCGAGCGTAGGCCCCGGATCGGCCGGTGCCCTCCCCGTCGCGAGTGGAAGCAAGGGTGAATCCCCTCACCCCGTGCGGGGGAGGGAGGGCCGCTTCGGTTCGCTAGGGGCGCGGCGTGACCACGGTGACCAGCGGCATCTCAGCGGCGCGGCCGTAGCGTTCGCCGACGTTGGGCTGGTTGCCGGGCAGGACCACCATGCGCTGCTCGAAGTCGATCTCGTTGACCGGCTTCGTCAGGTTCGCATTGTCGCTATCGGCGATGAACTGGATGTGCACGCCGTGCGTGGCGATGTCTCCCTGCCAGAACTTGCGCGGCCGTCCGTCGTTGATCGAGATGTCGGAGGGGTCGCCGTCCGCAGGCGTCCAGCACACACGCGACTTCGTGAGCCCGTCCTGCGGATCCACGTAGGTCCCGTACACGCCGTCGTCCACCGCGCGGCTGCGCAGATGCGGCCCGGGATCGCTTCCGGTTCCGTCGTCGAAGCACGAGTCGTCACGGTAGTACGGCTGCGCGAGCAGCGCGTAGGCGTCGCCGCCGGTGTGTTTGCGAACCTGCCAGCGAGTGACCAGCGAGCCGTTCGGGCCCGAGATCTGCTCCCAGTTCAGCGTGGCGGCCGGACCCGAGAAGAACGGGTCGGCGAAGTCCATGTCGTTGCAGATTCCGCTCTGGCCCGCGATGCGGCAATCGCTCGGCGCCCCCGGCCCGGGGATCGTGATGTGCTGCGGACCGATGACGGGGATCGGATCGTCGTCGCGGAACTCGATGCGGTCTTGCGCGACGTGCCAGCGCGTGTTGCCGAACACCTCGTCGTTCTGGCCGTCGATCGGTGCGCCCGTGCTCACCCACGGGTTGTAGTAGGTCGATACCTTGCCCGCGTTGTAGTCCCACTGGACGTAGATGCCGTCGGCGGGCGGGATCACGTGCACACGCAGCTTGTCACCGAAGCGGATCTCGTCGCGATAGAAGATCTCGGTCTTGACGTTGTTGGTGGAGGAGTCGGCGCCGAACGCGGCGCGGATGGCGCGGACCGCTCCCACGCGCTCGCCGAACAGGATCGACGAGCCACCCCAGTTGTTGACCTCTTCCTCGTAGCCGCAGCACGGCGTGCGCCCCCCGGGACGCTGCTGGAACGCTCGTGCCTTCCACTGATCCACGATGTCGGGCCCGAGGTTCGGCGAGGCCGACAGCCCGCTGTCGTCGGGCGAGATGCGGAGCCCGGTCATCAGCCATCGGCCGTCGTAGCGGAACCAGTACCGCGGCGTCTTGACCCAAGCGGTGTCGAGCGGGCGGCGCTGCTCGACGGCCCAGCCATTCGGTGCCGCCGGCTGGGCCGGCACGTCCTGCGGCCGGCGCGGCGTGGTGACGATCGTGCCGTCGAGGTCGCAGTACGGGCCCTTGGGGGCCGCGCCGTAGCCGGTGTAGGACGACTGTGAGTACACGAACAGGTCCGCGTTCGCGTCCCGCACGTAGCGCACGTAGCCGTTCCCCGCGTCGAAGGAGGGACGCGGACCGTCGGGCGCCGCGAGCGCGACGTAGACGTAGGACGCCGATAGCGGGTTGCTCGGGTCCACGATCTTCACTTCGTAGGTCGATTCCAGGCCGGAGGGCATCGCGGCTTTCCGCGGCGCCCTGCCGCCCGTGTCGGAGTACATGAACACCAGCTCGTCGTTGTCGTCGAGCCCCCTCACCGGATCCGGCGTGGTGGCCTTGCCGTTGTGCATCGGGCTGCCGGGACGCGGCCGCGACGCACACGGGTTGCCGTTTCCGGCGGGCAGGGAATCCAGGTACGCGTCCCAGTTGTAATGGAACGGCTCGCGATCGAACGCGTAGGTGGTCTCTTCATCGACGCCGCTGTAGAAGGCGAAGCCCGACACGTTGTTGGAGATGTATCGCGTGAAGACCTCGTCCACCTGGAAGGGGATCTGTTCGAAGTCCGTTCCGTTCCATCGGTAGGCGAGCAGACGCGACACGTCTGCGCCCTCCAGCGGGTTGGCCGGCACGCGCGACCGCTGGTAGCAGTTGTGATCGCCGTTGTCGGACCAGTCGTAGGGGTTCCAGCGCTGACCCGCGCGATAGCAGTCGCTGCGCAGCGTCGCGGGAAGTGATCCTTGCGTGTCGGCGGTCTCGTAGTTCGTGGGCGTCTGGGGCTCGCGGAAGGCCGGATCCGGGCCCGCGGACCAGGACGGGAACTGCGAGCCGGTCAGCACCACCGGCTCGACGCTGCGCGCCTGCGTGACCGGGCTTTGCGGCGGGTCGGCCTCGGCCACGGTGGCGAGGCCGGCGACGAGCGCCGACAGAGCGATGAGAGACCGGATGCGCATGACGAAGCCTTTCGACGGCTGGACTTTCCGGCAGATTCGTCGCCGCGACCGGCGATTCCTGCCCGGGCTGCCCCCGAAGGCGGCTAGGCTTTACCGAACCTGAAAGAACGCTTGCCTTTGGCGGGACGGTCTCTCCTGCATCCCTCGTCGCCCCCGACAACGTCGCGCGAATCATGGGAGACGCCCGGGCCGGCTTGCCGGGATAGCCGAAAATCGTGACCCTGGGCCGTAAACTCGGGGACGTGATTTCGCAGGGCGAGATCGTCGTTCGATTGCTGATCGCGGCCGCGTTCGGCGCGCTGCTCGGGCTCGAGCGCGAACGCAAGGATCAGCCCGCCGGTCTGCGCACCTTCATCCTCGTCGCCGTAGGCTCGTGCCTGTTCGCGCTCGTGTCCGCATTCGGCTTCGACGACTTCACGGGCGAGTCCTCCGATCAGGCGGTGCGGGCCGATGTGACCCGGATCTCGTCGCAAATCGTGGTGGGCATCGGCTTCCTGGGCGGCGGAACGATCCTTCGGTACGGCGGCATGGTGCGCGGCCTCACGACCGCGGCCGGCCTGTGGGTCACCGCGGCGGTCGGGCTCGCCGTCGCGATGGGCTTCTGGGTGGGGGCATCCGCGGCGGTACTGCTCACGTTGATCAGCCTGGTGATCAAGCCGCTCGAGAAACGGCTTCGCCGCGCGAGCG
>DATLFO010000080.1:0-2999 GCA_035541035.1 Actinomycetota bacterium
CGTCAGAACCGCGAGCACGACCTCAGCCTTCTGCTTCGCGGTGAAGTTCGAACGCCGTCCCATCGACTGCCTCCTTACCATCCGAGGCAGCTATCGTGTCAACTCATCCAGCTGTCACCGTGGAACCGGGGAGCGCAGCGAGCACCGCACTCATGCCCGCTGGCCGCATCTCATGGCGCTCGGCGAGGTCTTGAACAGGACGCCGACTCCCCTCCTCCAAGACCGTCACGTACTCGGCGGCGATCCGCGCGTAGTGGAGATCGCTGTGGCCCTTCTTGCCTGGTCGGCGCGGCGAGAGCCATTTGGGACCTGATGCGGACCGAGCCGCTCGCGTCGATGATCGAATCGATCGCGTTCCCGGCGCCGAACATGCCGGATGCCGAGCTGCGCGAGATGATTCGGCTCGGCGCGCAGACCGACCATCATCCGTGCGGCACGTGCGCGATCGGCGAGGTGGTCGATCCCGGCTTGAAGGTCCTCGGCTTCGACAACCTGTGGGTGTGCGACGCGAGCGTGATGCCCGACAATCCGCGCGCCAATACGAACTTTCCGACGATGACGATCGCGGAACGCTTCGTGGATCTGCTGTCAGGATGATGCCGTCGTTGACGGAGGCGACTCGCGGGTCAAACGCCGCGTTATACCGCGAGAGAATTTCGACCCGGCGAAAGTCTCCGGTAAACCCGGAATAGAGGGGCATTGTGTCCCAAAGTCGTGGCCCCGCCCCGGGGTCAGGTTGGGCACGTATCTGCCAGAGCACTTATAGCACTCTTAAGGCGCGAAAAGGTTGTAAGTAGCGCATCGGACAAGTAGGATGCTCGCTTGTACTGCCGGTCTACCGTCGCGGCAATCAACGCACCCCGTGTTGTCCCGACTACGCGTAGCCCTCGGGACTCGCCGGGGGGCAAGGTCGGCTCGGCTACCAGGGATCCCGGGGGGGAAAAGCAATGTCTAAGGGCACTAGGTTGGCGCTCGCCGCGCTCATCGGCGCGATGGCGCTCAGCATCACGTCGGCTTCCGCCGACAAGCCGCTCGTTCAGCAGCAGATCCGTCAGGCGTTCAAGGGACAGCTGGCGAACCCGTGCACGACTCCGCCGGACACCGTCGCCATCGACGGGAAGATCCACGGCGTCGCGCACGTGCACTCGACCAACGAGCAGAACGTCATCCGGCTCCACCTGAACCTCGCGGACACGCACGGAACCGGAACGCCGAGCGGCGCGAAGTACACCGGGAACGGCCACATCAACGCGATGGTTCGTGTCGCCGGCGACCTTTCGAAGGGTGTCTCCTTCAAAGCCAACTTCCACTTCCACCTGCTCCGTCAGGGCCAGGGCGGCGACCTGAAGATCCACGGCCAGCTGAAGGGCTCCGCGAGCACGGACGGCGTCTCTCTGGACCTTCGCCTTTCGAAGATCGAATGCGGTCCGCTGGCGCTCAGCGGTGCCGCCAGCCTGGACGTCAAGCCGTAGCCGAGCGCAACGGCGACAAACGAGAAGATCGGCGGGGATGATCAGAATGAAACGGATTGCTCTGGCAAGCGCTCTGGCGCTCATGGTACTCGGCGTGGGAGCGGCGCAGGCCGCGGACCCTTGCTCGGTCACGCTCACGTCGCCCGTCGCAGGAGCGATCTTGCGCGGGACCGTGACGGTCGGCTGGACGTTCTCACCCGGCTCGCCGCCCGGCTCGTACTGTCTGCCCGGCGCCGACGCCACCGTGCAGCTGAGGAAGTCGCCGAACGGCAACTCGTTCGACGACCTGGGCACCGTCTCGGCCGCCGGCGGCTCGTTCTCGTGGGATACGACAACGGTCAAGGACCTGGCCACCTACTCCTTGAGGATTCGAGTCCCCAAGGTGAACGGCAGCTCGGTCTTCTCCAATGTGGTCGGGGTCACCGTCGACAACACCGCCCCGGAGGCAATCGTCAACTCTCCGCTTCCCAGCCCTGCCGACGACGTGTGCGCGGCCGCGGCTTCCGACACGCTGGAGTCGTGTCAGACGCCGCTTCTGGTCCGTGCCAGCGCGCCGGATCTGGGATACGACGGTTCGGCGCTGAACGGCGTCGCCTACGACAACCTGTCGGGTGTGGCGGCCGTCGCGGTGACGGCCACCAACGACGAGGGTACGACGCAGCTGGCGGTGACGTGCTCGTCCTGCAGCGCCTACTACACCTCGGGCACGATCTGGTCGGCCCACATCGCGGACCTGCCGAGCGGCCTGACCACCTTCACGATCTCCACCACCGATCGGGTCGGCAATCAGGGGGAGATGTCGGCGACGTTCCTCCTCGTCTGAGCACATCGAAGCACGAAGAGAGGCCGCCTTCGGGCGGCTTCTCTTGATTCTCGGACCAAGCTGCCTCGCATCGCCCGCTCGGGCTCGAACCCTTCGACAAGGCCGGCGCGATCTGCGGTCAGGACGATTCCGCGCCGTCGGCGACGGACGCGACGCGCCGGTCGAACGCGACATGGATCTTGGAGGGAATGCCGACCGTGTGACAGATCTCCACTTCGGGTTGGACGGTAATCCCCGAATAGAGCGTTACCGTGACATCCTTGCCACGGTAACGGAGCTTCACGTCGTCCACGCTCCAGCACGAAGTGGGTCCACCAAGGAAGTAGATCGTCGCTCCCCGACGGTCGGGATCAAGGACAGCCCGAGACCAGCCGCTCGGCCCGCGAACGAACGCGGCCTTCTTGGGCGTGACCGACTGTTGCGCTCTCGCCACGGGTATGTCCGACGAACCGCGGAACTCGCGGGCCTCGCTTCGCGAGCAACCGCCGCCGAGAAGGAGCAGAGCGGCCAGCGCCCAGCCCGTTAGCGTCCATGGGCGTGGTGTACGACGGGACCCTGGTTCTCCGGTAAGTGAAGACCACCGTGTCATCCTCAAGAAGTCCTGACAAGACTCGAGAGGAGAGCACGATGGTCGTTCCTAGCATGGACCTTGGCGACTGGTTGCGCAAGCAGCTTGAGGAGGCCGAGCCGGATCTGTTGCGCGA
>DATLFO010000081.1:0-7275 GCA_035541035.1 Actinomycetota bacterium
CGACAGATCATCGGAGGCGTCGGCGGGCGTGCCGTTGTCGTAGACGAGCGGGATCTCGGTGTTCGGCTCCGGCGTCTCGTCGATGACCTCGCCGGCGATCGAAAGGCCCACCAGGCGCGAGCCGGCCGCGCTGGTCTTGGCGCTCGACGGGCTCGTGCATTCGGTGCTGCTGGCGGCGTGGATCACGTCCGCCCTGATCAGCGGGATGCCGGCCGTCTCGAACAATGAGACCTGCGTCACGACCGCTTCGGCACTGGATGCGGGCCGCGGTGTGAGCGTGCGCGCGGCCTCGGCGACGAGCGCACGCGCATCGCCGAGCAGCGTGCCGTCTTCGGGCGCGCGAATCGGGCCGAGCACGGTTCTGGTCACCGCGTCCACCGACGGGTCGGCGGCGGATGCGAACGGGGTCGGCTCGACCGTCAGCGACGGGTCGCCGACCGGGGTCGCGACGTGAACACGGACTCCGAAGGCCTGAGCGGCGCTGGCGTGAACCAGCGGCGACGAGCCCGCCGAGTGCACGGGCAGCGCCGCCATCAAGGCGACGAAGGCAATAGTGAAGACAGGTATGGACTTGCGCATGATCTCCCTCCCCTGGCGTTGGGGTTCGCCGCGACCGGTACGGGCTTGTCCCGCCGGATGCGGCCGTCGTCATTCATCCCGCTAAAACGGCCGGAGGGGTGCAGCGTTTCATTGCAACCGAAAGGTTTTCATCGGACCAGGCGATCCGATCGTCGCAAACCAGTAGTTACGTGCGGCGCGAACGGGTGCGGATCAGGAAAAACCCACCCACGAGCAGCAGGATCAGCGCGGCCGCGGCGATCAGCGGGAGCGGAGAGAGGGACCGAATCGGGCTCGAGGATCGGGGAGCGGGCGGACGCGAGATCGCGACCGGCGTCACGAAGCGCACGCGGTCGATGCCGTCGAAGGCCTCGACGGCGACATCGTAGGTGCCGTCCGCCAGCGGCTTGCCGTCCGCGCCGGTCATCGCGACGGTGATCTCGTGCTCGCCGCGCTCGAAGGAGGATTCGGGCTCGCGGCGTACCTCGGTCTCGCCGCGCAGCACGACCGCGGTGATGCGCGCGGGGGCCGACAGCTTCACCGGAAGCGTGAAGGTCTCGTCCTCGTTGAGCGTGCCTTCGCCGGCGGCTTCGACCGACAGCGTTGGCTCGACCGTGCCCGCCTTCACGCGCGCGACCTTCACGCCGCCGGCGCCCGGTGTGATCTCGTAGGTTTCGCCTTGGCCGATCACGCCGCCGGCACCGGTGCGCAGCGTGCCGCCGCCCTCGGGCGTGATGCGGATCTTGATCGCGCCTTCGGCGACCATCACGCGGATGGCGCCCGGTTCGGTGATCTTTTGCGGCCGCAGGCCGCCGTAGTAGTAGGCGAGGATGTCGGCGGCGCTCTTGCCTTCCTCGGCGAGCGCCTTAGCGCCGTACTGCGACATGCCGACGTCGTGGCCCCAGCCGCGGCCGGTGATCACGGCGTCGCTGCCCGACACCGACACCTCGAAGCGGATCGAAGGCACCGTCTGCGGCAGCTTCGATCCGTCGCTTCGCCGCGGCGGGTACTTGCCCGGAAACGCGCACGATGCCTCGCTGTTGAGCGTCGAGCGGAACGATGTCGCGGTCGGACGCTGCGTCTTGCCGCCGCCCGAGATGACCATGCGCGCGCCGTCGCGACGCACCGAGGTGATCGGCTCCGATCCCCACAGCCCGTCGCGCCGCAGGATCGGGCCGAGCTCGGCGAGCGGGATGCGTACCGTCCAGCGCGCCATCGGCGAGCCGTCGTCCTTGCCCGGCACCGGGTTGAAATATGGACGCGGCGGGCCGCCGAAGACCTCGTTGTTGCCGCGCGTGGTTCCCGAGGAGGTCGAGAAGTAGAACGCCTGCACGGGATCGCCGCCGTGGGTCAGGACCATGCCTTCGGTGTCGTCGACGGCCTTTACCCAACGCTCGCCGAATGCGCCCTGCTCGACCGCGACGCCCCGATACACCTGGCAGCGGTCGGTCGAGCAGATGTCGTAGCCGATCGACTGCGCACCGGGACGCGGGTTTCGCAGCTGGTAGAGCGCGTAGGATCGCGCTGCGATCACCTGCGCGCGAAGCGTCTCCTCGGGCCACGAGCGCGGCACCTCTCCGAGGCCGTACAGATATTCGGGGAAGGTGATCTCGTCCACGATCGCGAGCCGGTTGTCGTCGGTCATCACGACCTCGAGGGCGCCGCGGTAGCGCGCGCGCCACGGCTTCTTGATCTTGCTTTCGCAGGTCTGATTGGGGCTGTTCGGATAGATCACCTCGACCGAGGCGACGCCGCCGTTGTCGAAGCGAAGCCGCTCCACCACCGCCGCGCGCGACGGAGCGAGCGTGGCGAGCAGTGCCAAGGCGAGCAACGGAAGAAGCACCTTTCGCATGGGCCTCCTACCTTACCCAGGAAACGAAAGAGCCGGGCCATGCCCGGCTCTTTCGAAAGGAAGGGGCTTGCTAGTACCAGGCAGGGATGATCTCGCCGAGGTCGCTGGGCGCGTCCTCGATGTCGAGGGTCTGCTCTTGCGACGAGGCGTGCAGCCCGCGGATGACGTCCCAGGTCGGACGCGGGTCGGTTTCCATGCCGCGAATGTCGTCGTGCGAGACGACACCGACCGGACGTCCCTGCTGCGTGACCGGCAGATGACGGATCCGGTGCTCCGACATCTTGCGCGCCCCTTCCCAGACCCGGTCGAGCGGATCGGCCGTGATCGGGTTGGGCGTCATCAGGTCGCCGACGGTCAAGGCCGCGAAGGACTGTCCCTCGGCGATGATCTTGTGGACAAGGTCCCGCTCGGTCAGGATCCCGACCAGCGCGCCGGCGTCGTCCACGACGAGCACCGACGAGGTATGGCGCTCCCGCATGGTCTTGGCAGTCACTACGACGGGGTCCGCGGGATGGACCAGAATGGCCTCCCGGGTCATGACGTGCTCAAGTCGCATATGGCTCTCACCCTCCTGTCGCGCGTCGTGAGCGCGGCTCCCGGCCACCTTAGCGTGGGTCTCCGAAAGTGAATAGAACCGGCCGGTAACTTCCCAGCCGGTAACAACGCGTGCGGCCCGTGCCCGCTTCGCCCCGCTTTCACTCAAGTTCGGGCGGGGCCGTGCCGACCCATCGTGCATGGACGCTTTCGCCTTGCTCGCTCATACCGTCGCGACCGGCGCATCGGACCTTCACATTCGCGTCGGGCTGCCGCCCATGGTGCGCCTCCACGGCGAGCTGCTCGCCGTCGGCGAGGTGCCGCTGGACGACAGCGACACCCAGAAGATGGTGGATCAGGTCTGCTCCCTGCAGCAGCGTGAACGGCTCGCCGAGGAGCGTGAGGTCGACTTCGCGATCGAAACCGACGACAGCCGCTTCCGGGCCAACGTTTTCATGGAACGACGCGGCTACGGCGGCGTCTTCCGCGTGATCCCGACCAAGATCAAGTCCGTGGAGGACCTGGGTGTGCCGCAGGCGATCATCGACCTGTGCCGGCGCGAGAAGGGCTTGGTGGTGGTCACCGGGCCGACCGGCTCGGGCAAGTCCACAACCCTGGCGGCGATGATCGACCTGATCAACAGCGAGCGAAACGGCCACATCCTGACCATCGAGGACCCGATCGAGTTCGTGCACCAGCCGAAGCGCTGCGTCGTGACCCAGCGCGAGGTCGGGTCGCACACGAACTCGTTCGCCAACGCGCTGCGCGCCTCGCTGCGCGAGGATCCCGACGTCATCCTGGTCGGCGAGATGCGCGACCTCGAGACGATCTCGCTGGCGATCACCGCAGCCGAGACCGGCCACCTGGTGTTCGGCACGCTCCACACGATGAGCGCGCCCAAGACCATCGACCGGATCGTGGACGCCTTCCCCGCCGACCGGCAGGAGCAGATCCGCGTGATGCTCTCGGAGTCGCTGGAGGGGGTCATCTCACAGGCGCTGCTGCCGACCAAGGACGGCAACGGCCGCGTGGCCGCGCACGAGATCCTGGTCGTGTTGCCCTCGATCCGCAACATCATCCGTGAAGCCAAGACCCATCAGGTGCAGTCGATCATGCAGACCGGCATGAAGCACGGGATGGTCACGATGGATGTCGCGCTGGAGCGCCTCGTTCAGCAGGGATTGATCGACGCGGACGTAGCGCGACGCCGGCTCTCGGCGGGCGGCGCGGACGACGGCCAGTAGCTACTAAGGCGCGGGTGCTTCGTCGGTCTGGGGCTTCGGCTCGGGAGCCGGCGGTGGCGGATCGGGCTCGCTCACCTCAGCCTTGACCTTCTCGACCGCGGCGTTGAGCTGCGCGATCAGCGCGGTCCCGCTCCGGCGTTCGGTCAGCCGGTCGATCTGCTTGCGAAGCATCGACTCGACCTGCTGCTGGATCTCGGGGTCCCTCGACAGCTCGGGACCGATCGAGATCAGGTCCGCGAGGGCCTCGGCCACGATCGTGCTGGCCCGGCGCTCGTCGTCGACGAGTGCGGCTTCGGCGAGCCGGTTCTCGACTCGCTCCAGGACCGCGGGAGCCGATGGCGCGGACGGCGCGTCGTTGCGCGACGACAGGGCGGCGAACGAGGCGGAGCCGACGAGCATCGCGGCGGCGAGGCCGGCAGCGGCGACGCGGCCGCGACGGTGGCGGGGACGCATGGCGGCGAGCATCTGCTCCTGCGCGTGGACGAGGCGGTCGCGCTGCTCGTCCACCACGGCGAAGGCGGCCCGGTATTGGCCGCTGCGGATCATGGCGTCCGCGTAGGACTGGGTGAGGGTGATCTCCTCGGTGAGGCGCGCAAGGGCCTCCTCGAACTGCGGGATCTGTCCTCGGCGACGGAACCGAAGGATCCTGCCCATCCCGTCCTCCCTAGAAGGTCACCTCGGCTGCGGCTCAACCGTAGGTTTTTTCGGTGCCTATGTCCAGCGTTCTGGAGCATTGTCCGGGTACGGCCCCAGGCCGCTTGTACTGGAAGGTTTCGACATACCGTCGTTTCATGCCTGCCCGGGTTTCATGGCGTTTCTGTCGTACCCCTGGCCTACGCTTCCGGGTATGCCGGACGCCCAGGATAAAAGGAACAAAGAGTACGATCAGGCCGCCGAGGCGGCGACCGTGCTCGATCCAAGGCTGGCCGACCTGTGGGCGGCGATCTGGTCGTCTCACGACGAGGCCATCCCCCTCGGCATGGCCGCGGCGCTGCTGCGCCTCGCCTATCTGACGGGCTACCAGGATGCGCTGACTGAGGCCGACCGGGGAAGCCTGTTCACGGCGCTGGGGCTTCCCGTCCCGGCCCGGGTCAAGCCTCCGGGCGCAGCCCGTCGGCCGTCACGATGAGCCGCGCCCGGCAGCTCGGGCACGTCAGGTGCTCGGCTTCGCCGTGTGCGAAGCGCCACGAGCACGCCGGACAGGCGCCCCAGGTGACGTTCGGATCCGATCCGCCCACCGGCGGCGGCGGGAGCGTGCCACCAGGGACGGTCAGCCCGCCGGGAGGGCCGGCGCCGAACGGCGACGGCTGCGTGGGCGGGGGCTGCCCCGCGGCCGGGCCGCCTCTCACGGCGTTTCGGGTTCCGCAGGCAGGGCAGATGAACTCGCCGGGAGCCGCGATCTCCAGCTCCGCGCGGCACCGTCCACATCGCACGATCATGGCGAGCCCAATGCTATCGAGATTTCGACCGCATCTGCGGGTCAAGCAGCAGGGGGCGTTGTCCGACACTAGAGGCGGAGCCTGCATGCCGAAATCGAACCCGATGACCCCCGTCCCAGCATGCGGCGCGTGCGGATCCGCTTCGGTGGATCGCGACCGTGTCGTCCTGCCGCGCAAGATCCCCGTGATCGAAGCCCTCGCGTGCACGGCCTGCGGCGACTGGTGGTTCGAGTCGGCCGGCCAGCGGCTGACCGCGGAGGCGCTCGTGCGTCTCGGCCTCACCGGCTAGCAGAATCTAGGAAGATCTCCGATTGCCACATAAACTGTGGCAATCGTGTCGAGTCCCGCTCGCTCACGCGCCGCTTCGAGCCTGACCTCGCGTCTTCGCGCGCTCGGGGCCGGCGCCACGCTGCTCCACGTCGGGGCGCACCCCGACGACGAGCAGTCGGCGCTCATTGCCCGTGTGTCCCTTGGCGACGGAGCCCACGCCGCCTACTGGTCGGCCACCCGCGGCGAGGGCGGACAGAACGCCGTCGGGGCCGAGCGAGGGGAAGCGCTCGGCATCATCCGCACCTGGGAAAGCCTCGCGGCCCGACGCTTCGACGGCGGCGAGGTCCTCTACGGCCCCTTCTACGACTTCGGCTACAGCAAGCGTGGTGCGGAGACGCTCGCGCGCTGGGGACGGGACCGGCTCGTCGACGAGATCGTTCGAGCGATCCGCGTGGTCCGCCCGCAGGTCGTGGTGTCACGCTGGTCGGGCGGGCCGGGCGACGGGCACGGGCATCATCAAGCGATCGGCTTGGTCATCGAGGAAGCCTTCGACGCCGCGGGGGAACCCGCGCGGGGACCGTCGCTGCCGTCGTGGAGCCCCGTCCGTCTGTACCGCTCGCTCGCCGGGGACTGGCAGGCCGGGGAAGAAGACGCCGCCGGCGGCGACGCCTCCGCGGACGGCGACGTATGGATCGACGCCGGTGAGATCGAGCCCGAGAGCGGGCGCACCTTCGAGGAGCTTGCGCGGGAGGGATGCAACCGCCACCGCTCCCAGGGCTTCGCGCTGCTGCCGAGGCCCGGAAGCGCACGATACGGATACCGGCTTCTGCGCGGCCCCGCCGACGGAGGCGAAGGATTCTTCGCGGGGATCGACACCTCGCTCGCCGCGCTTTGCGACCGGGCGGGCGAGCCTTCGCCGGCGATCGCCGACGCGCTCAACCGTGCGCAGAAAGCCGCGCAGCGCGCCTACGAAAGCTTCCATCCCCATCGGCCGCGTGCCGTGATCGCGGCGCTCGCGGAGGGACTCGCCGCGCTCGGCGAAGCCGAGAGCGCCGCACGGCGGGACGGTGCGCTCATCCGGGAGATCCGCCGGCGCCGCGCCGCGTTCGCCGCGGTCGTCGCGGACTGCTCCGGCATCCGGGTCGAGGCATCGGCCGCGGCGCCGCGGGCCACGCCCGGCTCGACGCTGCCGGTGATCGTGCGCGTCTGGGGCGCGGCCGGCGCGCGGGTCCGTCTCGAGGCGCCGGCGGGGTTCGCCGTCGCCGAGGGCCCCTCCACCGGGGCCGAGGAGCCGGAGACGGGCGGGCCGCGTCGGTTCGAGGTGAGGATTCCCGTCGATGCCGCGTTTTCGGTTCCCTACTGGCTCCGCGAGTCCCGG
>DATLFO010000082.1:0-2892 GCA_035541035.1 Actinomycetota bacterium
GTGGCCCAGACGGGTCGCTTCGTCTCCGCCCTCCCCGACGCCGTGCGGGAAGGCTCTGCGTCGGCGGCCGCGGCGAACGCGCGCGGCGCGCTGGTCTTGCTCGGCATCGCGATCGCGAGCAGCCAGGTCATCAAGCCGATCAAGGGCGCGTTCCAGTTCGGGCTCGGCCGGAGGTTCCAGGCGTTGTTGTCGCGCCGGGTCATGGCAGGAGTCACGGCGACGCCGGGGATCGCGCACTTCGAGGACCCCGCGTTCCGCGACAAGCTCGAGGTGTCGGAGTGGATCGACTGGTCGCCGGCCCAGAGCGTGTTCGTGCTCGGCCAGATCTTCCAGCAGCTCGTGCAGACGATCTCGCTGTCGGTCGTCGCCGCACGTTTCGCCGGGTGGGTGCCGGCGATCCTGCTCGGCACCGCGATCCCTGCCGGCGTCGCCGCGTTCAACCGCGTGAAGAGCCAAGGGCTCGCGCTGTGGCAGGACACGCCCGAGATCCGGCGCGCGTCCTACTACCGAACGCTCGCGCTCGAGCTGGAGGCCGCGAAGGAGATGCGCTTGTTCGGTCTGCGCGACTGGGTGGCCGGACGGCAGGACACGCACTGGACCGCCGGGTACGCGGAGACCTGGCGCAAGCGTCGGTTCGGCGCGTGGCTGGTCATGGGACTGCACGTCGCCATGATCGCGGGGCTGGTCGTGTCCTACTGGGCGATGCTCAGCGCCGCGCTGCGGCCTGCGGGCTCACCGGGGCACATCGACGCCGGCCTCTTCCTCGCCTCGTCGCTCGCGGCGACCGCGATCGTGACCGCGTCCGTCGGAATCTTCACCGGGGCGGCGTGGATCCGCCGGATGAACTACCTGTTGCCGTTCGTGCTGCGGTTGCTCGACCTTCCGGAGAAGGACCCGCGCATGGAGGCGCGCGGCACGCGCAGCGCGCACGACCTCCCTCGTGAAGGCGTGCGATTCGAGGGTGTGCACTTCCGCTACCCCGGCACCGAGCGCTGGATCCTTCAAGGGCTCGACCTGCATATCCAGCCGGGGCAGTCGATCGCGCTCGTCGGCGAGAACGGCGCCGGCAAGACGACGCTGATCAAGCTGCTGTGCCGCTTCTACGATCCCACCGAGGGCCGCATCATGCTCGACGGGATCGACATCCGCGAGTTCGATCTCGTCGATCTGCGCAAGCGGCTCGCGTGCATCTTCCAGGACTTCACGCGCTACGACCTTCCCGTGCGCGACAACATCGGGTTCGGTTCGGTCGAGCACCGCTTCGACCAGGCCATGCTGTCCGAGGCTGCGCGCCGGGTGGGCGTGCTGGAAGAGATCGGCCGGATGCCGGAGGGGTGGGACACGCCGCTCGCGCGCGAGTTCGGCGGGGTTGATCTGTCCGGCGGGCAATGGCAGAGAGTGGCGCTGGCGCGCGCGATGATGGCGCAGCTCGGGCAAGACGCCGACCTGCTCGTCCTAGACGAGCCGACGGCGTCGCTGGACGTGCGCTTGGAGCACGAGTTGTACGAACACTTCGCCGAGCTGTCGAAGGACCGCACGACCTTGCTCGTGTCGCACCGTTTCTCGACCGTGCGCATGGCCGAGCGCATCGTGTTCATGGAGGACGGCCGCGTCGTCGAGGACGGCACGCACGCGGAGCTGATGGCGCACGCCGGCCGCTACGCGGACCTGTACCGACTGCAGGCCGAGCACTACCTCGCGACGGGGAACCTCGAATGAGCCGCCGTCAGCAGCTCGGGGTCGGCCGCGTGCTGTCGAAGATCTTCCACACCTACGGGGCGATCTTCGGCATGGCTTGGGAGGCGGCGCGCTCGCGCGCGGCGGCGCTGTTCTCGTTGATGCTGTCGCTCGGCATCATCGGGGCGTTCGGCGCGCTGGTCTCGCGCAGCGTCGTGGACGGGCTCGCGGAGGGCGACCGAGGCAAGGCGCTGCTGTTCGGCGTGATCTTCCTGTCGATCCAAGGCGGGAGCACGCTCCTGAACGACCTGATGCAACTGCTGCAGGTAGACATGGCGGACCGGATCAGCCACGTCGTGGATCAGCGCATGATGCGCATCGCGGCAGGGGCCCCCGGCCTCGACCATCTCGAGCGTTCCGAGTTCGCCGACCGCATGAAGCAAGTGCGTGAGCGGGTGTGGCTGCCCTCGCAGATGCTTCAGACGATGGGCTCGGCGATGTTCGTGCTCTTCGGCATCCTGGCCTCGATCATCCTGCTCGGTCAGATCCATCCGATCCTGATCGCGCTGCCGTTCGTGATGATTCCCTCGGCCTACATCCAGTTCCGGGCGTACCGGAAGCACTGGGCGATGTTCGACAAGGCGGTTCCCGAGCAGCGCCTGGCCGAGCACTACCTCAAGCTCGCGACCTCGCCGACCGGCGCGAAGGAGATCCGCCTGTTCGGGCTGCGCGGCCATATCCTCTCCGAGCACCGACGGCTGTCCGATGCCTTCGTGCGCCTGATGTTCCGCGCGCGCCTCAAGCAGGCCGCCGGCTCGACCTTCGGCGGCATCCTGTACGGGCTCGCGCTCACCGGTTCGATCGCGTTCATCGGCACGCTGGCGCTGCGCGGGCAGGCGACGCTCGGCGAAGTCGCGATGGGAGTGCAGCTGACGCGACTCATGCTCGGTCACGTCGAGATGGCCGCCGAGCTGGTGGCCGGGCTCACCGAAGGCGCGTTCATGGGCGAGAAGTACCTGTGGCTGCTGCACTACGAGCCGGCGCTGACCGTCGCGGAGCGTCCGCTGCCGGCGCCGCGCGCGATCGGCCACGGGATCACGTTCGAGAACGTCACCTTCGCCTACCCCGGCACCGAGAAGCAGGTGCTCCGGGACATCTCGCTGCACCTTCCGGCGGCCGCCACCGTCGCCCTCGTCGGCGAGAACGGCGCGGGGA
>DATLFO010000083.1:0-2629 GCA_035541035.1 Actinomycetota bacterium
GTCTACGACCGTGCGTTGGAGGGATTACAAGATCTGCGTGCCGAGCGGCCGTCCGAGCCTGGTCTCCACACTCGACGGAACCGCCGGTGACCTGGATCTGTACGTTCGCTACAACGCCCTGCCGACGACGACTTCGTACAACTGCCGTGGCATCTCGTCCTCGCCGGACGAGAGCTGCACGGTGACGAACCCGTCGAACGGCTGGTGGTACGTCAGCGTCTACACGTACAACTCGGCCGGTGCAGGAACGTCGTTCCAGATCAAGGCTACGTACTAGACACCACTCGCTCAGCGAAGCGGCCTCCTCTTGGGGCCGCTTCGCTTTCCATGCCCATCGCGGCCGCCGTCATGCCTGCGGTGTCGCTCCGGGTCGCGCGCCGACCGGTCCGTCCCGGATGTGGCTCCGAACGGACTCGTCAAGAAAGTTGACGTGTCGCCGCTCTGAGGCGGCGGCGGTCCGGTCCGTCCCGGATGTTCCGAACGGACGTCAAGAAAGTTGACGAGTCGCCCGGCCCGACGGTTCCGGCATTCAGTCCGCCGGACGAATGTCGTCCCATGTGGCCCGTCCGGGCTATAGCAGGACCGGCATGGCGGGGCATGGGGTCGGGGTGGGGCCGCATCCGATATCGGAAGCATGAGCGGGCTTGTCGGAGGGCCTATGCGGCTGTGGCGCTGGTGGAGTGAGGTGCGCCGCCGCCGTCCGATCCTGGTTGGGGCCGTGTTTTGGCTGGTGTTTTGGAGTGTGTCGGCCACGGCGATGATCTGGGTCTATTCGCCGGGCGGTCTTGGGGATCCTGATCGGGATCTACGCAGGCCGTCGGAGCGGATCAGCCGGCCCGCGTGCGTGGAAGCCTGCGATGCGGTGACAAACGAGGATTCGCAGCCCGTCGCGGCCGGTGCCGGGTCGAGCGGCTCGCAGCGGACGTCCGGATCATGGGCCGGGGATGACACGAGGATCTCGCCGACGCCTCGTCCGGGAGTGCCGCGACCCTCGCTTCCGTCGATCCGTGTCCCGGAGGTGTCGGTCGAGGTCTCCGATGTGCTGATGATCGCGGGGAGCCGCTATCTGAAGTACGTGGTGACCGTGTCCGCCAACGACGTCGACGGCGAACTCCTGATCACCACCAGCGTCCCCGACAAGACGTGGTTCGTGGAATGCACGGATCAAGCCGGTCAGCAGGTTTGCACCGACAGTTTTCGTGGTGCCGACGACGACCATCGGGTTGTTTGGCGACAAGCGGTAGGTGCCGACCGGAAGCGCACGCTTAATTATCTGGTTCGCCTCGATCAGTTCGCGATGCCGGGTCAGGAGATCAGGAACCATGCGCACGTGGTATGGGATGACAAGGTCGTCAGTTCTGCCCCGGACGTGTTTACGGTGCCGCCGTTAATCGGCTCCTAGATACTTGTGATGGCCGGCGCGAGCAGGAAACCGTTGACCCACCAGTAGACGTTCGACGGGTCGGATTCCTTGTACTCGCCCGCGTCAATGTGAGGCTTGCCGTCCAGAATGGCGTAGGTCGCCCACGCACGGAACCCATCGGGCCGACGGTGGTCACAATCCCATTGGCTCGGACGGAACTGGCGGCACTCGCCAAGCCTGAAGGTCTCGTCGTAGGTACCGCATCGGTTAGTTACCTGAAAATGCGCCTCGTGGGTGTTGGGGCGGATGACGAACGTTGCGATCGTGGTCGAGGTCGCGGTTTCGAAGCTGGGAAACGAGCAGAAGGTGAAGACCGGATGCATGTTCTCCTGGACGAAGAGACCCGGGGGGCGCATGGGGCCTCCGGCGATGACGGCGACTGGTGCGGCGTGGACGCCTTCGGCTCCGAGCATGGCGGCGGTTAAGGCGGCCGCGGCGATGATGATTCTCCCCCGCATTCGATTCCCCCCTGGATTCGAACCTTCATGGTACGGCCGGCCGGCCGGGCCGGTAAAGAGGGATTTCGGCCGATCAGTCGTATTCGCTCGAGCCGAGAACCCAGATGAAGGACTGGATGTCGATCATGTCCCGGGGCGCGGCGAAGCAGGACGGCGCCGCAGAATTACATTCAAGTAATACTGGCGGCCGGACGAGATGTCGGATATGCGTAGCGGGTTGATGTCGTGTCGCCGGAGGTTGTCGCTGCGCCGGGCGGTCGTGGGTCTGCTCGCGATCGCGCTGATCGCCGTCTTCGCTCCCGCGGCCGGAGCCGACACCACGTCGCAGATCGCGGTGCAAGAGAAGCGGCTGAAGTGGCTCGAAGGGGTCGCGCGTCAGAAGCAGGCGCGCGTCGCGTCCATCCAGGCCTCGATGCGTTCCCTTACCGCGCAGATCCGCGAGAGCAACGCCGAGCTCGACCGGCTCGACCGGCGATGGAAACGACATCAGGATCAGCTCATCGACACGATGGCCGCCTACGACCGGCTGCGCGGACAGATGGATACGGCTTCGATCGAGATGTACATGCGTGGTCCCACGCATTACGTCGGCGCGGTCATGGGCGCCGAGACGCTTTCGGACGTCGGCGATGCCGTCAACTACACGGGCGCGCTGCTGTCGCGAAACCGCCGCCTCGCCGAGCAGACCGCGCTCGCCACGCACGAGATCACCGCGCTTCGCGAGCAGGACGAGGCGATGATCGCGCAG
>DATLFO010000084.1:0-2730 GCA_035541035.1 Actinomycetota bacterium
GCATCGTGCTGGCCGACGATCATGGCCGCGTGGCGCTGTGGAGCCCGTCGATGGAGCGCATGACCGGCGTGAGCGCGGCCGAGGCCGCCGGCAAGCAGGTCGGGTTTCTGCTGCGCGGCCGCGGGCTGCACGGCGAGGCCGTCTCGGTGGACGTGGCCGGCGAGGCCGACACCTTCGACCTCGAGCTGATCTTTCCCGACGGGCAGGTGCGCTGGTTGCACGGCCGTCACGGCCGCGGCCAGGCCGCCGACGGCTCGATGGCCTTCGACGTCATCGTCGTCAACGACGTCACCCGCCGCCGCGAGGTCGACCGGCTCAAGAGCGACTTCATCTCGACCGTCTCGCACGAGCTTCGCACGCCGCTCACTCCGATCAAGGGTTTCGCCGCGTTGCTGCTTCGCCGCGGCGAGGAACTGCCGGCCGCCCGCCGCCGCGAAGCGCTTTCCACGATCCTGGACCACACCGAGCATCTGGGCCGGCTGGTGGAAGACCTGCTGCTGGCCTCGACGATGTCGGGCGAAGGGGAGCGGCGCATGCCCGCGCTGCGAACCCAGCCGGTGTCGCTGGCGGCGGTGCTCGAGAAGACGCAACGCACCTTCCGCGCCTCACGGCCGCACCGCGAGCTGATCGTGTCGTGCGAAGACGGCGCACGCGCGATCGGCGACTCGCTGCGCGTGGAGCAGATCCTGGCCAACCTGGTGTCGAACGCGTTCAAGTTCTCCGACGACGGTACGCCGGTGACGGTCGAGGCCCGAAGCGTCAACGGCGAGGCCATCATCGAGGTCCACGACCTCGGCCGCGGCATCCCGGCGGACAAGACCGAAGAGATTTTCGAGCGGTTCAAGCGCCTCGAGGATCCGCTCGTCATGGAGACCGGCGGCGCCGGGCTCGGCCTATACATCGCCCGCAAGCTCGCGCGCGGCATGAGCGGGGACGTGCGGGTCGAGTCCGAGCCCGGGCGCGGCAGCACGTTCCGGGTCCACCTGCCCCGGGCGGCTTCCGAGGCCGGCCGGGCGAGCGTCGCCGGCTAAGCCCCGGCCGCCGCTTCCCCGTGTCCGGTTTGCCCGGTTTGAAGCCCGGGCACCCGCTTCTGTTAGCCTTGCGCCCGTTGCCTGGGGCCGGAGGCCCGCCGGCGCCGCGAGATCCGCGGGGCGGGCGCGCATCCGGAAAGCGACACGTATGCAGCGGGGCGTCCGGATCAAACGAGCCGTCGCGCGAGCGGGCCTTGTGTGCCTGCTCGTGTCGGCCACGCTCGTCTACGTTCAGCTCGAAAAGAGTGTCACGGTCCGGATCGAAGGCGAGATCCGGCCGGTCAAGACCTTCGCGCTCACGGTCGGCGACGCGCTGGAGCGGGCCGGGATCGACGTCGCCGAAGGCGATCGGGTCACGCCGCCGCCCGGCACCCGCGTCCGCGAGGGCACGTTGATCAAGATCGTGCGCGCCAAGCCCGTCACGATCATCCTCAACGGCACGCCTCGCGAGGTGGTCGTGACCGCATCGACGGTGGACGAGGTCATCCGCCAGGTCGCGCTGCGATCGTCGATGCGCGACTACGTGGGCGCCTCGCGGTCGGCGCGCGTGTACCCGGGCATGACCATCGAATATCGCCAGGCCGTCGCCGTGACGGTCGTGCACGACGACAAGAGCGAGCGGGTCATCACCAACGCTCCGACCGTCCGGCAGATGCTGTCCGAGCTCGGCATCTCGCTCGGTGCGAAAGACCGTGTGCAGCCGGGCTTGGATGCCTATCCCACGCACGGGATGACGGTGAAGGTCGTGCGCGTCGGTGAGCGCAAGGAGACCGTCGAGAAGGTCCTCGCCGCCCCGACCCAGACCAAGCGCTCCACCGACGTCGAGTTCGGCGTGACGAAGGTGATCCAGGAAGGCCGCGCCGGGCTCAGGGTCATGCGCTACCTGTCCACCTACGTGGACGGCAAGCGGGTCAAGCGCACGCTGCTCGAGTCCAAGGTCGTGCGAAAGCCTCAGCCGCGCATCGTTGCGATCGGCGCCGGCTTCCCGTCGTGCCCGTGCAACAAGGGCACGCAGTCCGGCGTGGCGTCCTGGTACGACGCCTACGGCCTCACGGCCGCGCACAAGACGCTGCCCAAAGGGACGGTCGTGAAGGTGACCAACCTCGAGAACGGCAAGAGCGTCAACGTCGTCATCCGCGACCGCGGGCCCTACGTCAAGGGCCGGATCATCGACCTGTCGGACAACGCCTTCAGCCGCATCGCGTCGCTCGGCACGGGCGTCGTTCGCGTAAAGATCGCCTACTGAGCCCCTCCGTGGCCACGCCGCTCGGTCGCCGCGAAACCAAAGAGATTCTCGCCCGTCACGGCCTCAAGCCCAAGACGGCGCTCGGACAGCATTTCCTCGTCGATCCCAACACGATCATGCGCGTGCTCGACCTGGCCGGCGTGCAGCCGGGCGAGCAGGTGCTCGAGGTCGGGCCGGGACTGGGCACGCTGACCATCGCGCTGCAAAGCGCCGGCGCGCGGGTCGTCGCCGTCGAGCACGACCGCGGGCTTCAGCCGGCGCTGGAGGAGGTGCTGCTGGGGCGCGACCGCGTTCAGGTTGTGTGGGGCGACGCGATGACGGTCGATCTGCGAAAGCTGCTGCGCGGCCGGCCGACCAAACTGGTCGCGAACCTGCCCTACAACATCTCGGTGCCGCTGCTGATGCAGGTGCTCGAGGACATTCCCGAGATCGCCGAGTGCACCGTGATGGTGC
>DATLFO010000085.1:0-5154 GCA_035541035.1 Actinomycetota bacterium
GATGGTCGGCTCGAAGGACGCGAGCGTCTCTTTGGTGATGTCGTTGGGGATCTCGTCGAGCCGGTAGCCGACGGCGAGCTTGGCGGCCATCTTGGCGATCGGCGTGGACACCGGCGGATCCAACATCCAGTTCGCGATCAACCCGCAGGACGGCCGCATGGTCGTGATCGAGATGAACCCGCGCGTGTCGCGCTCGAGCGCGCTCGCCTCGAAGGCCACCGGCTTCCCGATCGCCAAGATGGCCGCCAAGCTCGCCGTCGGCTACCGGCTCGACGAGATCCCCAACGACATCACCAAAGAGACGCTCGCGTCCTTCGAGCCGACCATCGACTACGTCGTGGCGAAGATCCCGCGCTTCACCTTCGAGAAGTTCCCCGGAATCGAGCCGGTGCTCGGCACCAGCATGAAGTCGGTCGGCGAGGTCATGGCGATCGGCCGGACGTTCCCGGAGGCGCTGCAGAAGGGCATCCGCTCGATGGAGCAGAACCGTGCCGGCCTCAACGGAGACGGCTTCGACCCGCCCGAGGACCTCGTCACGATTCTGGAGCGGCTGACGCGACCGCGTCCGGACCGGCTCTTCGACGTCGAAGCGGCGCTACGCGCGGGCGCGAGCGTCGAGCAGGTCCAGGACGTCACCGGCATCGACCCGTGGTTCCTGACGCAGATCCGCCGCATCGTGCGGATGCGCGAGACCCTGGAGCGCGACGGCCGCAACGACGGGCGGATGCGCGACGCGAAACGGCTCGGCTTCTCCGACAAGCAGATCGCCACGCTCACCGGCGGGACCGAATCGGACGTGCGCGCCGAGCGAGAAGCCGCGGGCATCGTCCCGGTGTTCAAGGCGGTGGACACCTGCGCCGCCGAGTTCGAGGCCGAGACGCCCTACTTCTATTCGACCTACGAGGACGAGTCCGAGGTCCGGCCGGGCACGCGTCCCGCCGTCGTGATCCTGGGGTCGGGCCCCAACCGGATCGGGCAAGGCATCGAGTTCGACTACTGCTGCGTGCACGCCGCGTTCGCGCTCGACGACGCCGGCTACGACACGGTCATGGTCAACTGCAACCCCGAGACGGTCTCGACCGACTACGACACCAGCGACCGGCTCTACTTCGAACCGCTCACGCTCGAGGACGTGCTCGCCGTCGTGCGCGCCGAGAACCCGGTCGGCGTCATCGTCACGCTCGGCGGGCAGACGCCGCTCAAGCTCGCCCGCGGGCTCGCCGAGGCGGGCGTGCCGATCCTGGGCACGCAGCCCGAGGCGATCGACCTGGCCGAGGACCGCGGCCGCTTCGGCGAGGTGCTCGACCAACTCGGCCTCGACGCGCCCCCGTGGGGCCTTGCCAACTCGGTTGCCGAGGCCCGCGAGATCGCGCAACGCATCGGCTTCCCTGTGCTCATCCGTCCGTCCTACGTGCTCGGCGGGCGCGGCATGATGATCGCCTACGACGACGAGCGCCTCGACGCCTACGTGCGGAGCGCCACCGAGATCTCGCCCGATCACCCCGTGTTCCTTGACCGGTTCCTCGAGGACGCGATCGAGGTCGACGCCGACGCGATCTTCGACGGCGATGAGCTCTACCTCGGCGGTGTGCTCGAGCACATCGAGGAGGCCGGCATCCACTCCGGCGACTCGGCCTGCGTGCTGCCGCCGCATACGCTCTCGCGCGCGCAGATCGGCCAGATCCGCGACGCGACCGAAAAGCTCGCCCGCGCGCTCGGAGTGCGCGGCTCGCTCAACGTGCAGTTCGCGGTCCAAGACGGCCGCCTCTACGTGATCGAGGCCAACCCGCGCGCCAGCCGCACCGTGCCGTTCGTGTCGAAAGCCACCGGCGTGCCGATGGCGAAGGTCGCGGCCCGCGTCATGGCGGGGGAGTCGCTCGCGCAGTTGCGCACTGCCGGCCTCATCCCCGAAAGGGACCCGATGATCGACCTGCGCTTCGGGCACGTCGCCGTGAAGGAAGCCGTGCTGCCGTTCAGCCGCTTCCCCGGTGTGGACACGCTGCTCGGCCCCGAGATGAAGTCCACCGGTGAGGTCATGGGGATCGACCGTAGCTTCGGCGTCGCCTTCGCCAAGGCCGAGGAAGCCGCGTTCGGTGCGCTGCCTCGAAGCGGCAGCGTGTTCATCTCGGTTACCGATCGCGACAAGCGGGCGATGGTCCTGCCCGCGCGCCAGCTCCACGCGATGGGCTTCGAGCTAGTCGCGACCGGCGGCACCGCCGACCTGCTGCGCCGCAACGGCCTGCCGGTCAAGGAGGTCAACAAGATCGGTGAAGAAGGCGAGAATGTCGCCGACCTGATCGCGCGCGGTGAGATCGCGCTGATCATTAACACGCCCACCGGCTCATCCGGGCCGCGCGCCGACGGCGACTACATCCGCACTGCAGCCGTCCGTCACAGCGTGCCGGCCATCACCACCCTCGCCGGCGTGCTCGCCGCCGTCCAAGGCATCGAAGAGCTCAAGGGCCACGAGGCCGGCGTGATGAGCCTGCAGGAGTACCTGGCGTGAGCCGCGATCGGAGGCTCATGAAGCGATGTACCGCCTCACGATTATTGCTTCGAACTATGGTTGGCAGTCCGGAGCCGTTCTCGCGCCTGAGCGAGGTGAGCCTTGACGGTTCCTTCCCGAATGCGAAGCGTCTCGGCGATTTCGGCTTCTGCCATGTCTTCGAGGTATCGCAGAACAACGCATGCTCTCTGCCGCGGGGGCAGCCTCTCAAGAGATTTGAGCAATGCGATATTTGCGGTCGATTCGTCGAGCCAGGAGCCTCGCTCCGATTCCCTGTATCTCAAGAAAGCTCTCATCTCGACGCGCCTTCTTCGAAGCCGGTTCATGTTCAAGCGTGTAATCGTGGTGCGGAGCCATGCACGTCGCTGGGCGATGGACTGGTCCGGGGGAGCTCTCTCGACTGCACGCACAAGCGCGTCTTGCACTAGGTCCGATGCCTCCTGATCATCTCTGCTGAGCAGCCGGGCGACGGTGAGGGCCCAGGGATAAAGTTCGTGGAGCTGATCCGAGAGGGGTCGAACGGTGTCAGTGCTCTGGGTCCAGTCTTGATTGGGCATGTTCATCAGCTGATCGTTACGCGAACGGGTTCTGACCACACAACATGTCGGCTGCCTTCAGAGAAGATCGTCCACGCGCCTAGGACCTCGTAGTCGCCTTCGAGTACGCGCCCATTTGCCGATCGCTGTCCTTCGCATCCGACCCCCGTCCAGTCGACCGGATTCTCCGTGGTGTAGGTCTGCCCGGGACGTAGGGGCACCGAGACTTGGTTGTCGGGGAAAACTCCTCCGGTGGCCGCGAAATAGCTATGCCAATTCCAGACGGCAGTGCCATCTCTTCGCGCCCAATACTCGACCGAGCCCCCGTTAAAGAGAAACCTGACGGTCGCCGATCCTTCGTTCGTGAGCTTCATCGTTAGTCGGATTGACCGGCGATCGTCCAGGACGTTCCGGGAGGCTTCGAGAGATGCGACCAGCGGAGTCGAGCCGTTTGTCGATGCAGGAGGCGAGGCACACTCAAATGGAGGCGCGTCATTACGTGATCCTGGCGAGGTCGGTGTCCTCGGCGTCTGGATGTATCGTGGAACAAGAATGACGGCGAGGGTTACAATGATTCCGAGGGTGCCCACCCGAAAGACCTGTCGAATAAAGGCGCGCCGCGACACGCGGTTTCGCACCTGCCTCTCGACCTGCTCGAACGCTGCTTTCTCAGCTCTTGATTGAATTGCGTCACCAAGCAATTCAAGCTGGACCGCGACTGGTTCCTTGCTCACCATGACCCCATCTCTCCTTCGAAGGCGTCTCATGATTAGAGACACTCCGCAGGCCCTTCCAGGGTTAGCGATGGCACAGTTGGGACTGCCCACAGTTCGGTTGACTCGTAGCTTGTGAGCCTTGTCATGCTGCTGCCACCTGCGAGTAGACGGCCTCAAACTCTACCGGCGTGAGCCGTCCGAGGCGTCGATGGCGCCGGCGACTACATCCGCACCGCAGCCGTCCGCCACGATGTGCCCGCAATCACCACCCTCGCAGGCGTGCTCGCCGCCGTCCAAGGCATCGAAGAGCTCAAGCACCACGAGCCCGGCGTGATGAGCTTGCAGGAGTACCTGGCGTGACGGCCTAGGCCGGCACGCAGGAGACCGGGTCCACGATGCACGGCGGCAGGGGAGTGACCGTGAGCGTGGCCGTCGACGAGCTCGATCGCCAGCAGCAGTCGCCTGCGAACGAGACTTTGATCGTGTGCGACCCGGGGCTCGCCACGGCGCTGGCGCGCGTGGAGCATCTCCCGTCCGCCCCCGTCACGCAGTTGCCCACGGGGGTTTCACCGATGGAGAACGTCACGGATCGGCCCTGGATGGCCAGTCCCGTGAACTGATCGACGAGGCGTGCCGACGCCGTGAAAGGGAATGCGATCCCTGCGTTGGTTTCGCCGGTGTAGGTCACGCTGCTGAAGTTTTCGAGCGTCACCTGGAAGTCCGACAGCGTCGATTCGACGACGGAGCATGTTCCGTTCTTCGATGCCGCGACCGACACGATCCGGTAGGCCCCGATCGGCAATCCGTGCGTCGTCCAGGTCGTCGTCCATCCGCCGCCGGATCCCTTGCTCGCCTGATGCACGACGGCCGAGTCGGACACGCGGCGGACGGTGATCGTGGAGTCCAAGCCGTCGGAGCCGCAGTAGAACGGCTTCGTCCCTCCTTCGTTTTCGCTGATCGCGACCGCCCCGCGAACCGTGGCGCCGGGCGACGGAGAGCTGACGGCCGCCCGGACGCTGCCGGGAAGCGAGAGCGATGCAGCCGCGACTGCGAGGCAGACGGCGGTACGAAGGGATCGCATGGTTTCCTCCTGAGACGGCCGGTTACCTTGCTGGAGTTCCTCGCCGCCGCAGCGATCTCCTGCTTGTCGAATCGCCTCGCGGCGCGATTGTAGAATCCGGTCGCGCGTGACTCGTCATCGGCGTTCTTCCCGTCCGCTCCGCTGGATCGCGGCCGCATCGCTTCTGTGCATCGGCGTCGCCGTGGCGGCGCCGGATGCAAACCCGGGGTGGATCCGCGTCTTCGGCGGCGAGGGCGTGGATGTCGCCCTCGGCCTGGCCGGTGACTCGGACGGAGGAGTCGTCGTCTCGGGCGGGTTCCAGCGTGAGCTGAGGAT
>DATLFO010000086.1:0-10756 GCA_035541035.1 Actinomycetota bacterium
GTGCAAGCGGTAGTAGCCGTGGATCTGGTCGCGGCTACTACCGCTTGCACTACCACCCGGGGAACCTAATCTTCGCCGCGGCCGGCAACGTGCGGCACGAGGACGTGGTCGAGGCGGTCGGCAAGGCTTACGCGCACGCGCCGGCGGGGCCGACGCGCATCGCTCGGACCGGCGACACCGCTCCGCCGCTGCGCAACGAGGTGCACGTCGCCGAGCGAAAGCTGGAGCAGTCGCACGTCGTCTACGGAACGCAGGGCCTGGCTCGCAACGATCCGGACCGGTTCGCGCTGGGCGTGCTCAACATCGTTCTGGGCGGCGGCATGTCGTCGCGCCTGTTCCAAGAGATCCGCGAGAAGCGCGGCCTGGTCTATTCGGTCTGGTCCTCGCACACCGGCTACGCCGAGACGGGGCTGTTCACGGTCTACGCCGGGACCTCGCCGAAGCGAGTGCGCGAGGTGCTGTCGCTGGTCCGTGACGAGATCGCCGCGGTCGTCGAGCAGGGCATCACGCCCGAAGAGCTTGCGCGCGGCAAGGGGCATCTGACCGGGTCGCTGGTGCTGGGCCTGGAGGACACGGGCAGCCGGATGAGCCGGCTCGGCAAGGGCGAGCTGTGCCACAACGAGATCCTGTCGCCCGACGAGGTCGTGGAGCGCATCAAGGGTGTGACCGAGGACGACGTGATCGCGGTCGGCCGCCGCGTCCTGACCGAGCAGCCGTGGGCCCTGACGGTTCTCGGCCAGACCGACGGCAACGGCTTCGATGAGTTCGTCCGCTGACCGATCCGCGACGAGCCGGGCCGGTGACGGCCTCGGCCGCGTCGAGTTCGTCCACTGATTCGTTCCTGGTCACGTTGAGGTCCTATACGTGCCCGAACGCGACCAGAAGCCGATGCGACGCGGCGGTTCGGTTGCGGTCGTCGGGTCCGGGTAGCATGGCGCGATCATGATTCGGGTGGGAGTCATCGGCGCGGCCGGCAAGATGGGCCGGCAGGTCTGTCAGGCCGTGCATGCCGATCCCGGGCTGATCCTGGCCGCCGCGATCGACTCGACTCACGCCGGCACGCCCGTCGGGCGCCTCACCGGGGACCCGTCCATCACGGTCGAGATCAGCGACGAGCTGGACCGCCTGTCCGACGCCGAGGTCGAGGTGGCAGTGGACTTCACCCACCCGAAGGTCGTCAAGGACAACGTGCGCTGGTGCATCCGGCACGCGATCCACGCGGTCGTGGGCACGACCGGCTTGTCGGCGGCCGACCTCGACGACATTCGCGGCCTGATCGACGAGGAAGGCAACGAGTCCAACGTCTTCGTGGCGCCGAACTTCGCCGTCGGCGCCGTGCTGATGATGGCATTCGCGCGGCGCGCCGCCAAGCATCTTCCCAACGTCGAGATCATCGAGCTTCACCACGACGGCAAAGCCGACGCGCCTAGCGGCACCGCCCTGCGCACCGCCGAAGGGATCGTTGCCGAACGCGGCGAGCCGCGGCCGCTCGCGATGGGCGAGACCCATCCCGGCGCGCGCGGCGCCGCCGTCGGCGGCATCCGCGTGCACAGCGTCCGCCTGCCCGGACTGGTCGCGCATCAAGAGGTGATCTTGGGCGGCCCGGGCGAGACGCTCTCGATCCGCCACGACTCCTACGACCGCGAGTCGTTCATGCCCGGAGTCGTGCTCGCGGTCAAAGCCGTTCCGTCGAAGCCGGGCCTGACGCTCGGGCTGGAAAGCCTGCTGGACCTATGACCCATCCCTACGTCGTCGAAGACTTCACGCCCGACGAGCGCGCGACCTTGGATCGCGTCGTGGGCAACACCGACTCGAACGTCTTCGTGCTGATGAACCTGCCCGAGGCCGTCAAAGGCGCGCTGTTCGCCCGCTACTCGCGCACCGCCAAGTCGTTGCGGCGGCTCTTTCTGGACGAGTTCCTGCGGGACGGCGACATCGAGTCGCTGGGCGCGTCGGCCGGATCCGATCTGGGCATGGCCAAAGCCGACGAGCTCTACGGCCGCATCTTCATCGAGTTCGGCGACGACTCGGTCGCGCAGCTGGGCGGCGCGCACATCGCGGTCGAGCAAGCCAGCAACATCTTGACCAAGCAGCTCGAGTGGGGACGGCTGGCGGCGTATCTGGAGCAGTCCACGCGCTACGTCGGCTACGACGACATGCCGGGCGGGCGCTGGCGGTACTACTTGGAGCCCGACATCATGGCCTCGCCGCACGCGGCGGCCTACGAACGGACCTTGGACGCCATCTTCGAGCGGTACGCGGCCGCGCTGCGGCGCGCGATCGAGCACTTCGCGCAGCGCTATCCCAAGCACGAAGGCGACCCCGATCGCGTCTGGAAAGCCACGATCAAAGCGAAAGCCTGCGACGTGCTGCGCGGCATGCTGCCCGCCGCGACCGTCAGCAATCTGGGCATCTACGCCAGCGGGCAGGCCTACGAGATGATGCTCATGCGCATGATGGCCTCGCCGCTGCGCGAAGCGCGCGACACCGCGGCCGTCATGCTGACCGAGCTGAACAAGGTCATTCCCACGTTCCTGCAGCGCGTCGATCAGCCGGACCGTGGCGGCACGTGGATCGAGTATCTGCGCAGCACGCGTCAATCGATGGAGCAGATCGCCGCCGAGATCCTGGGCGAGGACAAGCCGGAAGAACGGCCGCTGGTCACGCTCACCGACTTCGATCCCGACGCCGAGGTCAAGCTGGTCGCCGCGATGCTCTACGCATTCTCATCCTTGCCGGAAGACACGCTGATCGACAAGGCGCGCGCGATGAGCACCGACGAGCGTCTGCGGGTGATGCGCACGTACGTGGGGGAGCGGGCGAACCGGCGGCACAAGCCCAACCGCGCATTCGAGCGCGTGGACTACCGCTTCGACGTGCTGGGTGACTACGGCGGCTTCCGCGATCTGCAGCGCCACCGCATGCTGACGATCGAATGGCAGGACCTGACGCCGCTCCACGGTGCGGAGCTGCCGCCCGAGGCCGACGAGTGCGGCGCCGGCGACGTCTACCGCGCCTCGCTCGACGACAGCGGCGCGTTGTGGGAGTCGATCGCGCCGGATCTGCGGCCGCAGGCGCAGTATGCGGTGTGTATGGCCTACCGGATCCGTTACGCGATGCAGATGAACTTGCGCGAGGCGATGCATCTGATCGAGCTGCGCTCGAGCGCGCAAGGACATGCCGGATACCGGCGGGTTGCGCACGAGATGCACCGTTTGATCGGCGAGCAGGCCGGCCACCGGGCGGTAGCGGAGTTCATGTCCTACGTGGACTACTCGTCGGTGGATCTTGAAAGGCTTGAGGCGGAGCGGAGGGCGGAGCGGAAACGTCTCGAATCTTTGGAGCGGGACGAGCCCTAGGCGATGGGGGCGCCGGGCGCGCCGATGGTTCGAGCAACTAGTCCTGGACGGGCTCGGCGAGCTCGTCGGGACAGAGCCACATCACTTCGGCGGTCGACCCGACGCGCTCCTCGATCATCTCGATCGCCGCGCCGACGGCCGCCGTCGGTTCCTGCACCAACACCCAAGTAATCATCCTCACTCCTCTCCTCGGCGCAAGGATTCAACGCCGTCGAAGCCGATCCTTCCGGGGTCCCGCCACAATTTCCGAGCCACCGCCGGGATTTACGACCCAAAGCGGAACAATGCCCTTCTACCGGTCGCGCGTCCCACCGCTGCATCTTCAAAACGAGCCTTCCGACCAGCGGAAACGGCCCCCTGAAGATCATCCGGGTTGGTGCCGTCGGACGGGATCGGGACGGTTCGATCGCATGCGCCCGGGCGCTTCGGACACCGGATCGGGACAAGCAGGGCGGCTCGCCGGCAGGGCCGCGCAAACGAGGCCGGGAGGGCCGCATCGGCCCTCCCGGCAGCTTCGTTTCGGTTGCGCTATTCCACGACGTTCGGCCGGATCGAGGCGGGCGACGAGGCGCTGCCGCCGCCCCCGCTGATCAGGCTCGTGGACGCGATCGTGATGGTCGCGGCCGAGCCGCGGTTTCCGGCCCGGTCGATCGGAACGGCGCGCACCGTGTAGACACCCGGCGCCAGGTTCGGCGTCGAGGTCCAGCGGAACTCGGTGCACGGACCCGAGCAGGCCACGCGGTCCACGACCGTCGAGGTGCCGGCGTAGCTCACCTCGACCTCGGCCACACCCGAGGTCGTATCGCGGGCGACGCCCTCGACCACCACACGCTCGAGCGGGTGGTAGACCTGCGCCACGACGTAGCCCTGACGGCGGTAGATCGTCGTCGTGGGAGCGGTCGCGTCCACGCTGAACAGTCGAGCCGGCGACGGCGCGCTCACGTTGGATCCCGCGACCGCGAACGCGGTCATCGAGTGGTTGCCCTCGGCGAACGAGCGCGTCACCGCCCAGGATCCGTCGGGTGCGACCGCGACGTTCTCGGCGATCTTGAACCCGTTGTCCCAGAGCGTGATCGTCGTGCCGGCCGGCGCGCCGCCGGTGACCTCGATCGAGCTGCCGTTCACGCTGCCGGCCGCCGGCGTCGTGATCGACGGCGCCTGCGGCACGACCTTGAGCGTCGCGGTGGCCGTGTGCGGCGTGACCGTGGCGGTGACCGTGTGGTCGCCGTAGGCCGTGGCCGTGCAAGAAGCGGCGCTGCACGAGCCGTCCGGCGCGATCGCGAGCGTCGCCGACGACGTCACGTCGCCGGTCGCGTTGCCGTACTGGTCGCGTCCGAGAACCGTGTAGACGCGGGTGCCGCCCGACGGGATCTGCGACACCGCGGGGGTGAGCGAGATTCCGGTCATCGGACCGGCGACGACCTTGAGGCCAGCGGCCGCCGATGTCTGGGCGACCGCGCCCAGGACCGTCTTGTTGCCCGCGACGGTGGCCGTGCAGACGTTGGCGCTGCACGATCCGTCCGGCCCGATCGTGAAGACGGTCGCGCCGGTGACGTCGCCTACCGAGTTGCCGTCACCGTCGAAGCCCTCGGCCGTGAAGGCCTGGCTGTCGCCGGCGGTGATGGTGGCGTTCGCGGGCGAGATCACGATGCGGTGAATCGTGTCGGGGATCACGTGCATGATCGCCGATCCTTGGGCCATGCCGCGGGCCGCGCGAACGGTGTGGTCGCCCAGGCGTGCCGGGGTGCACACGTTGGCGTTGCACGAGCCGTCGGGGAAGATCGCGAAGGTCGTGCCCGCCGTCAGGTCCCCGAGCGAATTACCGAAGGCGTCCCGGCCTTGTGCCGTGTACGCCTGGCCGTTGCCGAGCACGACCGTCGTCGCGGCAGGGCTGAGTGCCAGCGACGCGAGCGGACCCGGGTTCACCTGCAGCGAAGCCTGGACCGTGACCGAGCTGCGCGTCGCGGTGACGGTGTGCGGGCCGGAGACGGTGGCAGTGCAGGTGTTGGCCGAGCACGAGCCGTTCGGCGTGATCGAGAACCCGGTTCCCGGCGTGACGTCCCCGAGCGAGTTTCCGTACGCGTCGGCGCCCGTGACCATGTAGGCCTGGCTTGCGCCGGCGGTGATCGCCGACGAGGACGGAGCGATCGTCATCGACGCGAGCGGACCGGGCGTGACCGTGAGCGTCGCATTGGCGGTCTTGCCCTGGTAGGTCGCGGTGACGACGCGGTCGCCGGCCTGCGTGCTCGAGCACGACGCCCCCGAGCAGGTTCCGCCCGTGATCGACAACGTCGTCGCGGCCGTTACGTCACCGAGCGAGTTGCCCACCGAGTCGAAGCCCTCGACCGTGTAGCTCTGGCTCTGTCCCGCGCTCACCGTCGCGGTGGCGGGGGAGAGCCGGATCGAGGCAAGCGGGCCGGCGCCGATGACTGTGATGCGCCCGTCGGATCCGGCCGTGACCAGATCGAGGCGGCCGTCGCCGGTGACGTCGCCGACGGCGACCGGCGCGTTGATCGCCGGCGAGCCGAGCGCGACCGACCACAGCTCGGACGGCACGCCGGAGGCGTTGAACTGCACGGCCACCAGACGCCCGTTCCCGGCGCCGAAGATCATCTCCGGACGCCCATCCCCGGCGATGTCGGCCAGGGACGCGCCCCCGCGCGACTGGCTCGACTCGCCCGGCGGCGGCGTGCGGGTCAGGTTGCCCTTCACCGTGACCGCCGAGCCGTTGTAGCCGCGGACCGCCACGTTGCCGATCCTGTCGAAGTCGTTGACGAACTCCGAGTAGTTGACGTTGACGATCTCGGTGAATCCGTCGCCGTCCACGTCACGCAGCGAGGCGGTGTTCCACAGATAGCCGTCGGCTCGTCCCACGGCCGACAGCGTCGGCGAGGTGCGGATGACCTTGAGGCTCTCGGCCTGCGTGGCGTTGGCCACGATCTCGGGAACGCCGTCGTTGTTCAGATCCGCGACCGACAGCCCGCGCACGGACTGCCCCACGCCGAGCGTGTTCGCCGCCGGGCACGTCCCCGTGGCCGCCGAGCAGATCAGGACCCGCTGCGTGCCCGCGCTTTCGGCGACGACGATCTCGTTGCCGGCCGTGGGACGCAGGTCCGCCAGCGCCGGCGATGCGAGCAGTGCGTTCGCCCCGACGTTGAGGTCCATCAGAAGGTTCAGCGCCGTCCCGTTATAGGAAAGCACCGACACGTAGTACCCGGAGCTCGTGCCGCCGACCTGATGCGTGTAGGCGACCTCCAGCGTGTCCGGGTTCCCGTCGAGGTCCCCGATCGCCGGCGAGACCGGCAGGCCGATGGTCGTGGCGACCGGCTGGCCGAGCAGCGCGCCGTCGGAGCCGCGGAGCAGGCGGACGGTTCCGTCGTTCAGCGACGTGCCCTGAACGCGCGTCTCGTAGTTGGCGTTCACCACGATCTCGGGCGTGCCGTTGCCGTCCAAGTCGCCGGCGGCGATTCGCGCGAAGCCGCCGGTGGCCGGCTGCCCGAGCGCCGGGTTCTGCGGCACCGGGGAGGACCACATCGGGACCAGCCCCGTTGCGGTCTGACGGTATGCCCGCACGACGATCGCGCTCGACGAGGACGTCGCGTCCTGGACCACGACCACGTCGCTGCGGCCGTCACGGTCGAGATCCACGATGAGCGGCGACGACAGGATCGCGTCCGGTGCCGTCAGCGTTTGCAGGATGTTCGGGACCGCGATCGAGCCGGCGCCCGGCGTGAAGCCCGTCCGCGCGGCGTCGCCGCCCGCCATCAGCCAGCCCGTCACCGGCGCCGGCGCCTCCGGGATGACGCTCACCGGATCGCTGAAGGCGCCTACATTCCCGGCCGTATCCTTGGCACGGACTTTGAACTCGTAGCTCACGCCGTTGGTCAGGCCGGTGATGGTCGCGGCCGTCCCGGTGGGGGATGCCGCGAGAACGCCGTCCTTGAACACCTCGTAACCGGCGACCGCGACGTTGTCGGTGGCCGCGGCCCACGACACGGTGGCGGAGCGGTTGCCGGGCGTGCCGGTCAGGCCGGTCACCTGCGAGGGCGCGGCCAGATCTGCCAGCGTGGTCGCCGACGGCACGTTCGAGATCGGCCCGTAGTTGGCGCCGTCGTCGATGGCTTTCACGGCGAAGTAGTGCTGCGTGTTCGGGACCAGACCCGTCACGGCGAAGGACTCCGCCGAGCCCGACGGAAGCGGCTCGGGCGCGTTCGGCACCGGAGTGGCGGCGTCGAAGTTGGCCGCGCTGATCGGGGTGGTGCTGTAGCGAATGTCGTAGAACGAGGCGCGCCCGACCGCGCCGTCGTCACCGGTGGCCGTCCAGCTCAGCGTCACCGACGATTCCGTCACCGACGCGGGCGACAGGTCGCCGATGGCGCCCGGCGGTGTGGTGTCCACCACCGGCGATCCGGTGCCGAAGACCTCGAAGTCGTCCAGGAACGGTCCGGTCTCTTCGATGAACTCGTCCGAGAAGAACTGGAACTGCAGGTTGATCTGCGAGCCGGCGAATGCCGACAGGTCCACCGTCTCGGTTTGCCACGTGGAGCCGAGCATGTCCGAGTACTCGGCCAGCGTGGTATAGCTGGCGTCGGCCGTTCGCTTGGCCTTCACGCGCAAGTAGTCGAAGTCCGGCTCGATGTCCCCGCTGCGTGCGAACCGCAATCGAACCGATCCGGTCAGCGCGGACAGGTCCACCGTGCGTGTCATAGTGGTGTCGGTGTTGGACATGTAGAGCTGGAGCACGTCGTTGCCCGGGTACCACGACCAGGTCGGGCTCTTCGCCCGCACCTCCGTGCGATGCCAGCCGAGCGTGGCGTCGTTCGACGTCCAGCCGTTGTCCGTCGCCCCGACGCTGTCGCTGAACACGTCGACGCGCGAGAGCACGTTGACCGTGCCCGTCGCCGTCGAGGTGGACGGCGTTCCCGCCGAGTCGGTCACGCGCACCTTGACGATCTTGGCGCCCGACGTCGCGGTGTGCGGGAACGAGACCGACTTGCCGGCCGTCTCGAAAGAGCCGTTGTTGTCGAGGTCCCAGGCGTAGCTGTGCGGCGGGACGCCGCCGGTGGCGGTAGCCGTGACGGTCACCGGTTCGCCCTGGATCGCGGTGTACGGGCCGTTCGCGGTGACCGACAACGGGGAGGAGCCGCCGTGTCGGGCGATGGCCAGCTCGATCGCCGCGCGCGCGTTCACGCCGCCGTAGCCGCGATTGTTGTCCTTGGTGGGATACAGCAATGCGGTCTCGAACAGCACTTGCCGCATCTGGTTCGCGGTGATGTTCGGCGCGGCCTGGAAGATCAGGGCGGCGATGCCGGCCACGTGCGGCGAGGACATCGACGTGCCGCCGAAGTTGGCGTACGAGTTCGGGCCGCCGCACGAGAGCGGAGCCGGGCAGGGAAGCCCGCCGTTCGCCGGGCTGTTGGCCGAGTTCACGCCGTCGCCGGGAGCGCACACGTCGGGCTTGATGCGGCCGTCGCCCGTGGGGCCCTCGGAGTCCCAGTTCGAATACGTCGGTGCGGCGGGCGGGTTGGCGCTGTTGCTCGAGCAGACGGCGACGCCCTTGCGCGAGTCGGCCGGAATGTTGACGTTGCCCTGCACCTGGTTGGGGCCGGCGCCGTCTTGTGAGCCGTTTCCACCGGCCACGGCGACCAAGAAGCCCGCGTCCATCGCGGCGTCTACGGCAAGGCTTTGCGCGCTGTTTCCGTTGTTGTTGCCGCCGACCGGGGTCGAGCCGCCGGAGTAGTTGATCACGCGGATCGGCGGGTCCACGGTGTGTCCGTTCTGAACGATCCAGTTGACCGCCGCGATGAAGCTCGACGACGAGCCAGCCCCGGCGGCGTTGAAGACCTTGAAGCCCGCGAGGTTCGACCGGTACGCCATGCCGATGTTCGCGCCCCCGCCACCGGTACCGGACGCGATGCCGGCCACGTGCGTGCCGTGGTCGTTGTCGTCGTAGGGCGCGACCTCCGCGCCGCCGGCGTTCACGTAGTCCTTGAACAGCACGATCTTCGGGTCGTTCGTCGCGCTGTTGTCGTCCTGGTCGTCGAGGCTTTGGTGCTGCGCGTACAGACCGGAGTCGATGATCGCGACGGTCACGCCCGCGCCGGTGTACCCGAGGCCCCACGCACCCGAGTTCACACCGTTCGCCTTGACGTAGACGGTTCGCGCCGAGTTCGACAGGTCGGCGTGGATCTCCATGTCGCGCTCGGCCCGCAGCCCGTTCCGCTGCGCGAAGGAGATCACCGACTCGACGCTCGCGGCGGGCACCGAAACCGCGACGCCGCGAATGATCTCGTACTCGTGCACGAGCTCGTAGTCGGTGACCGATTTCAGAGCGTGCATGAAGACAGGGTTCACCCCGTCGAAGATGATCACGCGTTCGGTGATCTCGGACGCGTCGGCCGCCACCACCGGCGCCTCCGGCGCGGAGCGGGCGACGGTCTGCGAGAACAGCGCCGCCAGGAGGGTCATGAACAAGATGGGGCGGACGCCGCGGCGTCGCCGTGTGGGGCTCGAGATCACGGTGCTTCCTCCGGATTCAGAGGGTCCAGGCCGCGTCATTCCCCTGACGATCCGCGAGGCGAAGGCCGGGTGGGCCGTGCCGGTCCGCGGTGCCGGGGCCCCTGGATGCGGCCGGCCCTGGTCGGTTGCTTGGTGGACACTTCGCGCCCGAAATGCGAAATCCTGCCCGGAATCCGCGTGTGTCGGCATCTGTGACCTTTGCGCAACCTGAATGTTCCGGGGAGCGGAACGAGATGCGGCTATTTGGGCCCGCGACGCGACGCAAGGCATAGACTGGCGATACAGACCCGAGATCGGAGGCGCGTGGTGTCACCCCTGGGACGAATGATCACGGCCATGGCTACGCCGTTCGCGAAGGACGGCTCCCTCGATCTCGACGGGGCCGTCAAGCTTGCCTCGCATCTGGCCGACCACGGCTCCGACGGCGTCGTTCTGGCGGGCACGACCGGCGAGTCGCCCACCCTGACCAGGGAAGAGAAGCGCGAGCTGTTCTCGGCCGTGGTTCCCGCGGTTCGAGGCCGCGCCTCCGTCATCGCCGGGACCGGCACCTATTCGACGGCGGAGTCCGTTGAGCTTTCGCGCATGGCGGCCGGCTGCGGCGTGGATGCGCTTCTGGTCGTGACCCCCTACTACTCCCGCCCGCCGCAGGCCGGGCTCGAAGCGCACTTCCGGACCGTGGCCGCCGCGACCGATCTTCCGGTGATGCTCTACGACATCCCGGCGCGCACCGCCCGCAAGATCGAGCACGAGACCTTCCTGCGCCTGGCAGACGTCCCGGGCATCGCCGGCGTCAAGGATGCGGCCGGCGATGCCCGGGACGTCTGCCAGGCGCAGGAAGGTCTCGTGCTCGATCTTGCGGGCGGTGCGCGCCGGGATGT
>DATLFO010000087.1:0-2641 GCA_035541035.1 Actinomycetota bacterium
GACCGGCGCTGCGAAGCCGCCATGCCGCGAGGGATCGGTCCGGAAGCTCGACAACGATTTCGTCGCGCACGACACGCTCCTCGCCGGCACCGTCCGCGCGCGAGCGCTGCGCAGCGGCAACACCGTGGACGTGCCGCCCGACGATCCGGCCGAGATCCTGCGGCTCGCCGCCGGCATGTCCGACGAGGCCCCACTCGAGGTCGAGGTCGAGATCCCGCTTCGGCTCGTGACGGTCGTGTCCTCGCGCCGCGAGGTCTGCCGCGGCGGCACCTGGATCCCCGAGGTCGAGACCGCCACCCATGACGGCCCGCCCCGCGTCGAACGGCTGCGCGCGATCGTGACCGGCCCGGACGATCTCGAGCGGTTCGCGCGTGAGATTCTCGCCAAGCGGTTGCGGACCTTGTCGGCCGCGCGCCGGCGGCTCGACGCCGCGCTGGACGCGATGCGCGGCCGGGGCTGACGGATGCGGTGACCGAGGAGGCGAGGATGGAATTTCAACGCGTCGTCGAGCGTCGCCGGATGGTGCGCAACTTCGAGGACCGGCCGGTGAGCGAGGCCGCGGTGGAGCGAATCCTCGGCAACGCGATCCGTGCGCCGTCCGCCGGCTTCTCGCAGGGATGGGGATTCCTCGTGCTGACCGACCCAGAGGACCGCGCTCGCTTCTGGGAGGTCGCCTGGCCCGACGACGAGCGGACGGGATCGCCTCATGAGGGCGTGATGCGGGCCGGTCTCGTCGTCGTGCCTTGCGCGAACAAGCAGGCGTACCTGGACCGGTATGCCGAGCCCGACAAAGGATGGACCGATCGGGACGAGCGCCACTGGCCGGTGCCGTACTGGCTCGTGGACACCTCGTTCGCGACGATGGCCATGCTTCTGACGATCACCGACGAAGGGCTCGGGGCGCTGTTCTTCAGCCTGCGTCACGGGGACGCGGTCAAAGATGCCTTCGGAATTCCGCCCGAGATCGAGCCTATCGGCGCGCTCGCTGCCGGCTACCCCGCCCGCGACGAGCCTTCCCCGTCGCTGGCGCGTGGCCGTCGTCCTGGCTCCGAGGTGATCCGGCGGCGACGCTGGTGACCTTCTCGTGGCCCCGTTTCGTGGCGGCTAGCAGACGCTCGAGATTGGCGACGAGCTCCGAATAGCGGCGCTCGAGCTCCTCGATCGACAGCGATCGCGCACCCACGCCCAGCGCGGTTCCCCCTGCGGCGGCACGATCCACGTCCTCGCTGTGAACGAACACCCCGCGGATGCCGGGCCGGCGTGTGGTGCGAACCAGCCCGCGCCGTTCCCAATGACGGATCGTGTTGTAGTGAACGCTCGCCCGCTCGGATGCCTGCTCTCGGGTGATCCACGGGCCGCCCGGTGCCTGCGGCTTGGGTCGTGCGAGCGCCGCGCGCTTCGGAGTCACGCCGTGCCGGGCGGAACGGTGACGACCCAGCCCCATCGCGTGCTTGGCAACGAAGTCGCAGTCGGGGCACGGAAGCCCGCCGGCCACTTTTTTCGTTGCGCCGGACGGTCGCTTCCCGGCCTTCTTCTTGGCTCCCACGGCCCCCTCCATGTCATGTCGTCGGTCTGCGTTGTCGGATGCGGCTGATGCTAACCGATTTTCTTAACCTGCTTTCAAATCCGAGGAGAATGCCCTGGTAGTGACGCCGCCGTGGGGGCATTCAATAAGATGGGACGAGCAAACGACGGGGGCCGACGTGGACGCATTCGGAAGCGGGGGACCATTGCGCGTTCTCGTCGTCGACGACGAAGAAGCCGTCGCGCGGGCGGTGCGGCACGCGCTCGAGCACGAGGGTTATCAGGTTTCGGTCTGCGACAACGGCGCGTCCGCACAGAAGCTCGCGCGCGCATGGCGGCCCGACGTCATCCTGCTCGACCTCGGCTTACCGGACATGGACGGCCACGAGGTCGCGCAGAGCATTCGAGCCGACACGGGCGCGCCGATCATCATGGTCACCGGCCGCGGCGAGGAGTCCGAGCGCATCGTGGGGCTCGAACTCGGGGCCGACGACTACGTGGTCAAGCCGTTCTCGATTCCCGAGCTCGTGGCGCGGGTGCGTGCGGTCGTGCGCCGCGCGTCCGCAAAGCCCGTATTGCAGGCGGAATCGCTGCAATTTCGGGATCTGAAGCTCGATACGGCCACCTATCGTTGCTTTCTGGGCGACCAGGAGATCGCCTTGACCCAGAAGGAGTTCGAGGTCCTTCGGTTGCTGATGCACCGTCCGGGCGCGGCGGTACGGCGCGACGAGATCATCCGGGCGGTCTGGAACGCCACGCCGGCCGAGGCGGCCAAGACGCTCGACGTTCACATGTCGTCGCTGCGCAAGAAGCTCGGCGACGATCCGAAAGACCCGCGATATATCGAGACCGTGCACGGTGTCGGCTTCCGGCTCGTGCAGGGACAGTGACCGAGGAGGGCCCGATGGGTTACGTGAAAGATTTTTTCACCAACCTCAAGAACGCCGAGGGGCGCGTCGGTGCGAAGCTTCGCACCACGGCTAAGAACCGCGTGCGAGCTCTGCCGCGAGGCTGCTGCGGCAACTACGGCGAGCCCGGCTGCTGACGGGCCGCGCGCCCGGAGCCCGGTCGGGACTCCAACGATCTTCCCCACGGCGATCATCCCCACGGCGATCAT
>DATLFO010000088.1:0-4068 GCA_035541035.1 Actinomycetota bacterium
GACCATCAGGGGCTCGGAGCCGGGTGGCAGGCAGGCGATCCGGTGGCGGCGCAAGACGAACCACGACGCTTCGAGGCGAGCGTAGACGAGTCCGGCGATGCCGGCGGCGGCCAGGCCGCCGATGATCCACCACATGGGGGCGGTATTGTACGGCCATGCTGCGAGACCGGATCGGCGAGGACCTCAAGGATGCGATGAAGGCACGCGATCAGGTGCGGGTGGCGACGCTGCGCATGCTGATCGCCGCGGTCAAGAACGCCCAAGTCGAGAAGATGCACGAGCTCGACGACGACGAGGTGATCGAGGTCGCGACGCGCGAAGCCAAACGCCGCAAGGAATCGATCGAGGCATTCCGATCCGGAGGCCGCGACGACCTCGTCACCAAGGAAGAGGCCGAGCTCGCGGTGCTGCAGCAGTACCTGCCCGAGCAGCTCGGCGACGACGAGCTCGCGGCGCTCGTCGACGATGCGATCGCCGAGACCGGCGCGACCGGGCCGAAGGAGATGGGCGCGGTCATGAAGGCGCTGATGCCCAAGGTGCGCGGCCGCGCGGACGGCGCCGCCGTCTCGGCGATGGTCAAGCAACGGCTCAGCGGCTAGCGGCCGCGTTCCTGCGTTTCGGCGTCGTTGGTGCTGTTCGGCGAGGAGGACGGGGTCGGCGACGGATACGGCTCGGGCGTGGGATCCTGCGGCTCCGGCGGCGACGTCGCCTCGCTGCCGTCCGAGACCTGGATCTCGACCAGCGATCCCTTCTCGACCTCCGTGCCGGGCGACGGAAGCTGCGCGACCACGATACCCGGCGACAGCGACGAGGAGACGATGCGCGTGCGCACGTTCAACCCTGCCGACTTCAGCTGAGTCATCGCGTCGTCGCGATGCAACCCCACGAGCGTCGGCACGGTCGTGAACTCGACCGTGGGCGGCTCGGGGAACGCGACGGCCGGCAGGCCGTCGTGCGCGACCTTCATGAACTTGTTCCAGATCTCGGCGGGAAGGCTGCCGCCGAACACCTGCGGCAGCCCGTGAATGTTGTAGAGGCCGCGCTCGGTCGAGTCGGGGAAGCCCAGCCAGACCGCGGTCGAGAACTGCGGCGTGAAGCCCATGAACCAGGCGTCGGTGTAGTCGTCGGTCGTTCCGGTCTTGCCGGCGGCCGGCCGGCCGATCTGGCCGTTGCGGCGCCCGGTTCCGCGGTCGATCACGCCCTTGAGGATGTCCACGGCCGTCGCGGCGATCGTCGCGTCCACCACGCGCGTGCAGGACGGATCATTGCGAAGGATCTCGGTGCCGTCGGCGGCGAGCACGCGGCGAATCGTGTACGGCTTGCAGGCGATGCCGTTGTTGGCGAGCGTGCCGTACGCCGAGGCCATCTCGTAGGGCGAGACCCCGAACGTGCCGAGCGAAAGCGACTTGTACGGCTCGAGCGGCGAGGTGATGCCGAGCCGCTTGGCCATGTCCACGACCTTGTCGGGACCGACCAGCTCGATCAGCTGCACGTAGTAGGTGTTGACCGACAGCTCGGTGGCCTTGCGCATGTTCATCAGGCCCTCGCCGCGGTTCGAGTAGTTCGCGGGCGCCCACGGCTTGCCCATATCGTCGGTCGTCCGGTACGGCGAAGGCGTGTCGAGCGTGAGGCCGGGCGAGATGCCTTGGTCGAGCGCCGCGGCCATGACGAACGGCTTGAAGGTCGAGCCCGCCTGCCGGTTGGTGCCGATCGCCAAGTTGAACTGCTCGGAGTTGAAGTCCCGGCCGCCGACCATCGCGCGCACCGCGCCCGTCGCGGGCTCGACCGACACCAGCGCCGCCGCCGGATCGCCGTCCTCGTCCAGGACCGTGTCCACGGCCTGACGCGCCGAATCCTGCAGACGAAGGTTGAGCGTTGTCTCGATGCGCAAGCCGCCTTGGAACAGCGCCTTCGCACGTTCCGACCGCGTCGCGCCGAAGCGCGGGTCGTCGAGGATCTGCCGCTTGATGAAGTCCACGAAGTACGGTTCCTTCGCCGGCGGCAGCGGGTGCTTCTCGACACCCAGCGGCGCGGCTTTGAGCTTTTCGAGATCGGCGCGCTCGATGAACCCTTCGGCGGCCATGCGTCCGAGCACCGTGTTGCGGCGCGCCTTCGCGCGCTCGGGGAACTCGAACGGGTTGTAGCGCTCGGGCGCGGCGATGAGGCCCGCAAGCAGCGCCGACTGCACCGCATCGAGCTTCGAGGCGGGAGTCCCGAAGAAGTACTCGGCCGCCGTTTCGATTCCGTAGTGGCCGTCTCCGAAGTAGGTCTCGTTCAGGTACAGCTCCAGGATCTGCGACTTGGTCATCTCTTTCTCGAGCGCCACCGCGTACTGCGCCTCGCGCAGCTTGCGTTCGAGCGTGCGCTCGTTGCCCACGAACACGTTCTTGACGAGCTGCTGCGTGATCGTCGAGCCGCCCTCGCGCACTTGTCCTGCGCGCGCGTTCGCGAAGACCGCCCGCACCAGTCCGGCACCGTCGATGCCGCTGTGATGGAAGAAGCGCGCGTCCTCGATCGCGAGCACCGCGTTGCGGGCGATGGGAGCGATCTGGGGCAGCGAGACCACACGCCGGTTCTCCTCGCCCGCCAGCGTGGCGACGATGCCACCCTCGGCGCCCACGATGACCGAGCGCTGCGCGATGCGGGGCGCCTCGATCTTGCCGCCCGGCCCCGCGACGACGAGACGGTCTGCCACGATGCCGACCATCCGGCCGAGGAACGCCGAGCCGGGCAGCGCCATCACCGCGATCATCGCCGAGGCGAGCACGATGACGATCGAGGCCAGCGCGAACCGATACGCGCGATCCACGCGCTCCGGTGGCGGCGGGATGTCGTGGTCAAAGTCGCCCATCGCGGAGTCCCTGATGCGCTGCAAGAACGACTTTGCGCGCCGGATCCGCTCCGGGTCGTACTCCCCCCGTATCGAAGAATCGCTCATCCGGGGAAAGTGTACCGGTCCGTCTCCCTAATCGGAGGGGACGACAGGTCCGAGCAAATGGTCCGAAAGGCGGCGAAGCGCAGGCACCGAATGGACCTCGTCGGCGAAGTCGGGGACTCCCCACAGGGGCGGAAGCTGCGCGCCGCCCAGCGCGTCCTCGATCGCGCGTGCCTCGCGCTCCGCGATCTCTTGCCACGAAGCGTAGACCTCGAGGGCGGCGGCGAGCAGCGGCGCCTCGCCGCTCTTGGTGGCGCGCTCGGCCAGCTCGCGCGGATCGTCCAGGACCGGCGGTGCGAGATGGGTCCGGTTGATCACTACGCCGCCGAGCGGGATCTGCTCCGCGCGCAGTCGGTCCACGAAGAAGCGCGCCTCGCGCAGCGAGGCGACCTGCGGGGCCGCGACCACCACGAACGAGGTCCGCTTGGCGCTGAGCATCTCGCGCACCCGCTCGGCGCGATGTTTGAACGAGCCGTACATGCCGTCGAAGGCGGCGAAAAAGCTCGCGACGTCGGAGAGCAGCTCGGATCCGGTGATGCGCGTCGCGGCGCGCAGCACGACCTTGGCGCCCATGTTGAACGCGCGGAAAGTGGACTTGCCCGCCTGGATCGTCGGCCACAGCAGCGCGCGCAGGAACCGGGAGTCGAGGAAGTCGGTCAGCTTCCGCGGCGCGTCGAGGAAGTCGAGCGCGTTGCGGGTCGGAGGCGTGTCGATCACGATCAGGCTCCAGCGGCCCTCCTCGTGAAGCTCGAAGAGCTTCTCCATCGCCATGTATTCCTGGGTGCCGGACAGCGACGAGGAGATGTGCTGATAGAAGGAGTTCTCGAAGATCTTTTCGGCCCGGTCGGGCGTCGTCATGTCGAGCACCATCTCGTCGAAGGTGCGCTTCGTGTCGAGCATCATCGCCCACAGCTCGCCCTTGGGCTTTCGGCCCTTGAACGCTTTCGCCGGCACCGGCTTCGGCTCGTTGTCGAGCTCTTCGAGCCCGAGCGACTGGGCGAGCCGCTTCGCCGGATCGATCGTGCACACAATGACGGTGCGTCCTTCGTCGGCCGCCCGCAGCGCGAGCGAGGCCGCGGTGGTGGTCTTGCCGACTCCGCCGGGGCCGGTGCACACGATCACGTGCTGCTCGC
>DATLFO010000089.1:0-9923 GCA_035541035.1 Actinomycetota bacterium
GTGTGCGTGCCGCTCGATGGCCGACAGAGCAGTCGCGCGCACGCTCCTCGATCGAGAGCGCATGCTCGACGAGAGCCAGCGCGCGACTGCTCTGTCGGCCATCGAGCGGCACGCACACGGGCTGATGGACTTCTCGCGCGACATCATGGAGATCCTGCAAGCCGAGGAGGGAGCGCTGCCGCTCACGCGCGCCCCCCTCGATCTAGGTGGGGCTGCGGCCGCTGCGCTCGAGCGGATCCGTAAGGACTTCCCCGATCACCGCTTCGGTCTCGACGTAGAACGCACACACTTGACGGTGTGCGCCGATCCGCGGCGCATCGGTCAGGTGATCGAAAATCTGCTCGGCAACGCTGCGAAATACTCGCCGCCGGGAACGCTGGTCTCGGTGACGGTTCGCCGCGGACCCGACCACGTCGTGGTCGCGGTCTCCGATGCCGGGCCGCCACTGCCCGGCGACATCGTCGCGGCGCCGTTCACGCGCCGCGGTCCGCGCGACGACTCGGGCGGCGGCAACGGCCTCGGGCTCTACCTGTGCCGGGTGCTGGTCGAGTCAATGGGCGGACGAATCTGGGCCGAGAATCGCCCCGGCATGGTCGTCGTCGGCTTTCTCCTGCCCGTTTCCGGCTGAGCCCGCCCTGTTGTCGCCGCTGCCGATCGCGAGCCAGTGCGCGATACGCGCGAGGATGTCGCCCGCCCCCAGGGGCTTGACCAAGTAGTCGTCGCAGCCGGCATCCTTCGCCCGCTTGATCTCGTCGGGCATCGCGTACGCGCTGAGCGCCAGGATGCGCGTGGCCTGTCCGCCCGGCAATGAGCGAAGGTCGTCGATGATGTCCAGGCCGCTCTCGGCGCCCAGACCGATGTCGAGCAGCACCAGATCGGGCCGGCTCGCGGCGGCCGCCTCGACCGCCCCGGACGTGGTTGCGGCATGCACGGGCTTGTATCCGGCCGTTCGCAGCACGTCGAGCATGAGCGAGGCGATGTCTTCGTCGTCCTCCACGAGAAGGATCGTTCCTGCCCGAGCGGCCGAGCGCTCCGATGCGTCCGGCTCATCGGTTTCGGTCGAGTCCGCATTCACTCCTGCGAGCGTGACCAGGAAGATCGATCCCTTGCCGGGACGGCTGTCGACTTTGATCGTGCCGCCGTGCATCTCCACGATCTGCTTCGAGATCGCAAGGCCCAGTCCCGCGCCTTCGTTCCGGTGGCTGGCCTGCTCGAACGGCTCGAAGATCCGGCCGAGATCTTCGGGGGCGATGCCCGGCCCGGTGTCGGCGACCGAGATCGTCACCAACCCTCTTCGTTGGGTGATCCCGACCCAGACGTGCCCGCCCGCATCCGTGAACTTGAGCGCGTTGCCGATTAGGTTCAGGAACACCTGCCGCAGCCTGAGCGGATCCGCCAGGATGGTGATGCCTTCGGCGGCCGGAAGCTCCAGACGCAGCTGTTTGCGCCGCGCGTGCGGGCCGAGCGCGCCTTCGAGCTCGCTCATCAGTCCTGCGGCCGATACCGGCACGGGGGTGATCTGCAGCCGTCCTGTTTCGATGCGCGTCAGATCGAGCAGATCGTCGATAAGGCCGAGCAGGTGTCGTCCGCCCTGCAGGATCCGGTTCCCGAGCTGCGTGAGCATCTCCTCGGACCGGGCCCCGTAGGCAGGAGTGGTGAGCATCTCGGCCGAGATCAGGATCGCCGACAGCGGCGTGCGCAGTTCGTGCGACATGCGCGCCAGAAAGACCGACTTCGCCTCACTCGCTCGCCGCAGCTCGTCGTTCGCCTTGCGCAGCGCGTCCTCGGCCTCGCGCTGGGTCGTGACGTCCTGGACGAGGCCGACGAGCAGCGTCGCGCCGTCCTCGGTGAGCTTGGACCACGAAAGATCGACCCAGATGACCGAACCGTCTTTCCGCAGGAAGCGCTTGCGGATTTGGGTCGTGTCGAGGCCTCCTTCACGCATGAGCGCGCGGTCCCGGGATCCGATGCCGCGGTCGGGCCCGTACGTGATATCACGCAAGCGCATGCCGAGCAGCGCCTCCTTGTCGTACCCGAGCATGCGGTTCAACGCCGGGTTGGCGCGCACGATCGTGTCGTCGGCGGCGATGACGAGGACGCCGACCGGACCCTCCTCGAAGATGGCGCGGAAGCGACGCTCGCTCCTGCGGAGCATCATCTCGATCTCGCGTTGCTCGGTCACGTCGCGGATCAGCGCCGTCAGAAAGACGCCGTCGTCGGTCTCGAATGCGGACAGGCTCGCGTCGACCGGGAACTCGGATCCGTCCTTTCGGCGGGCGAACACGTCGCGGGCATGTCCCAGCGAGAGCTGCTGTCCCTCGTCCACCTGAGCATTCCGAGCGACCTCGAAGAATCCCATGCCGTGCCGGACGCGGAATCGCTCGGGTACCAGGATCGCGACGTCGCGACCGACCAGATCGCCCGGCTCGTAGCCGTAGAGCCGCTCCGCCTCGGTATTGGCGAGCACGATGCGGCCGTTTCCGTCGATGATGATGGCCGCGTCGGGCGCCGACTGGAGCAACGAGCGAAAGCGCTTCTCGCTTCGTCTCAGCGCCTCCTCGACCAGCTTGCGCTCGGTGATGTCGCGAACGTAGGCCGCCGTGAAGACCTCGTCCCCGGCCTCCACGAACGACAGGCGCACCTCGACCGGAAACGTCTGCTCGTCCCGGCGCCGGCCGGTCTGCTCGGTGGCCGCCTTCGTGGCCGGCAACCCGTCCGGCAGCAACGTTTCGACGGGCTCTCCGAGCAGCCGATCAAGCGGGTATCCGAACATGTTCTCTGCGGCGGTGTTGATCAGAACGATGCGCTTGCGAGAGTCGACGATGACTGCCGCGTCGGGAGCGGTTTGCAGCAGGCTTCGGAAGGTCTCTTCGCTGCGACGCAGCGCCCGTTCCGCGCGGGTCCGCTCGGTAACGTCGAACAGGAAGGCGTAGACGCGTCTGGTGTTTTCGACCTCGACGGGCCAGACGTGCGCCTCGAGCCGCACCCGGCGTCCGTCCTTGCGGACGGCGGTCAGCGGCGCCGGACGGCCCACGCCCGGGCCCTTGCCGGTCCGCATGATCTCCGAGAGCGCGTTGCGCTGGGTAGCGACGTGCTCGGGCGGGAACAGGAAATCCACATGACGTCCGAGCGCCTCGCCGGCGCTGTAGCCGAGAAGGCCCTCGGCTCGCCGGTTCCATTCGGCGACACGGCCGTTCGGATCGCAGCCGATCAGGGCGGTGTTGGCGGCCTCGAGGATGATCCGGCTTCGAGCCTCGCTCACGCGCAGCTGCTGCTCGGCGCGCAGCCGGTCGCCGATGTCCTGCATGATGGCCGACGTCCCCGTGACGGAGCCGCTTTCGTCCACGAGCGGGGACAGGGTGATCGACACATCCACGAGGCGTCCGTCCTTGTGGATGCGCTGCGTCGAGAAGGGGCCGACCGACTCGCCCTCCGTGCAGCGCCGGCGGCTGTCCATCACCTCGGAGACACGGTCCGGCGGAACCAGCCACATCAGTGGCTTGCCGATGATCTCCTGGGCGGAATAGCCGAGCAACTGCTCGGCCCCGTGATTCCACGAGATGAACCGTCCGTCGAGGTCCACGCTGACGATGCCGTGCGCCGAGGATTCGACGATTGCCGCAAGCGCCGTTCGCTCCGCTTCGGCTTTCTTGCGTGACGTGATGTCACGCGCGATTCCTTGGAAAGCGATCGGCTCGCCGTTCTCGCGCACGACGGCGGTCCGCAGCTCGATCCATATGGTGCGGTCGTCCTTGCGGCGCCACCGCAGCTCGACGGATTCGTTCGCTGCGTCTTGGATCGATCGATACACGAGATCGAGATCCTCCACGATACGCGCCCACGAGATCGTCGGATCCTTGTACAGCTCTTCGACCGTGTATCCGGTGACGCGCTCCACCGAAGGGCTCAGGTATTCAAAGCCGGGCGTGGGAGCGATGCGGAACCGGAAGACGATGTCGCTCGCCGTCTCCGCGAGCATCCGGAATCGCTCCTCGCTTTCCGCGAGCGCGCGTCGCTGCGCTTCACGGTCGCGGAGCGCCAATTCAAGATCGGTGGTCCGCTCCTCGACCCGCCGCTCGAGCGTCCGCGTCAGCGACATGCTTTCCGACACCTTCAACACCAGCCGGATGAGCAGGACCAAAAGGGCGAAGACGGTGAGTGCGAGCACGACCTTGTTGTCGGTCAGCGCCGCGACGGGCGCGGCAGGAACGGCGGCCGCTCGAAGGCTGCCGCTCGGGACCAGCAAGGCGACGGTCGTTGGCGATCCCTTCCCGAGGACGAGGCCGGACGAACCGAGCCGGACGGCGCAAACACCTGCCACCGGACCCTCCGATGCCGTCCATACTACCCCTGCATTCGCGGGCGTCGTCGGCCGATTCCGCGAAAGGGAGCCGGGCGCGCCGTTCCCCGACGACGGGCGTCGGAGTTGGTCGAGGAGACGGCGCCTGCCGCGGCTCACTTGCCTGTCCTCAGTCTCCTTCGAGGCACAAGATGGAGAGGGTTCCGATCAGCTCCCGGACGCTCGGCGGCTTCGTCATATAGGCGTTACACCCCGCTTTGAACGCTCGATCCCGGTCGGCTGCGCGAGTCAGACCGCTGAGCGCGATTACGGGCAGACCCGCGAAACGGGCCGCTTCCCGCAGACGAGGGATCAGATCCACCCCGTCGACGTCGGGCAGGCCGATGTCGAGCAGAACGGCGTCGACGCCCCCTGCCGCTGCCGCGTCGATCCCCTCTCCTCCCGTCGCCGCCTCCGCCACCGAGAAGCCCGAAAAGATGAGCGCATCGATGAGGGCCCCCCGATGCAGGCCGTCGTCGTCCACGACGAGGACGCGCGGCCGCGACTGTGCTTCCGTCATAGAGCATGGCTCCTTCCCCCGCCTGATTGAACCGACTTCATTCGTTGCCAGATGGGTTCTTCGTCGATCGGTGGCTCCGGGATCGCGAGCGCACAGAACGGCTCGACCAGATCCGGGTCGAATTGTCTGCCGGCGCCGTCACGCAGACGCCGGATCGCCTCGTCGCGCGACAGCGCGCGCCGGTACGGCCGGTTCGATCGCATCGCGTCGTAGGCATCAGCGATCGTAACGATGCGTGAGGTCACCGGAAGTTTCGGGCCGGTCAACCCCATCGGATAGCCGGTGCCGTCGAAGCGTTCGTGGTGGCGAAGCACGATCTCTCGCGCCCCGGCGGGAACGCCGGTGAACGTGAGCATCTGTGCGCCGACGATCGGATGACCGCGCATGACGGTCGTCTCGTCGTCGGTCAGCGGTCCGGTCTTCCAGATGATCCATTCCGGCACCATCACCTTGCCGATGTCGTGAAGGTGCGCACCGAGCTTGACGGCGGCGACGTCGGTTTCGGGCATGCCCGTCGCGCGCGCCAGCATCTCGGCGGATCGTGCGAGACGGTCCGCATGACCGTCGCCGTCCGCGCCGCGTGCCTCGATCATCCGGGCGAGGTCGAGCAACGGATCGAACCCTCGTCGCTCGCGCACGGTGGGGGGGAGTCCTCCCCCGGCGTTGTTCGGTGTCGCGCCGGGGGAGGCCCCGTCAGGAAACATGCTCGCCAACATGACCGCGTAACCTCCGGTACTCCCACATCGCTTCGACTCGCCCGTGCACGCCGAGCTTGGAGTAGGCGCCTTGCAGATGCGACTGGATGGTGCGCTTGCTCAGAAAGAGCCGGCTCGCGATCTCCGCGGGGCTCATTCCGTCCTCGAGCAGATCCAGCACGCGACGCTCGCGCGCGGTGAGGCGGCTTAGCGGCTCGGGTTCGCTCGGGCCGTCGAGGCGCTCGACCGCGAACGCGAGCCCGGCGACGGCGATGGCCGGATGCACGGAGAGCGCTCCGTCGACGGCGGCGGCCAGCGCATCCACGATTTCGTCGGGGCTCGCCCACTCGGGCATGTAGCCGCGAGCACCCGCGCGAAGCGCGGTCACGATCGAGCGGCCGTCGATCCACGCGGAAACGACAACGATGGCAGCGCTGGGCCCTGCGGCGGCCAAGGCCTTGATGCTCGAGGTCTCGTCGGGCTGCTGCGCGCCGAACAGGACGGCGGCCGCGACGGAGGCGCGGGTTGCCTCGACGGCCTCGGCAACGTGCGAGCACGAGCCGGTGATGCGCATCTGACCTGCGTGTCTCTCGATCGCGGCCGTGAACGCGGATCGGCATGCCTCGTGTCTGTCGATAATCAGAATTCCGCTCGAACCCATAACGCCCACCTCGATCATGACGGTTCGTCGAGACTAGGAGGATCGAGGCAGGGCCGAAAGCCCCCGTTGGGTCGCGTTCGACGCCAAAAACTTGGCTCTTTACGGCGCGGAGAGGATGCCCATTCGCATCGCCGTGACGACGGCCTCGAGCTGGCTGTGCACGCCGAGCTTGGAATGGATCTTCTTGATGTGGCCGCGGCAGGTCAGAACGGTGATGCCCAGCAATCGCGCGATCGTCTGCGCATCCTTGCCTTCTCCCATGAGCGTGAGCACCTCGAACTCACGGGGAGTGAGATCGACGGCGCGAGGAGACGGGCGCGGCTCGTCCACGGAGCGGATGTGCGCGAGGAGCGCGGACAGAGAGTTGCCTTCGACGAGCATGCCCCCCTCGCGTGCCGTGCGAATCGCGTGAAGGATGTCCGCGAGCGGCGTCTCCTTCGGAATGAACCCGGCGGCGCCCGCGGCCGCGGCGCGGGCCATGACCTCCACATCGGAGTACGCGGTCAGGATAAGCACCCGAGAGTGGGGCGAGACCTCTTTGATCTTGCGCGATCCTTCGATGCCGTCCGCGTCGGGAAGCTGCACGTCCATCAACACGACATCGGGGCGAAGGTCTTCCGCCATCTTCACCGCTTCGTCACAACGGCCGGCGATTCCGGCGCAGTCCATGTCGTTCTGCAGTCCGAGAACGGCTGCGAGCGGTTCGGCGAAAGCCGCGTGGTCGTCGACGATCAAGACGCGTGTGCCGGCCGTATCGGCGTCGTCGTCAGGGTCTTGTGCGCGGTCCGATGTCTCGGGGATGGTTTCTGGATTCGGGCGCATGCTGCCATGGTCGCGTAGTGACTCGATGGGCGTCAAGGACGCCACACACCCAGAGTTGGGTATGCGCGCGAGGCGGATGTCATCCGGCCGATGCCGCGGCATTCGCCGGCGGCGACGCTATCCGGCGAATTCGCGCAAGCGTTTGATGCTCTCGGTCGCGACCACGGGCGGAGATTGACCGACGAGAATGGTGTGCAGCAGCGAAGCGGCGGCGACGATGGCGATCAATGCGGCCGCGACGATCCCGGCGTCGTTGAAGACTACGGCCGCCACGGCAGCCACGCCGCAGCCGATGAGCGCCGCCCGATGATGCGGCCGTGCCCACGTCGCTCGCGCCAGCAGCGTGGTCCGGCGGCGCACGAACAGCAGCGCGACGCCGGACGCGACCACCAGCCCGATCGTCCAATAGGAGCCCGCCAGCAATCGCAGCGCCGCCCCGATCTTGCGTCCGAGCGTGTCGTCGTCGGCGACGACGCGCGCCACGTGCGACTGCGAAGCGGGATCCGCGAGCAGATCCCAGGCTGCGAAGATCCCGGCGAGAAACACCGTGGCGATCGCGATGCCCAGAGCGGCCGCGCGTGACGGACGCCGTCCGGCCGCGAGCGCGAGGAACAGGCCGAACGCGGGCACGGCGACGAAGATCGAGCCGAACTTGGCGCCGGCCGACGGCGCGGCCATCGCCCCCGCCGTGAGCAGCAGGAGCGGCGGAGCCCACTTGAGCGCATCGCGCCGGGCGTCGAGCCATTGGCCGGTGGCGAGCAAGGCGCCGGCGACCGCGACGCCCATCATCTCGTTTCCGACACCGAAGAAACGGTCTCCGCCCGCGATCGAATACGACAGCGCGGAGCGTGCGCCGAGCTCGCCCTGGCCGACGAAGGCGATCAGACCCGACGCCGCGATCCCGGCGCACACGCCGGCTGCGAAGGGAATGCGCCGGACGGCGCCGGCCACGAGCGCGAGCCCGAGCGAGGCCGACGTGATCACCGCAACGGATGCGGCAAGGGTCGTGACGCCCGTGAGCGGCTCGATCAGCATCGCGGCCGGTGCGGCCACGAGCGCGACGAGCAGCGTCGCGAGCCAATCGCGTCCCGTTCGCGGCAGCCGGCCGCCGCGCGCACGGCCGCGGCCCGCGAGCACGACCACCGCTGCGACGACGATCAAGCCTGCCGCCAGCCACACGTATCCGCGCATCACGGGAAGCCTTATCGACGCGGCATGCGTGAAGTCCCGGTCGGCGCGCCGCAGATACTCCGGCGTGCCCGGCTCGCTGCCCCACCGCCGGCCGACGCCGACGGTGGCATCGCCACCGGCGAGAGCGACGATCGTGCTTGCCGCGTCGGTGAGCGAGACCACGCCGCGCCGCCGGGTCGTGGGCGAGGTAAGGATCGCCGCGTCGTCGCGGACGGGATTCTCCAGCGTGGCCGCGGCCAGATAGTTCCGCCGGTCCTCGCGCGCGGCGGGGGGCACGGCCGACATCACCAGCATCCGGTCGCCTTGCTCGAGCGAGGATCGCACGACGCCGATGGTGGCGTCCGCGCGGCCCAACGCGACGCTCACCCACCGGTCGCGCTGCCGTCCGCCCGCGCAGTCCGCATACAGGGTGTCGGGAATGTCCACGATCACGACCCCCTCGGCCGCGGTTTCGTATTGGCGGGCAAGGCGGCTCTGGTCGGCTCGCCGGCCGGTCGGAAAGGACGAGTCACGCACGACCGGTGTGTCCAGCAGCCGCAGGGTCGTTTCGGCGCGACGCAGCGCCTCGCGGAGCGGAACGGCGCCGCCGGACACCGACGCGCGCGACCGGGTTCCGTTCATCAACGTCGCCATCGCGTGGCCCGGCCGAGCAAGGCACTCGCGCTCGCCGGCCGGTGGCTTCGCGGCGGTCCGGGCGGAAAGCAAGCCCGGCGTTCCCTCGCGGATCGCGCGGCGCAGATGAAAGGTGTCGGCGCGAAGCCAGTCCTCGAGCGAGGTCCCGTTGAGCAGCACCACCACGATTCGCCCGGTTGCGGGCTCGATCTCCGGCGCGCTGGCGGCGCGCGCGGGAAGCAGCCCGGCGGCCAGCAAGGGGACCAGGACGGCGAGCATTCCGAGCGCGACGCGTCGCATCATGCCGCGGCGAGTGTATCGGGCGTAGAATCGCGGCTCATGACTGCATGGGATCTGGACGACGGAGTTCTGCGCGAGGTTCTCTCCGAGGCCCTCGCGACCGGCGGGGACTTCGCAGAGATCTTCGCCGAGAACCGCGATTCGATGTCGGTCCGGCTCGAAGATCGAAAGGTCGAAGAGCTCGTGGCCGGCCGCGACCGCGGGGCGGGCATCAGGGTCGTAAAGGGCGAGTCCACCGCCTTCGCCTTCACCAACCGGCTCGACCGCGGCGCGCTGGTAGATGCGGCCAAGGCCGCCGCGGCGGGCCTGACCGATCAGCGGCTCGTGGACGTGCAGGATCTGCGGCGCGAGCCCGAGACCGTGCTCAATCCCGTGCGCATCGATGCGCGCGAGGTCCCGGCCGATCGCAAGGTCGCCTACGTCGTCGCGCTCGACGAAGCCGCGCGCGCCGAGGGCGGCGGCGAGATCCGTCAAGTCATTGGTTCCTACGTCGAAGGCTCGCAGCGCGTGCTCATCGCCAACTCCGACGGCCTGATCGTGCGGGACAACCGCACCCGCACGCGCGTGTCGTGCCAGGTCGTGGCCGCGCGCGGGGACGTGATCCAGACCGGTTTTCACTCGCCGGGCGCGTCGGCGGGCTTCGAGCACCTCGACGCGCACCCGGCCGACTTCGTCGGACGATTCGCGGCCCGGCAGGCGATCGCCATGCTCGGCTCGATCCCCGCGCCGCCGGGCGCCAGCACCACCGGCATCTCGCCGGCCGGCGGCGGCGGCGTGCTGTTC
>DATLFO010000090.1:0-3720 GCA_035541035.1 Actinomycetota bacterium
GCCCTTGCCGCCTTCCACGTGGAAGGGTGCGCGCGTCGCGTAGGTCGTCCAGATTCCTTTGCCCTTCCACCCGCCGCGCGCGTCGTCTATACGTCCATCCATGCCCTTCGCGTAGAAGCCCATGGGATAGGGGACGCGGAACGTCATGAACCTGCCGTCGACGAGCGCGAGCAGTCCTTCTGACCCGTTGCCGGTCGCGAGCGGAATGTCCTTGCCGACGCCGAGCATGTCGAAGCGATCGATGAAGTTGTAGTACGCGGTATCTGCGCTCGCGGAATCCTCCGCACCTTTGTAGTTCGGCCCCGGCAGCGCATGGAGTATCCACCCCTCCGAACAGTGCTGGCCGGTCGCCGTCGGACCGTTGAGGGGGCCGCGGCATTTACGGCGGTCGAAGCTGGCGAGGTGGCCGCTGGACAGCACCGTCCAGACCACGTCGTTGCTGTCGACGTCCATTCCCCGCGGCGCAAAGCCCTGTGCTGACGCGTTCGGGTTGTTCCACGGGACCTCGTACACCTCGGTGAGCGCCGTGGCCGGCGGGTTCGAGCCGAGCGTCAGCCGGACGAGCATCCCTGGCATGCCAAGTACCGATCCCCAGATCGATCCGTCAACGGGGCTCGGCGCCACGCCGTAGAACGGCGCGTTCACACGCTTGTCCTTCGCGGGATCGATGGGCTGGTCCGGTTCGACGTATTCGTCGCGCCTGCCGTTGCCGTTCGTGTCGAGGACGAACACCGTCCATCCCTGTGCCTTCTGCTCGTCCTTCGTCTTGTCCCAGATGCGGGTGTCGAACCACCCTTCGACGGCCCCGCCGCCGGTAAACCAGAGCACGTCGTTGTCGTCGAAGTTCAGATGGTGCGTGCCGAAGCAGGTGTCGATCGTGGTGACCGTCTTCGTGGTTGGATCGTAGAGCTGCATCTGCCGCCCGCTCTGGTTGATCGGAAACGCGGCAGCAGAAGGATGATCTGAGCCCTGTCGGCAGAACGCCGGCGTCTGGTTCGGCCGGATGCGCGCCGCGATCCAGACACGAGCCTGCTTGTCCATCGCGAAGCTGTGCGCGGTCGTCTGCGCGGTCCAGATCATTTCGTCGCCCCAGTAAGGCGAGGACGCCGCCGGCTTGCCGGGACGCTGCGTATTCGGGTCGCGGACCTGCAGTTGGATCCTCGAGGCGGTGTGCCGCACCGGATCGATCACCGGCATGTAGTCGGCGCTCTCTTCCATGGCGCCGTAAACCGGCCCGTTGGCGTTCACCGTCGGATTGCGCTTGTCGCTCGCAATCTCATCGTGAAGGTACGCCTTGGGATCCGCCCAGTCCCACATCGTGATCACCACGTTGCGTTCGCGCCCCTGCGGACGCGGGGGCGCAGTCGCGGGCAACTCTCCGGCCGAAATGCGATCCGTCCAGTCGGCCCACATGGCCAGGGAACGATCGCGTCCCACCTGGGTGAATCGCGCCAGCATGCCCGCGCCCGCTTGCCCTGACTGGACGCGACGCTCCCATGCGGCCGTCGACGACGAGAACCGGCCGAGCATCTCGGGGATCTCACGCGTCGCTTTGTTGCCCATCTGGTGGCAACCCGTGCAGCCGTCGGTATTGACGATGGTGCGGATCCATTCGCCCTGGCTCCGGACGTTGGGTGAGATGCCGTTGCCGGTGGGCCCGGTGCCCGGAAAGTCGCTCTTCGGCGGGACCTGGAGGAGAGACAACCAATACTGCGCCGGGTAGTACTCGGCTGCGACGCGCGCGCTTGGCGCCGGAGTCGCTTTCAACGGGAGCTGCCGGCCAGGCGTTGCCTGCACCTTCTCGGAATCGACGAGGCCGTAGCCGCGCACCCAGACGTCATAGGTCGCCTTCGGCAGATCCGGCAGCACGTAGCGGCCCTGGTCGTCCGTGACAACGATCCTGATAAGCCGCGTAGGGAGCTGCGTCGTTTCGGCGATGACCCAGACGCCGGCCTCCGGACCGCGCGGTCCGGTGACGACCCCACCGATGTCGTCGCTGTCGATGGGGACTGGAGGCGTGGCGACCTGACCCGCCCCGAAGGTGCCGGTCAGGCCTACGAAAACCGCGATGACCGCGGCGCGTGGGAGGAGTGAACGCGGGCTCATGTGGCCTCCAACTCCCAATCTCCAATTCCCAACTCCCGAACGCCGCGATGCCTTGGGCGTTGGGAGTTGGGGATGGGGATTTCCGATTTATTCGACTGCGAAGACGTAGACCGCGCCGCCCGAGGGCACGCTGGGGATGGGTTCACCCAGCAGTCGCGCGACCGTGGGGCCGGCGCCGCTGGCGTCTGCGCCCCAGCCCGTGAGCACGGCGATGTAGTGCTTTCCGTCCACCTCGAACGACGCCGGCGGTCCGAGGACGCCGGAGCTGGTCTTGAATTCCCACAGGAGCCTGCCGTTGGCGGCATCGAACGCGCGGAAATTCTGATCCGGCGTGCCGCCGCTGAACACGAGACCGCCGCCCGTGGCGAGCATGGGGCCCCAGTTCGCCTGGCGATACGTGTGCGTCCAGACCTTTTCGCCCGTGTCGACATTCCACGCCTGCACTTCGCCGACGTGGGTCGCGCCCGCACGAAGGTTCGTCCCGAGGCCTTCCCCTCGCGCGGTACCGGTGAACCCGCGTCCCGGGGTATACGTCACGGGCGCACCCTCCATGGTCTGGCACAGGTTGTTGTTCGCCGGGACGTAAATCATCCTCGTGCGAGGGCTGTACGCAATTGGCGGCCAGTTCTTCCCGCCGTGAAGCGAAGGGCAGTAGGTCGCTCGCTTACCGGTGCCTGGCTTGTTTTCCTCGATCACGTCGGGACGGCCCGTTTTCGGATCGAGCGACCGGAAGACGTTCTGATTCACGTACGGCTTGCCGTCGACAAACCGCAGTGCGCCGCCCGTGCGGTCGAGGAAATACATGTAGCCGTTACGCGCCACGTTGATGGCGCCCTTGACCTCGCGGCCGCCGCGTCGGAAGTCGACGAGGATGGGCGGCGACACCTCATCCCAGTCGAACGACTCGTTCGGCGTGTACTGCATGTGGCCCTTGATCTTTCCGGTCGAGGCATCGAGCGCCACGGTTGACGCGACATACAGGTTGTCGCCGGGCCGCTGGTCGCCCATCCACGGGCCGCCGTTGCCGGTGCCCCAGAACGACGTGTTGGTTTCGGGGTCATAGTTGCCGGTGACCCACACGGAGGCGCCGCCCGTTTTCCACTGCTCGCCATCCTTCGGCCAGGTCTCGCTGCCGGGTTCTCCGGGCGCCGGCACCATGTAGGTGCGCCACAGCTCGTTACCGTTTTCAGGATCGAGTGCCGCGATGTACCCGCGGATGCCGAACTCGCCGCCCGACGCGCCAACGAGGATCTTGCCGTCGGCGACGAGCGGAGCCAGCGTGATGTAGTAGTTGATCTTGTTGTTGAAGACTTCCTTCGCCCACACTTCGCGGCCGGTCTTCGCATCCAGCGCCACGACCACAGCCTCGCCGGCGGCGTAGTACACCTTGTCGCCGTAGAGGGCGAGCCCGCGGTTGGACGGATGGGCGACGAACGCCCCCTGCGGCCGCTCCCGCTTGTAGCGCCAGAGGAGCATGCCGGTCTTCGCGTCGTACGCCGCGACCTGGTTGTTCGGCGTGCTCACGAACATGACGCCGTTGTTCACCAGCGGCGGCGCCTGGTGCGCGCCGACTTCACCGGTCGGCGCCGACCACACCAGCTTCAGCCGCGACAC
>DATLFO010000091.1:0-5181 GCA_035541035.1 Actinomycetota bacterium
GCAGCAAACCCCGCCGGCGGCTCATGAACTGCAGCCACCCGCGGCCGCGGAGGCGCTCAGGGATCATCACGGTCAGCATCTCGCCTTCGCGCGGACGCAGCGAACGGATCGCGTCGCGCACGCCGCCGATCATGTCGTCGCGCTCGACGATCTCCAGCGGGCAGCCCATGGACCACTGCCGCCACATGTCGGCCAGCTCGGTGGCTTCCGGGTCGCCCGCTTCGGCGACGTGCACGGCCCGAAGCGAGAGCGGCCGGATCATCTTGGCGTAGCCGACCGCGCGCAAGGTGGCTTCGTCCACGCGGGCGACCGGGATGATCACGTGGGTTGCGACCGGCTGCTCGGGCCGGCTTCCGGCCAGACGCAGCTGGCCCGCAATGTCGCCGTAGTGGCGCGCGACAGCCTTGAAGCCCACCACGATGATCGGGATGGCGGTGATGACGATCCACGCACCGTGCCGGAACTTGGTGATCGCGACCACCACCAGAACCAGGCCGGTTGTTGCCGCCCCGACGGTGTTGACGGCCGCTTTGATTCGCCAGCCGGGCGTGCGCAGCCGGCGCCACCGGCGGACCATGCCGGCCTGCGACAGCGTGAAGGTCGTGAAGACTCCGACGACGTACAGCTGGATGAGCTTGGTGACGCTGGCGTCGAAGAGCCAGATCAACATCACCGCCAGCAAAGACAACGCGATGATGCCGTTGGAAAACACGAGCCGGTCGCCGCGGTTCATGAACTGCCGCGGCAGGAAACGGTCACGCGCGATGATCGACGACAGGCGGGGGAAGTCTGCGTAGGCGGTGTTGGCGGCCAGAATCAGAATCGCGGCCGTCGTCGCCTGGACCGCGAAGAACAGCAATCCGCGTCCCGACAGCGCCTCGGCGATCTGCGACACGATCGTCGCCTCGTGGATGCCGAACCGGTGGGCGATCTCTTCGGTGATCGGGTGCACGTTCGTCCCGCGGGCCAGCAGCGTGATGCCGAGGAACATCGACAGCGTGAAGAAGCCCATCACCGTGATCGTGATGATCGCGTTGCGCGCCTGCTCGGACGGGCGGCGGCCTCGGAAGGCCGGCACGCCGTCGGCGACGGCCTCGATGCCGGTCAGCGCCGTCGATCCGGATGCGAACGCCCGCAGGACCAGCAGCAGCGACAGCGACGACGTCACCTCGGGCTCGAAGGCGGCCGAGGCGGCCTGCGGGCAGCCGCCGATGCACTTGACGCCCCCCACCATCAGCAGCGACCAGATCGACAGCACGAACGCGTAGGTGGGCACCGCGAACAGCGCGCCCGACTCTTTCAGGCCGCGCAGGTTCGCGATCATCAGCAGCGCGACGAACCCGATCGCCAGCGACAAGCGCTTGTCGGCCAGGCCTGGTGCCGCCGAGGTGATCGCCGCGACACCGGCCGAGACGCTGACCGCGACGGTCAGGATGTAGTCGGCCAGCAGCGACGCGGCCGCGACCAGCCCGTAGTTGGTGCCGAGGTTCTCCTTCGCGACCACATACGACCCGCCGCCGCGCGGATAGGCCTTGATGGTCTGACGATACGAGGTGATCACCACGATCACGACGGCAGCGATCATCCACGACAGCGGGGTGGCAAGCCAGAATGCGCTCGCGCCGGCGGCCGACAGGACGATCAGGATCTCTTCGGTCGCGTAGGCGTTGGACGAAAGCGGATCCGAGGCGAAGATCGGCAGCGCGACGATCTTCGGCAGCAACTGATGCGGCGCCTCTTCGGTCGCGAGCCGGCGACCCACGACCAGCCGCTTGACCGGCTGCCAGACGCCGGCACGGCGGTCAGCGGTGAGGGGCACCGGCGGTCCCGTTCAGGGAGATCACGCGCGCAGCCTCGGCATTGTGGAGCATTTCGGCGTCGTCGGCGCGAACGGCCCGCCAAAGCAGAGCCCCGCGGGGCAGCCCGATCGCCGAAAGCATCGCTCCGACCAGCAGCCCGGCGAGGAACACGATCATGCCTCGATGATCGATCCCCGGCCGTGAGCCGCCCGTGAGGAATCCGCCGCCGGCCGTGAGAATGTTGTGAGGATCGGCTCCACGGCGGTGGCGAAGCGAGCCTGCGGGTGGTGTGATCTGCGGGTGTGAACGGGATGCGCCGGCTTCAACCGGCCGCGCGAGGCCTGCTCGTGGCGCTGGCGACGACCGGTACCGCCACGCTGCTGGCATTCGGCGGCGAGGTGGTGCCGACCTCGGTCGCGGCTTTGGCGTTCGTGCTTGCCGTGACGATCAGCGCGGCGGTGGGCGGCTTGTGGGCGGGGATCGCCGCATCGCTGATCTCGTTTCCGGCGCTGAATTTCTTCTTCACCGCGCCGCGGTTCACGTTCGCCGTCGAAAAAACCGAGGACGTCGTCGCCCTGTTCGTGCTGCTTGCGGTATCCGGAATCGTCGGGACGTTGCTTTCGTCGGTTGTGCGCCAGCGTGCACGGGCCGAGCGGCGCGAGCGCGAGGCGAGGCTGCTGCATTCGGTCGCGACCCGCCTGCTGTCGGGCGAACCGGTCGATGGCGTCCTTCGCCGGTTCGCCGAAGCGATCACCGATCTGTTCGCGCTGGCCCGGTGCGAGGTGCAGTCGCCTCTCGTGGCCGCTCCGGTCGTGGTGGATCGCGGCGACGGCGCTGCGCCGCAGGACGAGTTTCCGATGACCACTGCGGCGGGCGAGGCGGGACGCATCCTGGTTCGGGCCAAGGGAATCCTGAGCGAGGACGACCGCGACGTTCTGCGTACCTTCGCAGGCCAGATCGCGCTGGCCTTGGAGCGCCTTCGGCTCGCCGGCGAGGCGCAGTCGGCGCAGCTGGACGCAGAGGAAAGCCGGCTGCGGGCCGCGTTGTTCTCCTCGGTCACCCACGATCTGCGCACGCCGCTTGCTTCGATCACCGCCGCGGTGTCGAGCCTTCAGGACGAGCAGACGACGTTCTCCGACGAGGACCGCCGGGATCTGCTCGACACCATTCGCGGCGAAGCGGAGCGTCTCAACCGTTTGGTCGGCAATCTGCTGAACCTGGCCCGCATGCGCGCCGGGGCGCTCAAGCCCGACAAGAAACCGGCCGGGATCGACGAGTTGATCGAAGCGGTGCTGGCGCGGCTTCGCCGGTTGCTGGCAGGCCGTGACGTGCGGCTGAAGCTGCGCGAGGATCTGAGCGAGATCCCCATCGACGTGCTTCAGATCGACCAGGTGCTGACCAACGTGATCGAAAACGCGTGCAAGTACAGCCCTCCCGGCTCCGAGATCACCGTCACTGCCGCGCGATGGCACGACGACGTCGAAGTGCGCGTCGCCGACCGCGGCTCGGGCATCCCTGAATCCGAACGCACCCGCGTGTTCGAGCCTTTCGTGCGCCGCGACGACGATCCGCGCGCCGGATCCGGGCTGGGCCTGTCGATCGCGCAGGCAATCGTGGTCGCACACGGCGGCGCGATGTGGATCGAGCCCACGCCCGGCGGCGGCACCACGGTTGCGTTCCGTTTGCCGGGGCGGGGACGATGACGGTATCGCGGGTGCTGGTCGTCGACGACGATCCGCAGATCCGCCGCGCGATCACGACCAGCCTTCGCGCACGACGTTTCGAGGTGGCCGCCGCGGCCGACGGCGAAGAAGCGCTCACCAAGCTCGCCGCCGGCGAGTTCGACTGCGTGATTCTGGATCTCGGCCTGCCGGGCATCGACGGCCACGAGGTGATCCGCCGGCTGCGCGAGTGGTCGCCGATTCCGGTGATCGTGCTGTCGGTGCGCGACAGCCAGCACGACAAGATCGACGCGCTGGATGCCGGCGCGGACGACTACGTTACCAAGCCGTTCGCGATGGACGAGCTCCTGGCGCGCATGCGCGCGATCGAACGCCGCGCGGCGACCGATAAGCCGCCGCCGGTGCTGCACTTCGGCGAGCTCGAGATCGATCTGGCGCGCCAGTTGGTGCGTCTCGGCGGCGCTGCGGTCCCGTTGACGCCGACCGAGTACAGGCTGCTGACCGCGATGGCGTCGCATCCCGGCAAGCTCTTGACGCACCAGTGGCTGCTCGGCAAGGTCTGGGGGCCCGGCTACACCAGCGAATCGTTGCGTGTCTACGTCAAGCAGCTTCGGCACAAGCTGGGTGAGGATCCGGTGCGGCCGCGATGGATCACGACCGAGCCGGGCATGGGCTACCGCTGGAGCGCCGATCCGGCCGAGTGACTACTCCAGATGGAACGGGACGCTGGTGACGACCGTGTTCTGCTCGAACAGCAGGCCGGCCTTGATCGACAGGGCGGTCTGGTTGTGCAGGAACTGGTGCCAGCGTTTGCGGACGACGAATTCGGGCAGCACGACGGTCACGACGGTTCCGGGGGCTTCGGCTTTGAGTTCGCGGACCAGTCGGATGAGCGGCTTGCGGACTTCGCGGTAGGGGGAGTCCAGGATTTCGAGCGGCACGTCGAAGGGCTGGCGGGTCCAGTCTTCCATCAGCTTTTCGGTGTCCTCTTCGTCCACGGCGAACGTGACCGCGCGGATGCCGGTCGGGCGCAGGCCCGCTGCGTAGGCGACGGCGCTCAGCGACGCGTTGTGTACGGCCGAGACCAGCACGACCACCTCGTTGCGGACCGGCGCGGGCGGTCGCGTCCCGATCGGCCGGCGATGCTGGGACTCGACCACCGGCACGTCCGTGACGACCAGGTTGCGCTCGAACAGCAGCGTCGCCTTCAGCAGCAGGCCGCGGCGCCGCCGCAGGAACTGCAGCCAGCCGCGGCCGCGCAGCTGCTCGGGCACCACAACCGTGCGCATCTCGCCGGGGGCGGCCTCGATCGCGCGGATCGCATCGCGGATGCCGCGGATCATCTCGCTTCGCGGGACGATCTCCAGCGGGCAGCCCATCGCCCATTCGTTCCACAGAGCGGCCAGCTCGGCCGCCTCCGGGTCGTCGGGCGAGGCGACGTGCACCGCCCGCAGCGAGAGGGGCCGGATCATCTTGGCGTAGCCGACCGCGCGGAGCGTCGCTTCGTCCACCCGCGCGACCGGGATCAGCACGTGCGTGTTGGTGACGCGCTCGGGCCGGCCGTCCGGCTTGCGAAGCTGAACCGAGATCTCGCGGTAGTGCTTGTTGACGGCCGCGAACGACAGCGCGATCAGCGGGATCGCGACCATCATGATCCAGGCGCCCTGCACGAAGCGGCTCGCGGTCACGACCACCAGGAC
>DATLFO010000092.1:0-5122 GCA_035541035.1 Actinomycetota bacterium
CGTGCCCACGCCGCGCAGCGGGCACGGCAGCGGCTTCATGAAGGGCCGGGTGATCGTGACGGGGGGGGAGGATCCCGCGATCGGATCGGGGCAGCCGTCGATCTCCTCGACCGAGGCCTACGATCCGCTCAAAGGCGTGTGGTTCAAGGACATGCCCGGCATGTTCCGCGCGCGCCACGGCGTCGGCACGGTCGTTATCGACGAGATGCTTCACGTGTTTCTCGGCGGCACGCGGGTCGGCCTCGCTCCGTCGGCGGACGCGGACGTGTTCATCATCCCGTGACCCGCGACTCGCTCAGGGCCGTGGCGGCCGAGATCGAATCGTGCTTCGCCTGTCCGCGGCTGGTCGCGTGGCGCGAGCAGGCCGCGCGCGACAAGCCGGCGCGCTACGCCGATGACGAGTATTGGGCGCGTCCCGTCGCCGGCTTCGGCGACGCGAAGGCGCGGCTGCTGATCGTGGGGCTCGCGCCCGCGGCGCACGGCGGCAACCGGACCGGGCGCGTGTTCACCGGCGACCGCAGCGGCGATTGGCTGTTCCGCGCGCTGCACAAGGCCGGGTATGCGAACCGGCCCGCATCCGTCTCGCGCGACGACGGGTTGAAGCTGACCGATGCCTACGTCGCCGCGGTGGTGCGCTGCGCGCCGCCGGCGAACAAGCCCACGACCGGCGAGCGCGATACCTGCATCCCGTATCTGGAGCGCGAAGTGCGGCTGCTGCGCGAGATGCGTGTGGCGGTCGCGCTCGGCTCGTTCGGCTGGGACGGCTTCCTGCGCGTCGCGCGCGTGCTGGGCCATGCGCCGGCCCGCAAGCCGCGGTTCGGGCACCTGGCCGAAGCGGCCGTGGGGCCCTGGACGCTGCTCGGCTCCTACCACCCGAGCCAGCAGAACACCTTCACCGGCACCTTGACCGAGGAGATGTTCGACGCGGTCTTCGCCCGCGCGCGCGAGCTGGGCGGCTAGCACGAACGAGGCCGCAACCGGGTTGCGGCTGCGGCCTCGTGGGGGGACACAGGAGGGCGGTGCGGTCTTCTGATTGGAAGACACCGCCGAGGAGCGGTTCTTTCACGTGGCCGCGATGTTCGTTTCGCCGCGGCAAATCCGCCGTGGCGGCCCCGCAAAACGGCCGAACGGAAACGCGCGGGCGAGGATGGCGGCGGCCCGGCGGCGAAGTCATGCCGGATGCGCAAAACCCGGGCGCTCCTCGCGGTGGTATCGCTGGCGGCCTCGCTGGCGGCTCCGGCGCGGCCGGCCCGTGCCGCCGCGTTCGAGATCGGCCGGCTGGTCGCGGCCAAGCCTGCCGCCGTCGCGGTCGACCCGTCGATCCACGCGATGTTCGTGGCCGGGCAGGACGGCGGCTTGTGGATCTACGACACCCGCACCTACGCGTCCCGCACGGTCGAGCTGACCTGCTGCCTGGTCGCCGCGGTCGCCGACGCGGCCACGCACCGCGTCTACGTGTCGGGCAACGGGCTGATCGTGCTCGACGGCGTCGCCGGGGTGGTGCGCGCCACCGTCTCGCTCGCGCCCGGCACGCCCGAAGCGCTCGCGCTGGACTCCGCGGGCGGCCGGCTCTACGTCGCCGACCCGCCCGGCGATCGCGTCGTCGTGCTCGACACGGCCACCGACACGATCGTGTCCTCGATCCCGGTGCGCGACCGGCCCGCGGGCCTGGCGATCGATCCGGCCGCGGGCGTGCTGTACGTGGCGAGCGGGGGAGAGGAGATGGTGGACGCGATCGACGTGTCCACGGGCGCGACGATCGCGTCGGCTCCCGTTGCGGCGCCCTCGGGCATCGCGACGGGCAACGGCGAGATCTACGTCGCGTCGGGCGAGGGTGCGGTCGTGGCCCTGCGCGCCGGCACGCTCGCGGCCGTGCGCAGCATCGCGACCGGCGCGATGCCGCGATCGGTCGCCTACAACCCCGTCAGCAACCGCCTGTGGGTCGCGAACTGGGGCTCGGGCACGGTCTCGTTCGTCGATCCCGTCACCGGCACCGTGCTGGGCACGATGCCGTCGGGCACCAGGCCCTCGCACGTGGCGTTCGACGCCGGCCTCGGCCGCACCTATGTCGCGGTCGCCGGATCCGACGAGGTGCAACTGCTGCACGAGCGGGCCGCGACGATCTCGATCGCCACGCCGGGCGAGGGCCAAATCGTGGGACCGGCCAAACGCACGATCGCCGGCAGCGCGCCCCCCGGCGCGCCTGTGACGATCTTCGAAGGCGCGGCGCCGGCCGGCAGCGGATTCGCCGGACCGACCGGCGCGTTCTCGATCCAGGTCTCCCTCGGCGAGGGCACCCGCACGGTGGTCGCAGCGGTCCCGTACGAGCCGTACTCGGCGCCGCGCACGTTCACGGTTGACCTGACCACGCCGGTGATCGAGCATGCCGGGCGCACGCCCGCCGGCCCGTCGGGATGGAACAACACGCCGGTGCGCCTGACGTGGACCTGCACCGATGCGCTCTCCGGTGTCAAAAGCGAGCAGATCGAGAAGCTCCTCGGCTTCGACGGACGCGGCCAGTCGGCCACCGCGACGTGCGAGGACCGGGCCGGCAACACCGCGAGCCATACCGTGACCGGCATCGACATCGACCTGCGCGGCCCGGTGATCTCGATGTCGCGCTCGCCCGCGGCGACGGCGGGATGGAACCGTACGAGCCCGGTCACGGTCGCGTTCACGTGCGCCGACACCATGTCGGGGATGCCCTCCCCGTCGAGCCGCAGCGTCACGGTCTCGGGCGAGACCGACGGAACCGAGGTCGCGCACCAATGCGCCGACGTGGCGGGCAACGTCTCCAGCCGCGTCGAGGTCGTGCGCATCGACTCGATCGCTCCGGTCGCGTCCGTCGATCAGACCGTGCCCGCGATGACGCGGCTGCCCGTCGAGATCGACGGCACCCTGCGCAGCGGGATCACCGGCTCGGTGACCGACTGGGCCAGCGGCCCGGTCGCGGCCGACGTCCGCTTCAGCGACGAGTCGGGCCTCGAGCGCGTCGTCGCGGCCTCGTGCGCTTCGGGCTGCGGGAGCGGAGCGATCCGCTGGCGCGTGCGCCCGCCGCCGTCGATGAACCCGGGATGGTACGAGGTGTCGGCGCGCGGGACCGACCTTGCCGGCAACGTCGGCGGCTGGTCCGCGCCGGCCCGGATCTTCATCGCCACCGGCGAGGAGTGGCCGCGGATCCCGCTGCCCAACCTTCCCATCTGACCGGGCATCCGGCCGGGCATCCGGCTGGGCATCCGGCCGGGCATCCGCCTGGGCATCCGGCCGTCCGGCCGCGCCACCCGTGTCGCCCCGGCCGTGCGTTTCCCCCGATTCCGGCATCCGATCCGCACGGTTCGTCCCGGTGAAGTTCAAGCATTCCGGAATCTCCTCCGACACTAGGACCGAACCCGACGATCAAGCGGGAGTTCTCGCACGAGCGTGCTTCGCCGAAGGGATCCGTCGCGACGGCCCGGCGGCCGCGGAAGCTTCGCGGCCTGGATGCTGGTGACCGTCGGCTTGCTCGTGCCCTCGCAATGGTTCGCGTACCGAAGCGCGATGGGAGCGGGCGGCGACGAGCGATTCCCGATCTCGGCGTGGCGGGACCCGAAGTACTTCTCGTCCGAGGCGCAGACCCGCACGGTCCAGCCGCTGCTGCGCCGCATCATCGACGAGATCGCCGCGACCGAGCCCGCCGCGGGCGCCGGGCCCCGGCCCGGCGGGGGACCGACGAACCAGCCGTCCCCGTCCCCGTCCCCGTCCGGAGGCAAGACGCCGCTCCCGTCCGCGTCCCCGACGCCATCGCCGACGGTCTCTGCCAGCCCGACGCCCCGCCCGTCGCGTCCGTCGATCGAGATCCGCGCCGATCACATCCCCGCGCCCGACGGCAGCGACAGCCTCTTCTACCGCTGGCGCATCCAGATCGAGAACCCGGCCGACGGGACCTGGCTCGACGACCTCGAGACGCTCACGCAGGTTCCCCCCGGCATGCAGCGCGTGGAATGCGGCCGGGGTGTCTCGGTCGACGCCGGGTCGCCCGGCGGCTTGACCAGCGCGGCCGCGCCGGGCATCACCTGCCACGCGGTTCCGCCCCCCGCCAGCGAGGACGGCCACGAGATGCGCTGGCAAGAGTCTCAGCTGGGACCCGGCTGGGTGCGGGTCTACACATTCGAGGTGCGCGTCACGGCACCGAACGGGACTGCGATCCGCAACCACGCGCATCTGCAGTGGCGCGGCGGCTCGCGCTCTACGGGGCTGTGCGAGCTCACCGTGAACCGTCAATCCCCGAAGGGCTGCGTCGCGGGCCCGGGTTAGCGGATCAACCGGCGCCGGTGCCGGACACCGCCTGCGGCGGGAAAACGCGCGATGCGGCTCATCCGGATGCGCGCAAGGCTGGCGATTCGGGCCTATGCCGTAAAGGGGGTCAGCCATCCGTTAAGCCGTGCTCGCTGGGGGCCGAATGTATAGGGAAGCCTTCGGATGAGGAGCTCGATGAGGCGACCCCGTTACCGCGACCTGCCGATCGCGGCCAAGCTGCTCGTGCCCTTTCTGATCTCGATGATCGTGTGGGGCGTGCTCGGCACGCAGGTCCTCCTGTCGGGCAGCGCCCGCGAAGCCAGCGGCGTCGCGTCCACGCGGCTCGCGGTCGCGCTCGAGGTCGGCCGAAGCGCGTTCTCCACCGCGAGCGCCCGGCTGATCGAGACCGTCCGGTTCGCCGCGCACACCGAAGGGCTCGGCGACGCGCTGGATCGCCGCGACAGCGTCCGGCTCACGCAGCTGATCGAAGGCATCGCCGCCAACGCCGGGCACGAGCGGCTGCAGGTGATCGATCGCGGCGGCACGGTCGTGGTGACGGTCAAGCTCGCCGGCACCGAGCCGGTCGCGGCCACGGGCGGCCGCGCGACGCATCCGCTGATCGTGGACGCGGCGCGCGGCGTGATCACGGCCGAGTCCACCGTCGTGCTCGACGGCGGCCGCGTGATGGCGGTCGTGCCCGCTAAGAACCTCGCGGGCGAAGTCGTCGGCGCCGTCGTGGCGGCCGAGACGGCGGAGCGGATCGTCGGCGACATGGCCGCGGGCACCGGCGTGCGCATGACGCTGTTCGACGCGAGCGGCGAGCGGGTCGCGGGCGCGGGCCCTCCGG
>DATLFO010000093.1:0-5750 GCA_035541035.1 Actinomycetota bacterium
CTCGACCGGCCGCGATCCCGCCGTCCGTCGCCGGGTCATAGGCGAGCATGTCGGCGTGGAGCGAGACCGGCTCGTCGAGCGCGTTGCGAAGCGCGATCCGGATGCAGTCACCGACGGCGGCGCGCAGCACGAACGGCGCCGGCGCGTCCGCGCCGCCGCGATCGCCCTCGTGCACGAACGTCGCGGCCTCGACGTCGCCGAGAGCCGGCAGCGTCGCCGCGACCGCGGCCGCGCGGAACTGCCGCACCGGCGCATCCTGTGGGCACACCCGCAAAGCCGGCGTCACCGCTTCGCGTCCCGGCAAGGCGCGAATCGAGTCCTCGCCGGGACCCAAGACACGGAGCAGCCCCCACGATCCTTCCCGGATCTTGAACGCGCGACCGTTCGTGTAGACATAGTCGCCCGGCATGCGCTGCGGTCCTCCCGCGGCCGGAATCACGAGGTCGAAGCGCTCCGAGATCCCCAGCCGGACCGAGGACACCGGACGGGACGACCGGCTCCACGCCTCGGTGCGGAACCAATGCCCGTCGACGTGCAAGGCGTGGACGTCGTTGGTTCCGGCGACCAGCGTTCGCAGCACGACGGGATCGCCGAGCCGCGCTCGCACGAGCGGCGTCTCGGGATCGCCTCGCGTCGAGGCGAACGCGCGTGGAGGCGGCTCGCGGCTTCGCAGCGGCTCGACCCGCTGGTTGATCGCGCTGCCGCTGGATCGTCCTTCGTGCCCGATCGGCTGGTCGTCCTGCAGGAACAGCACGGCTTCGCGAAACGATCCGGTCACGTCCGCCGAGACGCGTGCCTTCGTCACGATGTCGGCGATCGCACCGCTACGGATCGGTTCCCCCGTCTCGGGGTCGTGATAGGTCGAGCCCGGCGGTTCGGCGATCAGCGCGCCGAACAGACCGTGGCGCCACGACGCGAGCGCATTGACGTGGTCGTGGAAGTACGCGGTTCCGAACTGCACGTCCGGATACCAGCGGTACCGGACGAACTCGGCCGACACGATCTCTCCCGCCGGATGCGACTGCGCGAGCGGCCGGTCGAGTACGAGCCGAGAGCCGTCGATGCGCTCGATGCGTCGGGCTTCGAATCGGGTCGTGCCGACTCCGATCCCGACGACCGCGCCGCGCTGGAATCGACCGGCGTCGTCCACCGCCACCGTGGCCGCGCCCGCCGCGGCCGCTCGTGCGCGAACGGGATCGGCGTCGTAGGGCCGCACCGACTGCTCATAGTTGAAGCCGTTGACGACGCCGTCGGATCCCTGCACGTCGAACTGTACGAAGTGCACGTGCAGGTTGACCTTCGAGAACCCGTGGTTGATCGGCCCGTCGGGCAGCGATGAGGCGAGCACGATGTCGACGCAGTCCTCGCCCGCGTTCGCCCGGATCGCCAGCGGCGAGCGCTTCGCCGGGTCGGCGCGTACCGCGGCCGCGTCCTCGGCAAGCACGTAGATCTGGCCGTTGGGATCGCTGAGGCCGGCGCGACGGTTCAGCGGCACCGCCACCGACACCGCGTTGATCAAGAACGTCTGCACCTCGGTCCCTTCGGGGCACAGGCTTTCCGGCCCGGACGCGCCGGGCGCCGGGGGATCCGGTCCGCTGCCGGGATCCAGGTACGGGGACGGCCCGTGGTTGGGCGCGAACGGCGGCCTTCGGCCGAACTGGGATCGCAGGAACGGGTAGGCGAGCCGGCCGCTTACCGGATCGAACAAGATCGGTTTTCGCATCCCGGGATCCGACGGCGTGTGACCCGGCCAGCTGCGGGCGTCCTCGGGCTCGCCGACCACGACGCCGCCCTCGACCCGCCAGTCCCACACCGACGCGTCGTAGCCGCGCGGCACGCCCGCGGGCGGCAGTTGCATCGCGGCCCACCCGGCCGCATCGGTAACCGTGCGCCGTTCGCCGTGCCAGGTCACGGTCGAGCCGTGCAACGCCGGCGACGGGACGCCCGCACGCATGTGTCCATCGCGCCCGGGCAGCTCCTGCAGCGGTGGCAACGCGTCGGTGGACGCCGCGCCGTCCTGCAGCGTGTTGTACACGCGCCAGATGCCCCACATGCCGGCGAAGTAGTGATGCGCCACGTGGCAGTGAACGAGGAAATCGCCTGCCGACTGCTGGCAGCCGCCGGCGCCGCATTCGCTTTCGATGTCGAACGACTCCGACGGACCAAGCGACTGCGAATCGGTCCGCTCGGAGGCCTCGGGCGTGAGCGGCGGCCGCTTGTCGAGCCCGCTGTCGAAGCGAGAGTCCTCGGCTCGCGGCTGGCGTCGCCACCGGACCGAGCCGCCGTGAACGTGGTGGACGTGGAACACCTCGCTGCCGCCGTGCACGAGGCGCTGCTTCACCGGGTCGCCGAGGTAGGCGCGCATCACCGGTGTCGCGGGATCGCCGAACGCATACGACGAGTAGGCGAGCGACTCGTCGAAGCGCCCCGTGAGCTGCTGCTGCAGCCGCATCCGGTTCATGAACGGCTCGCTGCGGAAGTTGATCGCGCGCGATCCCGGCCGGTACGCCGATAGGATCGGATCGACGAGCGGGATCAGGCTCCCGTCCGCCGCGCGAAGCTGATACTGCTCGTCCCCGATCTCGTGGTAGAAGAGCGTGAGCTCGCGAAACGCCGCACCATCGGGATGCGTGACGACGGCATCCCACCCCCGTGCGCCCTGCCCGGTTCGCGGGTCGGTCCAGGTTGCGCCCGGCGGCTCGACGACCACGGCGCCGAACAGTCCGTGCGACGTCTGTGCCCGCTCGTTCCCGTGCGAATGAAAGTAGTGCGTGCCCTCCGGCTCGTTGCTCGGGATCGCCCACTCATAGCGCACGGTCGCGCCGACGGCGGCGGTTGCCGACGGATTGGTTGCGACGGCCGGCGCGCCGCCGGTCGTGAGCGCGCCCCCGTGCACATGCAGGCTCGCGGGCTCGTCGAGCTCGTTGCGAAGCGTCAGCCGCAGACATTCGCCGGGCCGGACGCGGATCACCGGCGGCTGGATCGCGTCGCCTTGCAGCCCTGGTGTGACCGCGTAGTCGCCGCTGCCCGCGCGCGCGTCCGCGTTTCGCTTCTCTTCGACGCGGATGGCGGCGATCGCGTCGGTGAACGCGAACATCCGTCCGTCTGGATCGTGGTCGCCGAACCGGTTGAGCGTTACGGTGACCGCGATGGCGGTAAGGGAGACCTCACGGCGAGGCGACCCGTCCGGGCAGGGGCCGCCCGCCCCGGTCTCGCGCTCTTGCGCGGCGAGCGTGTATCCCTCGGCGGCCTCGTGACCCGCGGCGGCATCGCCGTGCGACGCGCGTTTGGGCGTGGGCAATGCGGCCGGAGCCGCCGGTATCGAGGCGATCAGGATCGCCGCCGCGATGGCAAGACGCAGTCCCCCCCGGGTGCGCCGGGGGGGACGTATGCCTTGGGTCATGTGGCTAGGCGACGGTGATAGAGCCTTCCATGTCCGGGTGGAGCAGGCACCGGAACTCGTAGGTTCCGGCCTTCCCGAACTTCACCTGCCAGGTCAACGCACCCGGCGGTCCGAATCCGAGGAGAATCCCGGAGTTCAGGAATCCCTCGCCGTTCCAGGTGCCTGCGTCGGTCACTACCGGCTTCTCGCCGGGCGGTCCGCTCGGCGGCGAGCCCGTGGGCCCGAACGCCTTCGGGTTGATGTGCCACGTGCCGTCGCCCGCTTTGACGAGCGACTCGACGGCATCCTGCGGAGTGTTGAACGACACCGTATGCGGACCGACCGGCAGGAATTTCACGGTCTCCCCGACCTTGGCGATTGCCTTTGCCGGCAGGAACTCGGTGACACCCGCGTCGGTGCCGCCCTCGATCAGGGTCGGGTCGCCGGTGCCTGCCAGGATCGAGCCCGGGCCCATGCCCTGCTTCGACTTGTCGTATGCACCCGCGAGCTTCGTGCGGATCGCATCGATCTCCGTGTCGGCTTGTGTGGCGACCTCGTCGGGCGAAGGCACCGTCTCGGTCGCGGCGACGACCGTGACCTTGCCCACCATCACGCCGCGATGCAGCGTGCAGAAGTAGCTGTAGGTGCCCGCATCGATCGCAGAGTCGAAGGTCACGCGGTACGTGGAGCCCTCGGGCAGAAACCCGCTGCTGTGCATCGAGTACGTTCCGGTGAAGGTCTTGGGCTGGGTGCGGTTCTCGCACAGATCTTCCTTGGGCGGGTCTCCCGTCTCGACGTAGCACGGGTTGATGCCGGCCTGAACCGCGTCACCCGGACCCTCCGGAAGCATGAGCGGAATCTTCTGCCACTCGGCCGGCTCCTCCCGCGACGTCGGGTCGAGCTTCTCGGCTCCGGCGTCGACGAGCGTTCCGAACGTCACCGAGTGTGGCTCGCCCGACCAGTTCAGCTTGAAGTCGATCGAGTCGCCGGCGCGAACCTTCACCTCACCGGGAAAGAACTTCGAAAAGTAGGTGCCGAACTCGCTTGCCGGCTTGTGCGAGTCCACCTGCACGGTGTACGTCGCGCTCTTCTTGCCGTCCCCGTCGGGCGATCCCGCGGGCTTGTCGGTCGAGCACGCGGCTCCGACCAAAGTCAACGCCACCGCGACGATCGTCGCGTTGCGCCATCCCATAGCTGATTCCCCCTTCGGCGCGCGTTTCCCTCCGGTGGTCCGACAACGGGTCGGTCTGGAACGCGCTCTCGCCGAGTCTAATACCTGTTTGATGAAAGGCAACATGCATTCTGCTCATCGCCGGCCGCGAGGGTTTGATGGCGGCTTTGCGGGAAGGTTCCTGGTTCTGCATGCTTCTTCCCCATGGGTGTGCACGATGCGGCCGCCACCGGGTTCGAGTCCGCCTCAGGCGAGTACGAGCGGGCTCGGCCCGGCTATCCCGCGGACGCGGTCGACGCGCTGATCCGCCGGTGCGAGATCGGCCCGGGATCGCGCGTGCTGGATCTGGCGTGCGGGACGGGGAAGCTCACCCGTGCGCTTTCCCCGTCCGGGGCTCGTGTCGTCGGAGCGGATCCCGTGGACGGCATGCTCCGCCGCCTCGTCGAGTCGAGCGGGGGCGTTCCCGTCGCCGAGGCGACCGCCGAGCATCTGCCGTTCGCCTCGTCGGTGTTCGACGCCGTCACCGTCGCGCAGGCGTTCCACTGGTTCGACGGTGACGCCGCGCTCGGCGAGATCCATCGTGTGCTGCGGCCGGCGGGTGGTCTCGCGCTGCTGTGGAACATCCGCGACACCACGGTCCCCTGGGTCGGGCGGCTCAACGACGTGTTCAACCGATACGAGGGCGACGTGATGCGCTTCTGGCGCGGCGAGTGGCGCCACGCCTTCGAGCGCTCCGCGCTTTTTACTCCGCTCGAGCGCCATGAGTTCCGGCTCGATCAGACCCTGACGCGCGAGGGCGTGATCGACCGCGTGCTGTCGGTGTCGTTCATCGCGACGCTGCCCGCGGGCGAGCGTGCGCGCGTGATCGACGACGTCGGGCGCATCCTCGACGAGAATCCCGAAACGCGCGGCAGCGACCGTATCGTGCTGCCGTACCTGACCCATCTCTATACGTGCAGGAGGACGCCGTGAAGCTCGGGCTCGACGTGTCGCAGCATCAGCTGACCTGGAACGAGATCGTCGAGCGCATCCGGCTCGCGGAGGACGCGGGCTTCGACGGCGCCTGGGTGTTCGATCATTTCACCGCGCTCTACGGCGACCCGTCCGGACCGTGCCTGGAAGGATGGACGCTGCTCGCCGGCCTTGCGGCCGTCACCGAGCGGATCCGGCTCGGCACACTCGTCACCGGCATCACCT
>DATLFO010000094.1:0-10688 GCA_035541035.1 Actinomycetota bacterium
ATCTCGGTCATCGACGAGCGCACCGATCGCGTGATCGCCACCACGCAGGTCGGCCCCGCTCCCCACGGCATCGTGGTCGATTCACTCCGCGGCCGCGTCTACGTCGCCGTCGGCGAGACGAGCCAGGTCGCGGTGCTCGACTCGCGCACCGGATCGATCGCGCAAGCGCCGTTCGCGATTCCCGGATGCACGGGCGCGACCGGCCCGTGGGGCATGGATCTCAACCCCGTCACCAACGTGCTCTACGTCGCGTGCTACTCGGCGAACGTGATCGTCGCGCTCAACGCGGCGACCGGCACACTCATCCGTTCGGTCGCAACGGGGAGCGGTCCGCTCGGCGTCGCGGTCGATGCGGCTGCCAACCGCGTCTACCTCGGTATGCACGGCGAGCGTTCGATCCGGGTGCTCGACGGGCTGACGCTGGCGACGGCGGCGTCGATCCCGGCCGAGCCCGGCGTGTGGGGCCTGGCGTTCGACGACGTGCGCGGGCGCCTGTTCGCCGCGAACTATCTCACCGGCACGGTCACCTTCATCCGCGGCACGACGGTCACCAACGTCTACGCCGGGTTCAGCGGGCCGGAGTGGATCTCCTACGACCCCGTCTCGAACATGATCTGGATCCCCGAGTTCAAGGCGGGCAATCGCGTCACCGGCCTCGACGCCCGCACGGGCCAGATCCTGCCCGTGCTCATCTCGGGCTCGAAGCCGACGGCGACGGCGGCCACGCCGGCGGGACGCGTCTACAGCGCGAACTTCGGAACGCTGAACGTGTCCGTGATCTCGAGGTAGCGACCTGCAGCGGTGGAGCGGCCGCCGGAAGATGAGGGTCCGGCGGCCGCCACCGCCTCAGGCGATCTCGTATCGATACGGGGTCGTGCGGGCGATCCGCACGAACCCGAGCCGCTCCAGGATCGGCCGGCTCTGCGAGCTCGCATCCACGTGCAGGAACTCGTATCCCCGCTCCGCCGCGATGCCGGCGCGGTAGGACACGAGCGCACGATAGATGCCGCGGCCGCGCCAATCCGGCACCGTGCCGCCGCCCCACAGGCTCGCGAAGCGGCGGCCCGGCGGCATCTCCAGCCGGGCGGCGCTCACGGCCGTCTCGCCGGCAAGCGCCACCACGAGCACGTTGGTCCGGTCGCCGGCCCGGATCTGCGCGAGCAGCGTCTCGCGATAGCGCGGCTGCGGGTGACCGAACGCGGCGTCGTGCACCGCGATGAGCGCGTCCACGCCCGCCTCGTCGGCGACCTCGATGATGCGCACGCCGTCGGGCGGATCGCTCCGGGGAAGCGTCGCGACGGATCCGATCATCACCGACTCGTCCTCCTCGGCGACGAAGCCGGCGGCGACCAGGCGCTGCTCCAGGTCGGCCGGACGGTCGTAATCGTAGTACTTCCATTCGAACGAGCGGCCGAGCGCGGCGAAGCGTTCGATCTGCCGGGCGATGGCCTCCTCCGCGGTCGATTCGTCGAGATCGGACCACTCGACCGCGAACCAGCCGGTGTCGTCCAGGCCGACGGCCCGGCGAACCCGCCCGTCGAGCTCGATCCGCACTCCCTCGACGCCGGCGGGCGGCGTTCGTCGCATGTCGTCGTCGAACGCCCGCAGAATCTCTTCTTCCGGTGCCATCGTCATCTCCGTTCGACGGCGAAGACGCCGCCGTCGCGTTCGTAGAAAGCCACGCGCCGCAGGCTACATCAGCTGTTGCGCACACGCGCCGGCCGCCGCCGTGCTTCAATGATCGCGTGCGAACCTACGAGGCGTCGGCGGTATCGACCGGAACGTTCGGCCGCGTCCTGGCCTCGTCCCGTGGCAACGACGTGCTCGTGGACGGCCCGCCGTGGAACGGCTGCCTCGGCGAGAAGATCAATCCCGGCGAGCTGTTCCTTGCGGCGGTCGCCTCGTGCGGCGTCGAGCTGGTCGAGGTGATCGCGCGCGACCGCGGCCTCGCGCTGCGCGGCGCGCGCGTGGAGGCGCGCGGCGAGCTCGACCCCGAGAATCGGGTGCGCGACGACCTCGCGCTGTTCAATCGCGTCTCCTTCCACTTCACGCTCGAAGGCGTCAGCGACGGCGACGGCATGCGGCTGGTCGAGTCGTTCAAGGGCCGCTGACCGCTCTACGGAACGGTCGCGGTCGCGACCCCCGAGGTGACGGTCACCGTCACCTGCATCCCCTGAACGAAGCGCCGGGCGGGCCGCTCCGCGAACAGCGCGTGCAGTACTCGCGAGTAGCTTTTTTTGCGGCGAATCGAGTGGTAGACAGTGCGCGGGAATCGGGGATGGGAGGATGTCATGGAACGGCTCGGCTGCTTCTTTCTGACGGCGCGCAACTTCGATGATCTCGCGGCCCGGGTCGCCGCGGCCGAAGAGCTCGGCTTCGAGATCGCGGGCTTTCCGCACATCGCGGGCCGTGACGCGCTGACGACGCTCGCCGCGATCGGGCCGCGCACCTCGCGTATCAAGCTCGCCACCGGCATCGTGCCGATCTACACGCGCACGCCCGTGACGATGGCGCAAGAAGCGGGCACGATCGCGGAAGCGACCGGCAACCGCTTCGTGCTCGGCATCGGCACGGGCCATGCCGCCCTGGTCGAATCATGGCACGGCCAGACGTTCGAAAGCCCGCTCGCCGCCATGCGCGACTACGTGACCATCGTGCGTTCGCTGTTCCGCGACGCGTCGGTCCAGCACGACGGCGAGCGCTTCCGCGCGGCCTTCGGGTTCCTGGGATTCCGTCCGCCGGAGAGCATCCCGATCATGATCGGGGCGCTCGGGCCGAAGATGCTTCGGCTCGCGGGCGAGCTCGCCGACGGCGCGATCCTGTGGCTGTCGTCCCCGCAGCACATCCGCGAGGTCGTGGTCCCGAACCTGCGCGCCGGCGCCGCGGCCGGCTCGCGCAGCGCGCACGAGCTCTCGATCTTCCCGTGCCTGTTCGCCGCACCCGGCCCGGATCGCGCCAGCGCGCGGGACGCGATTCGCCGCCAGCTCGTTCCGTACCTGACGCTGCCTTTCTATCGCGACATGCTGATCGCGAGCGGGTTCGGCGACGACCTCGAGGGTTTCGCCGATCGGCTGGGGGACGGCGACCTTCCGGGTGCGCTGTCGGCGCTGTCGGACCGCATGATCGACTCGATCGCGGCGACCGGCTCGCCCGAGCAGATCGCCGAGACGCTGTACGCCTTCGTGGAAGCCGGCGCGACCATGCCCGGCGTCGGCGTGGTGGGCGGCTACGAAGGCTACGCGGGACCGATCGAGAGCCTGCGCCGGATCCGCCACGCGCACACGCTCGCATCGTGACGGCTGACACGGGGCCGCCCGGCCTTCCCGCGGCCCCGTGTCGTCGTGCGCGGCGATTCAGCCTTCGCCGTGCGCGATCTCGCTCATCGCCGCCTCCAGCACGGCCTGATCCGGCAGCATCGTGGGCGCGGACGACGGCAGCTTCGAGACCGTCTTGAGGTGCGCGTCGACGTTGCCGCGGATCGGCGGCAGGTGCGTGGAGAGCACGATCTTCGGATCGCACGCGCGCACCATGTCGATGTCGCGTCCGAACTTGGCCTCGTCGGCATTGTGAACCCAGGGCGCGTCCACGCTGCCCCACAGCAGTTGGCCGGTCGCGACGTCGCTGTCCGGAACTTCGGTGATGTCGTCGGCGTAGGCGTGATCCATCGACGGCATCACACCGCCGAGGAAGTCCGAGCTGAACAGCACGCCCGACGTGCGGTCGTAGAAGCCGACCGTGCCGGGGTTGTCGAACAGCGGCGGGCGAATCGCCTCGAGCGACCGGGAGCCGGCTTCGACGACGGTGCCGGTTCGAACGAGATAGGCGCGCTCGGGCGGGATCGGCTGGTTTCCTGCCAGCATCAGACCGAGCGTGATGAACGCGGTCGCGACGCGCGCGTTCGGCGCGAGCTCGAGCAGCTCGCTGATCGCGCCGGTGTGGTCGCGGTCGGCGTGCGTGAGCCAGATCCAACGCAGATCGGCCGGATCGATCAGCGATCCGAGCGTTGCCAGGAACTCCTCCTTGTCGGGGGTCATGCCGGTGTCGATCAGGATCGGCTCGTCACCCTTGATCAGGAACGAGTTGACCGGCAGAACGCCGAGCATAGGGATCTCGGTCGCCGATTGAAGGACGGTGATCTCGGGCGTGAGGGATATCGTGCGCATTCCTGCTCCCCTGGTATCGCGTGACGACGTGGTGTGAGCCCGGGCTGCCTATCGCAGCCGGACGAGCGAATCGACGACGATGCCGCAAATCACCTCCTCCGGCAGTTCTCGCTCGCGCAGCGCGTCCCAGACGCGAAAGTCCACGAGCGCGTTGCCCGCGGCGATCGCCTCGCGGGACGCGCTCTCGCCGAGCGTGGCCCGCACGAGGGAGTCGACGTGCGCAGCCATCTCACCCATCGTGCGCGCGACGATCGGAATGGTGTGACGCTCCACGACCGCGAAGCGCAACGCTCCCTGCATGCCCGCGTAGGACGAGAACAAGGTGCGGACGAGCTTTTCGCATCGAGCCTTTCGCGACCGGAGCCCGTCGAGCATCTCGGGACCGGGCACGGGAAACAACGACATGCCGAAGCCGGTGCACGCGGGCACCAGATCGTCGAAGCTGCGGAAGTGGTTGTAGACGGTGCCGGCCGCCACCCCCGCCTCGTCGGCCAGGTCCTGCCACGTGGTGGCCGCCACCCCCTTCCGGGAGTGCAGCGCAAAGGCGGCCTCGATGATCCGCCGCCGCGTCTGCTCGGCGGACGCGGCCCGCTTCTTCATGTCGTACCCGCGCGGAGTCATTGAGTGAATTCTCACTCAATGAATTAGAACCCGTCAAACGCGGACCGCCGAAGCAAGCAGGAGCCAGGACGAACTCGGCGAATGGGTACGGCACGACCTTTCTGCCGATCAGCATCCAGGAGGAAGACATGCTGCGTCGCGTTTCGCTGCTGCTGGCCGCGCTCGTCGCAGCCGGCACCGTCTCCACGGCGGCCCCGGCCGCATCGATCGACTCGTGCGACTGGGTGGTGTTGCACCCGTACGGAGCGTGCGTCCAGGTGGAGAACGCCAATCCGCTCATCGCGCGGGCATTCGTCCACGACCCGCACGGCACCTCCACCGCCAGGGCCGGGTTCGTGCGCTCCGAGCCGCCCGGGGGGGCGTGCGGGGATCCGACGAAGACCCAACCGATTCCGCTTCCCCCGCTCCCGATCGACCATCAGCTCCCGCCGCTCCCGCCGCTGACGGTCGAGCCTCCGCTGCCTCCGCTGCCTCTGCCGGCGCTGCCGGTGGACTGCCGCCACGCGATGCTCAACGTGTACGAGATCGCCGTGGACACCGAGACGCCGCGCGGCCATGCCGGAGCACGCGCCGTCGGATCGCCGGCGCCGTGCACGAGCACGTGTCAGTACGACGTCAACGTCTATGCCACTCCGATGGTCGATATGAGCCGGCGGATCTGCTACTCGGTTCCCGGGAGCGTCATTCTGAGCTGCTGACGCCTACGCGGGCGGCCGAAGCGTCGTCACGGGCTGCGGTCGTCGCGACCCGATCCCCGCGACCACGGCGGCGACAGCGGGCGTGGCCAGACAAACCAGCGCGAGGGTCAGCCAGGGAACGACAATGGGGTACGGGTCCACACGCGCCGCCTGCACGATCGCTGCGGGCACGAACCCGGCGGGCACGGCGAGGATCGCGGCACACATGGCGATCAGCCCCGCGCGGGATGCGGCCAGGGTCCGACGAAGCCGCGGCCCGGCACCCACGGCCGCGAGGATCGCCGCGTCTCGGCGCGCCTCCGCGCCGACGAGCGCGACGGTGACCGCGACGACGATCAACGCGACCGCGATCCCGCCGGCCACGGCGATGCCTCGGAACTGCCGGCTGCCGGGAGCCATGTCCTCGGCGGTTTGGATCGCCAGACCGTCGACGGTCGCGGCAGCGGCGCGCGCGCGCCGCACATCGTCCGGCGTTAACGGCTTCGGCGTCCGAATCAGGATCAGCCCGGTCGCTCCGGCGGTGAACCCTTGCGCCGCCGCGGCCTCGGCCGAGATGACGAAGCGAGGAAGGAACTCGAGATTGAGCGCGGCTCCGTCCACCTCGGCGGCGGGGTGCAACAGCCGCTCGTCCGTTCCCTCGAGGTCGGGAGGAAGCTGCAAGAGCACGGTGCCGTCGCGAACGGTTCCGCGCGCCGTCGATACGATCCATCCGCGACGAAGCTCCTCGATCCCCTCCCCGGCGCCGAGCGCGCGAAGCAGATGCTCGTCACCGACGTAGAGCCCGACCGCGAGCGTCGTATCGTACCGCCGCTCCCCCAGCCCGGCTGCCTGCACCGAGATCGAGTACGGCTCTTTGATCGCTTGCGTGACCGTGCCCACAGCGGCATTTGGAAGCGCTGCCCGCAGCGTCGCGATCGCGGTTGCAGCTCGGCCCTCGTCCTCCGGAAGTCCTTCGAAGCGAGCGATCATCTGGTGGTCGTCGATGGGCTTGCGGCCTTGCTCCTTGGCGTCGATGCTCCGCGATGCGGCAGCCGCCCCAACGGGCATAGCGAGCGCGAGCGCCGCGGCCGCGATCGCAGCGGAGGTGCGACGGCCGTGCCGCGCGGTATCCCGCGCCGCGATCCGCAGCAGGGCCGGCATGCGGGAGCCAAGGCGCCCCACGGCGGCGACGACGAGGGGGATCAGCAGCAAGAAGCCGCCGACGACCAGAACGAACCCGACCCCGAGCTGCACCCCGTCGCGCACGATCGTGCCACGAATCAGGATCACGGTACCCGGCAGGGACATGAGCAGCCCGGCCCGCACGAGGCGGCTCGCCGGTCGAGGCGGGGCAGTGACGCCGGCGAGCGCCTCGACGATGCGAAGCCTCGCCGCCCAGCGCGCCGGGAGCAGTGCCGCGGTGGTCGCGGCGACGGTGCCCAGCGCGACGGCGATGACGATCGGCAGCAACGAGAAGTCGATGGGACCGACCAGGCGCGCGGTGACGCGACCAAGGTGCGGCCGGATGAGTACCGCGGCGATCACACCCAGCGTCGCGCCGGCGATCGAGCCGGCCAGACCGAGCGTCGTTCCGCCGAGCAAGACCGCGGTGCGCACGTGCCTGTGGTCCGCTCCGACCGATCCGAGCAGCCCGATGGCGCGCAGCTGCCGCCGCGCGCCGACGACGAACGCGGCCGCAGCGATGAGCCCGGTGCCGAGCAGCAGGACGATGGTTCCGCCGACGAGCGTCGCGTCCAAGCTTCGGCGGTCGTCGCCGACGTGGCGCATCATTTCGCCGCGCGAGATCATGCCGATCGAGTCCGGCTTCGCGCCCGCGATGGCCGACAGGTCCGTGCCGGGTGGAACCGACACGAGCAGCTCGCGTTGTGGCTCTTCGTTGGCGGGGAGCGTGCCCGGCCCGACGACGACGATCTCGTTCCTCGTCGTGATCGTGTGCACGATCGTACCGACGACCTCGAGGCGCAGATCGGCGATCTCAATCCGTCCGCCGACTTCGCTTCCCATCCTCGTGAGCAGCGCCGGATGCACGGTAGCCTCACCAACCGCGCCCGGCACTCGTCCGCTGCGCAGCGACCATCGCCCGGCGAGCGGCGGCTCGGTGGGATCCTGCGACAGCTCTTCGATCGTCACGGTCGTGGCGTAACCGTCGCGCACCGTCGACACCGAGAGCGACTCGATCACCGCGACGGTGGATCCGGCGGGCAGGATCGAGCGGAACGCGTTCAGCTCCGGGTCGTCGAGCCCGCCCGTGGCGACGAGATCGGCTGATCCCATGATCTGGGTAACCTGACCCTCGCGCGACGGAACGGCCGCGCGCGTCAGCATCGCCGCGGCGACCAGGCCGGCGACCGGCAGGGCGACGAGCGTCATGATCAACGCGCTGCGGCCGGGTGCGCGGGCCGCGGAGCGCCACGCGTAACGCGCGAGAGCGCGGCGCGACGACGTCACCGCGACCCCGGTCCGCGCAGGAGCGATTCGGCCGCGGGCGGGCGCTCGGTCTGGCCGGCGACGCGCCCGTCGCGCAAGAACACGACCCGGTCGGCCCATGCCGCGTAGCGAGCGTCATGCGTGACGAGCAGGCCGCTGCCACCGGCATCGGCGTGACCGCGAAGGAGCCGCAGCACCGCCTCGCCCGTCATCGAATCCAGTGCGCCCGTTGGCTCGTCGGCAAGCAGGAACGTGCGCTCGCCCACCGTCGCCCGCGCGATCGCCACGCGCTGCTGCTCCCCCCCCGAAAGCTCGTCGGGAAAGCGATCCGCCAGGGACTCGATGCCGACGCGCTCGAGCGCCTGGCCGGCTGCGACGCGCGCCGCTCGCACGGGCACACCGTCGAGCTCGAGTGGGAGCGACACGTTCTCGGCCGCGGTCAGCGACTCGATCAAATTGAACTGCTGGAAGACGTAGCCGAGGCGGCGGCGGCGCATGGCCGCCAGCTCCGTCCCCCCGAGGGAGGCGAGATCGACCCCGTCGATGAGCACGCGGCCGGTCGTGGGAGCATCGAGGCCCCCGGCCAGCGACAGCAAAGTGGACTTGCCGGATCCGCTCGGCCCCATGATCGCGACCATCTCGCCGGGCTCGAGGTGGAGGGTGACGTCGATGAGCGCATCCACCTTCGTGCGGCCGGAGCCGTGGATCCGCGAGACGCCTTCCAAGGACAGGATCGGTTTCACGTTCGCACCTCTGCGTCGGTGGGGAGGGTCGCGGCGACGCGACGCCGGCCGGGCGGGACGCCGGCCGCACGCAACCGCGCCTCGCAGGCGTCGAGCCATCGAACCCGGGCCTCGGCCTGGAAGATCAGCGAGTCGAGCAGGAACGGCCAGCCGACGTCGCCGTCGCGCGGCGCCTCCCGTTTGAGCGCGGTGTATCGCTGGAGCGTCTCGACCGCGCTGCGACGCTCGGCGTCGATGACGCGGGTCCCGTCGCGGCCACCGCGCCAGGCTGCCATCACCAGCTTCACGACCAGCTCGTCACGGGACGGCTGCTCGGTCTCGCAGGGCGAGGCGAACCACTCGCCGAGCCGCGTGCGCCCGTCGCCGGTGATCTCGTATCGCTTCTGAACGTCGCCGTTGTGGGGCAGCTGCCGCACCAGGCCGTCGCGCTCCAGACGCGCCAGAGTCGTGTAGACCTGACCGACGTTGAGCGGCCAGACGCCGCCCGTGCGGGCCTCGAACTCGTTGCGCAGGTCGAGACCGTATGTCGGACCTTCATCGAGCAGCGCGAGCAAGCTCATGGCGATGGACATCGAGGGGAGAGTCCTTTCCGAGCCGCCCGAATCCGAGCCGCCGGGCGAGGGTCGCGCCGAACTATATACTCGGTATACTCTTGCAGTCAAGCAGCCCCACGAGGGCCGGTTCCCTTGAAAACGAGCAGTCGACGTGACAGCGATGCTGCATCGTCCACGCGTGACGCCGCGGCATCAACACGCCGTCCATGGACCGATGCGTGGGATCCCGGAACCCGGCCTCTAGGCTAGGCGCGTGCCTTGCGCTTGCGGGACGGGGGCGCGGCGGCGGGCCGGAGCGCACGCAGCTCGGCCTGCAGCGCCGGGCCGTCGAGCGTCTCCTCGGTCTCGAGCCGCGACACGATCCGGTCCATCACGTCGCGGTTGGTCTCGATGAGCGCGGCGGCGCGTTGCGCCGCACCGGCGAGCAGCTCGCGGATCTCGGCGTCGATCGCCTCACGCGTGCCGGCCGCGACGTCGCCGAGCGGCGGATGGTCACCCAGGAACGCCTCGGAATCGGCCGCCAGCAGCCTCGCCTTTCCGAGCGTTTCGCTCATGCCGTAGCGCGCGACGAGATCGAGTGCGAGCAGCCCGGCGCGTTCGAGGTCTCCTTCCGCGCCGCTGGACGGCTCGCCGAGCAGCATCTCCTCGGCCGCGGTGCCGGCCATCGCCACCGCGAGGCGGTCCAGGATCTGGGTGCGTGTCACGAACGCGTCCTCGCCGCCGTCGTGCGCGACCGAGCCGAGCGTGCGCCCGCGACGGAGGATCGAAACGCGGTGCACGTCCTCGGGGCGGGCGAGTGCGCCGGCCACGATCGCGTGCCCGGCCTCGTGCGTGGCGATTCGGCGGCGCTGCATCGCGGTCATCGCCTGGCCGCGTCGCTGCGGCCCGGCGAGAACCCGCTCGATGCCTTCGAGCATCTCTTCGATGCCGACCGCGGGCTTGCCGCCCCGGATCGCGAGCAGCGCGGCTTCGTTGACGGCGTTGGCAAGCTCGGCGCCCGAGAAGCCGGGCGTGCGCCGCGCGAGCAGCTCGAAGTCGACGCCGGCGTCGAGGCGGCGGTCCGCGGCGTGCAGGCGAAGGATCTCGCGGCGTCCGTCGCGGTCCGGCTGGTCGATGGTCACGTGACGGTCGAAGCGTCCGGGGCGAAGCAGCGCCGGATCGAGGATGTCGGGCCGGTTGGTCGCGCCGATCACCACGATGCCGGCCGAGGCCTCGAACCCGTCCATCTCGACGAGCAGCTGGTTGAGCGTCTGCTCGCGCTCGTCGGTGCCGCCTTGTCCCCCGCCGGCGCCGCGCTTGCGGCCCGCGGCGTCGAGCTCGTCGATGAAGACGATCGCGGGCGCGGCCGCGCGCACGCGACGGAACAGATCGCGCACCCTCGCGGCACCGACGCCGACGAGCGACTCGACGAACTCGGCGCCCGCCACGAGAAGAACGGAACGTCGGCCTCGCCCGCGCACGCCTTTGCGAGGAGCGTTTTGC
>DATLFO010000095.1:0-16682 GCA_035541035.1 Actinomycetota bacterium
GCTTTGTGCGTGGCGCACGCGGATCCGTCCGGGTCCCCGGTGCCGGTCACCGCCTCGTGGGCCTATTTCCGGCTCCACGGCGGTCCCGGCTACCGGCAGTACACGCCGGAGGAGAACGAGGCGATCGCACGCGTCGTCGCGGGCGTGGCGGCAACGGTTGATCCGGTCTTCGTGTTCTTCGACAACGACACCGGCGGTGCCGCGGTGCGCGACGCGCAGACGCTGACGGCGAACCTCGCCGTGACGGGCGTGGACGGTCGCGACGAGGTTCGGTGAGCACGGAGTGGGACCGGCCCGCTCCTTGGACGGAGCACCGACCGCTCAAAGAAATGCAAAATGCGAAGCCCCCTGCGGGCCGTCTATGCTTTGCGCATGGATCAGCCGCTGCGCTCCGTCGCCGACGAACCTCGCCAGTCCGTTCGCATGACCGCAGATCGTGTGCTCGTGCGAAAGCCCGATGAGGGAGAGCGCACCTCGAAAGGCGGCCTGCTGATCCCGGCGACTGCGACGAGCGTCAGCAAGCGGTGCCAATGGAGCGAAGTCGTCGCGGTCGGACCGTCGGTTCGCTCGATCGAGCCCGGCGATCAGGTGCTGCACCTGCCCGAGAGCGGCCTCGAGGTCGATATTCGCGGTGAGGAGTTTCTGCTGCTGCGCGAGCGGGACCTGCACGCGGTCGCCAGCGACCGCAGCGACGGCGGTACCGGCCTCTACCTCTGAAGACGGCGGCCGCCAGGCCGCCGGCGGACCCGATAAACGCCTGCCGTTCTTAGTTGCAACCTGGTTGCATCTAGTCCGGGCCGGGGTGTACGGTCGCTTCGTGAGAACCAGGCTGATCGCCGTGGCGGCCGCGCTTGCCTCGTTTGCGGCCGCGTGCTCGTCCGGCGGCAGCCCGGACTCCTCGGGACGGGTGCGCATCGTCACGACCGTCTCTCCCATCACCAACATCGTCGCCTGGGTCGGCGGCGAGCGCGTGTCGGTGACCGGCATCGTTCCGGAAGGGACCAACAGCCATACGTTCGAGCCGCGCCCCTCGGACGCCAGGCTCGTCGCCGAGGCCGACGTCATCTTCGTCAACGGTCTCGGCCTCGAAGAGCCGACGCTCGAGCTCGCGGAGCCGAACCGCAAGGAAGGCACCGAAATCGTCAAGCTTGCGGACCGGACGATCGACCGGAGCGAATGGATCTTCGATTTCTCGTTCCCCGAGAGCGGCGGCGATCCGAATCCGCACCTGTGGACCAACCCGCCGTACGCCAAGCGGTTCGCGCAGATCGTTCGGGACACGCTCACGACGCTCGATCCGGAGGGCGTCGCCCTCTACGACCGCAACTACCTGTCGTTCGCCGAGCGCATCGACGAGCTCGACACCGCCGTGCGCGCCGCCACCCTCAGCGTGCCCGAGAAGAACCGCAAGCTGCTCACGTATCACGACTCGTTTCCGTACTTCGCGCGCGAGTACGGCTGGACGATCGTGGGCGCGGTGCAGCCTTCCGACTTCAGCGAGCCCACCCCGCGCGAGGTCTCGCGCCTGATCCAACAGATCCGCGACGAGGGCGTCCCGGCGATCTTCGGCTCCGAGGTCTTCCCCTCGCCGGTGCTGGAGCAGATCGCGCGCGAGTCCGGCGCGACGTACGTGGCCGAGCTGCGCGACGACGACCTTCCCGGGTCGAAGGGTGATCCCGCGCATTCGTACTTCGGGCTGATGGTGTTCGACTTCAAGACTTTCATGAAGGCGCTCGGCGGCGATGTGACGGTCTTCGACACCATCGACACCGCCAACCCCGACGACGAGTCGAACGTGACCTACCGGGAATGAGCGACCTCATCCGGCTCGAGAACGTGACCTGCTCCTACGGCGGGGAGCCGGTCCTTTCCCATGTGGACCTCACCGTTCATGCCGGCGCCTTCGTCGGCGTCGTTGGACCGTCGGGCTCGGGAAAGTCCACCCTCCTGAAGGCCATCACGGGCTCGGTCAAGCCGGTTGCGGGACGGATCCTGCGTCCGGGCGGGCCCGTGACCGTCGGCTATGTGCCGCAGGTCGAGACCGTCAACTGGTACTTCCCCGTGACCGTGCTCGAGGTGGTCCTGATGGCCGCGACCGGCCGGCGCCTGCCGTGGCCGAGCATCGCGGAGCGCCGCCTCGCGCACGACACGCTCGAGCGTCTCGGGCTCGACGCGTACGCGTCTCGTCACATCCGCGAACTGTCGGGCGGACAGCAGCAGCGGGTCTTCATCGCGCGGGCATTGTTCGCGCGGCCGCAGCTGCTGCTGCTGGACGAGCCGACCAGCGGCGTGGACGTGCACACCCGCCACGACGTCATGCATCTGCTGCACGACCTGCATCACGACGGTTTGGCCATCCTGCTCACCACCCACGACCTCAACGGGGTCGCGGCGCACCTGCCGGAGCTGGTCTGTCTCAACCGGGAGGTCGTCGCGACGGGAGCCCCCGGGGATGTGCTTCGCCCCGACGTGCTCGAGCGCACCTACGGCGCGCCGATGGAGGTCCTGTCGCACGGCGGCATGCCGGTGGTCGTCGAATCCGTTCCGCCCGACGAGCTTCACGGCAAACCCGGGCATCACGAGCATTCCGCATGAGCACGCTTCTGGAGCCGCTCGAGCTCGCATTCTTCCGCAACGGCATGATCGTGGCCACCCTCGCAGGCGCCTTGTGCGCGATGGTCGGCGTCTACGTCGTCCTGCGCGGCATGAGCTACATCGGGCACGGCCTGTCCCACGCGATCTTCGGCGGCGCCGTGATCTCGTTCGTGGCGAAGGTCAACTTCACCATCGGCGCGGCCGCGTGGGGATTTTTATCCGCGCTGGCGATCAACCGGGTCGCGCGGCGGCGAAGCATCGGAGCGGACGCGGCGATCGGCGTGATCACGACCGCCTCCTTCGCGATCGGCATCGCGATCATCTCCCGCGCGTCGTCGCTGCGGCGCAACTTCGACGCCGCGCTGTTCGGAAACGTGCTCGGCGTCGGCCCGGGCGACATCGTGGTCGTCGCGGCGGTGCTGACGGTCGCGACCGCGATGGTGTTCGTCCTGTACCGGCCGCTGCTGTTCATCACGTTCGATCCTGAGGTCGCCGAAGCCTCGGGCGTGCGGACCGGCGCGGTCGACGCTATGTTCTCGCTCGTGCTTGCCGCTACCATCGTGGCCACGATGAACGTGCTCGGCGTGTTGTTGATCGCGGCCGCGCTGGTGATCCCGCCGGTGGTGGCCCGCATGCTCACGAACTCGTTCCGGCGCATGCTGTGGCTGTCGATCGCGATCGGCGCGGCCGGCGGCTTGATCGGCATGTACCTGTCCTACTTCGTGGACATGGCCTCCGGTCCCGCGATCGTCATCGTCGAGTCCGCCGCCTTCGTTGTCGTCTACGCCCTGTCGGGCATGCGCGGGGGCCGGATCCTGCCTGCCGGCGCGGTGGATTGATGACGACGCTTCCCCACGACCACGACGCCGCGCACGCGTCCGACGTCGCGTTGATCGACCTCGCCGATCCGGCCGAGCGTACGCGCATCCACGCGCTCATGGGCGCATGCGAGGCCGCCGACGGGCACTTGCCTTTCGGGGACCACGAGCTGCTCGCGATCCAGACGGGCGCGGTCGAGGATCACATCGGCTTCGCGGTGCACGATGAGGGGACGCTCGCCGGCTACGGCCACCTGTCTCGCCTCGGCGATGCATGGTTCTTCGAGATCGCGGTGCATCCCGAGATGCGGGGCCGGGGCATCGCGACGCGCATCCTCGACGCGATCGTGGCGCACACCGCCGCACACGGTGGCGGCACCCTATCCACCTGGGCCTACCGGCAGGCTCCCGATGTCGGCGGGCTCATCCGGCACGCGGGCCTGCGTCCGTCACGAACCCTGTTGCAGATGCGCCTGAATGCGCTGCCCGCCGCCGCGCCCGCGCTGCCCGACGGTCTGGTGCTCGACCGCTTCTGCCCCGGCATCGACGACGACGAGTGGCTCGCGCTCAACGCACGCGCCTTCGCCCACCTGCCGGATCAAGGCGCGTGGACGCGCCGCGATCTGCACGCGCGGATCTCGGCGGATTGGTTCGACGCCGAGGACGTGCTCACGGTGCGGCGCGACGGCACGCTGATCGCGACCTGCTGGACGAAGCTCGATCCGACCACGCGCACGCACGACGGGCGGCAGCTCGGGGAGATCTACGTGATCGCGGTGGATCCGGCCGAGGCGGGTGCCGGCCTGGGGCGCATCCTTGCCACCGTCGGGCTCGACCATCTGCGCGAGCGCGGCGCGCAGGTCGGCATGCTCTACGCGGACAAGGACAACGAGGCGGCCGTCGCGATGTACGAGTCGCTCGGGTTCCTCGTCAACCACGAGGACGTGTGCCTGATCACCGACGTGGCGCCGTCCGGCGCGACGAGCGGTTAGGCCGCTTCGCGCAGGACGCGCACTCGCCCAGCACCGCGAAGTGCGTGAAATCGGCCCGGAATCCGTATCGATCCGCCAGGCGCTTCGCAAAGGGCGCCACGACCGCGTCGTCCACCTCGATGATCGCCTCGCATCGCTCGCAGACCAGATGCTGATGCAGTCCGCCGCCGCCGAGGTGATACACGCTGGCGGTATGCCCGAGATGCGCGTGACACACCACGCCGACCTCTTCGAGCGAGGTGAGCGTGCGGTAGATCGTGGACGGGCTGACGGCGGGCAGGCGCTTTCGCACGCGGGCCACGATCTGCTCGGCGGTGGCGTGTCCGTCGGAGGCGGCGATCGCATCGAGCGTGGCCTGCCGCTGCGGTGTCCGGCGCAGCCCGTGCGAACGCAGCACCTCGTCGAGGTTGTCGAGCTCGTGCTCGTGGTCGGAGGGCCGGGCGCCTTTCACGCACCGCAGTGTATCTGCAACCAGTTCGCAGGTGCAGGGGCTATCGCTCGAGCAGCCGCTTCTTGCGCGCGTCGAACTCCTCGGCCGTCAGAGCGCCACGGTCGCGCAGGTCCGCGAGCTTTGCGAGCTCGTCGGCCACGGAGGCGGGGTGGTGGATCAGGTCGGGGCCGAGCCCGCGGCGTCCCTCGGCGGCCTCGTAGATCTGCTTCTGCACCTCGACCGGGTGGCCGATGTCGTCGAAGGTCGTCTGCCCGTACTCGCCGGCCGACTCGAGCCTGATGTCGCCCGAGCGGAGAACCCGGTCGAGCATGCTCTGGGTGACCGTCACGTCGTTGACCCGCTCCAGCGGGATCTCGCGGGAGACCTTGGCGATCACGCCGCTGCGCGCGATGATGCGCTCGTTCGTCAGGACGAACTCGGTGAACTTCCATCGGGCCAGCTGCAGCCCCGCGGCCCAGATCCAGACCATCACGGCCGCGCCGGCCACGGCCCAGCGCAGCGCCGCCGGCCGGGCGGGCCCGATCTTGACGATCAGCACGGCGGCCACCGTCACGATCGCCATGGTGGAAAGCATGGGCTCGATGAGCGCTTTCCAGTGCGGCCGTACGTCGAGGATGACGTGCTCGTCCTCGGTCAGCAGACGGGTCGGAAACGGCATGCGCCAATGGTACGGCACGGACCGCCGGGCTTCGGGAATCCGTGCGCGCAGGAGGCCGCGGCGTGCGGGGCGGCCTCGAAGTGCGCGGAAGCCGCGGCGTCCGGCAGGCCGCGGCGGGCACGGTAGACTCCCGCGGCGATGATCAAAGGACTGCTCGTCGATTTCGGCGGCGTGCTCACCACGTCGGTGATCGACGCGTTCGCCGAGTTCGCGCGCGGCGAGGGGCTCGATCCGAAGGATCTCGCCGCCGTCATGCGCGAGCACATGCAGGCGCCCGACAGCTTCTTCCTTCGCGTCGAGCGGGGCCACATCGACACCGCCGACTTCGAGATCGAGCTGGCCGGCGCGATCCGGGCGAAGCTGGGCGTCGAGATCGCCTCGACCGGGCTGAAGTCCCGCCTGTTCGCCGGCTCGCGACCGAACGAGCCGATGCTGGATGCCCTGCGGCGGGCGCGTGCCAACGGCGTGCGCACCGCGCTGGTGTCGAACTCGTGGGGCGTGACCGAAGGCGGTTATCCGGTACATCAGTTCGACGAGCTCTTCGACGCCATCGTGATCAGCGGCGAGGTCGGCCTGCGAAAGCCCGATCCCGAGATCTACCTGCTCGCCGCCGAGCGGATCGCGGCCGAGCCACCGCAGTGCATCTTCGTGGACGACTTCGCCATCAACGTCGAAGGAGCCGTGGCGACCGGCATGGCCGGCGTGCACCACGTCGAAACGGATGCCACGCTTCGCGAGCTCGAGGCGTTCCTGAGCGTCCCGCTTCGTTAGCCCGCGGGCACGACGACGATCTGGTCGTGCTCGGCCGACACGTCGATCGCCGCGGGCCCGTTCGCCGTCACCGACGGATCAACGAACACGCGCAGGCCGCCGGCGTCGACGAGCGCATCGCCCTCGTCGGGCTCGTCGGCGAAGCCGCTGCGCGCTTGGCCCGCCGAAATCCAGACCCGAACGCCGAACGCGGATGGGTCGAGCCGGGCGGCTTCCAGGCCGCGCCGGAGCACCTCGGCCGCGCGTGGCGTAATCGTGACTTCGTTCATGGGGCGCATTGTCCGGGCGCAAGCGGGTAAACTCCAAACCCTATGTCTACCGACCAGCAGCCCCCCGTCCTGTCGCCCGCGGCGCTCGAACGCTTGCGGGAGGAGCACGAGCGGCTCACCACCGACGGCAGGCGTGACATCTCGGAGCGCTTGCTTCGCGCGCGCGAGCTCGGCGATCTGTCCGAAAACGCCGAGTATGACCAGACCAAGAACGATCAGGCGCAGATGGAAGCGCGGATCCGCTATCTCGAATGGACGATCAAGAACGCGATCGTCCAAGAGGGCCCGATCTCGACCGACTCGGTCGGTCCGGGCATGGTGGTGACGCTGCGGTCGCTCGACTCAGACGAAGAGCCCGAGCAGTACCTGCTCGCGCAGTCGAAGGAAGAGCGCGCCAAGGGCATGCGCACGATCACGACGGTCTCGCCGCTCGGTCAGGCCATCGTGGGCCGGGGCAAGGGCGACCAGATCTCCTACGAGGCGCCGGGCGGAACCTTCCGCTACGAGGTCGTCGCATACGAGCCGTGGGACGGAAGCTAGACCCGTCCCCGCGAAAGGAGCTTTTCGCATGACCATGTACGCGACCTTCAAGACGTCTATGGGCGACATCAAGTGCAAGCTGTTTCCCGATCACGCGCCCAAGACCGTCGAGAACTTCGTCGGGCTGGCCACCGGCAAGCAGACCTGGAAGGATCCGCAGACCGGCGCGCAGAAGAACGATCCGCTCTACGACGCCACGATCTTCCATCGCGTCATCCCCGAGTTCATGATCCAGGGCGGCGACCCGATGGGAACCGGAACCGGCGGGCCCGGATACCGCTTCGAGGACGAGGTCGACGACGGCCCGTCGTTCACGCGCGCCGGCTATCTCGCGATGGCGAACGCGGGACCCAACACCAACGGCTCGCAGTTCTTCATCACCGAGATCCCCACGCCCTGGCTCACCGGCAAGCACACGATCTTCGGCGAGGTCGTCGAAGGCATGGAGGTCGTCAACGCGATCGCGCGCGTCGAGCGCGGCGCCAACGACCGGCCCCGCGAGGACGTGGTGCTGCAGACGGTCGAGATCAGCGAGTCGTGAGCCGAACCGTCACGATCTCGCGCCGGGCGGCGTGGCTGCTGGTCGGCGCGGCGGTCTGGACGCTCTACGTCTGGATCACGCGGATCTGGATCGTCGCGGGACAGAACCAAAGCACCTCGTTCAAGGTTGTCCACTACGTCCTTGCCGCGGTCTCGATCGTGTTCGGTGCCGCGGTCGGCGCGATCGGCGTCCGCGCGCTGCGTCGCGCACGAGCGTGAACGCCGAGCTCGATGCGGCCGCGCGCGCAGCGCGCGAGGCGGGTGCGTTGCTGCTGGAACGCTTTCGCGGTCCCGCGCGCGGCGTGGGCACGAAGTCCAGCGGGACCGACATGGTCTCGGATGCCGACCGCGACGCCGAGAACGTGATCACCCTGACGCTGCGCGAAGCGTTTCCCGCCGATGCGATCTTCGGCGAGGAGACCGGCGTGCACGACGGCAACAGCGGGCGCACCTGGATCGTCGATCCGCTCGACGGCACCACCAACTTCCTGTACGGAATCCCGCAGTGGTGCGTGAGCATCGCCTGCGAGGACGAACGCGGCGGCGTTGCCGGCGTGGTGTACGACCCGGCGCGCGACGAGCTGTTCGCCGCCGCGCGCGGCGGGGGCGCGACGCTCAACGGCTCGCCCGTGCATGCCTCGACCCTGTCGGACGTGTCGAAGGCGCTCGTGGCGACCGGCTACGGCTACGAGCCTTCGGAGCGCGAGCGGTGGGGCGGGGTCATCGCGCGGCTGCTTCCGGCCGTGCGCGACGTTCGCCGCGCCGGATCGGCGGCGCTAGACCTCGCGTGGACCGCGGCCGGCCGCGTGGACGCCTACGCGGAGGTTCCCTGCCGCCATTGGGACCGTGCCGCCGGAGTGCTGATCGCGGCCGAGGCCGGGTGCGAGATCTCGATGCTCGACCCGATCGGTCCGGCCGGCGACGGCGTGATCGCCGCGCCGGCCGCGCTGCACGAGCCGCTACGCGCGGCGATCGAGGAGGCGCTCAGCGCGTGAGCCCCGACGTTGCGCTCCTCTACGACGACAACTGCGGCTTCTGCCGCCGCGCGGTCCGCATGGTGCTCGCATGGGATCGCCACGGCCGCATCCGGGCGGTTCCGCTGCAGGCTCCCGAGGCGCTCGAGCTGCTTCCCGACATGACCGAGGCGCAGCGCATGGACTCCTGGCATCTGGTCGTCGGCGGGCGCGTCTACAGCGCGGGCGCGGCGACCGGGCCGCTGATGCGTCTGCTGCCGGCCGGCGCGCCGGGCGCGGTGATCGCCGAGACATTCCCTCGCGGAACCGAGCGCGCCTACCGCTGGATCGCCGCCAACCGCGAGCGGCTCGGGCGCTTCTTGCCGGGGGCCGGTGGATGACGCAGGTCGCCACGCTGTTGTTCGTCGTCCTGCTGGTGATGCAGTTCTCAATGATGAAGTGGGAGATGATGGCGCTGCAGCGGCACGGACGGCCGCTCTGGCTCGCGCTGATCCCGATCGTGTCGCTTCTGGTGATCGGCTACGACGCGATCGCGGGTCGCGTGCGGCGCCGCGGCTAGAGATCCCGCGCGCGCTCGATCACGTCGGCCGCGAGGTCGTAGCGGCCGAACGGCGGCATCAGGTAGATGCCGGCCGCGTTCTCGGCGATCTGCGCGCTCAGATCCGACGCGATCGCCAATCCGGTCGCCTCGGCTTTGTCTCCGGCGGTCCGCAGCGCCTCGCGCACCGCTTCGGGCACGTCGATGCCGGGAACCTCGTTGTGGAGCCATTCCGCGTGCCGCGCGCTCACCAGCGGCAGCAACCCGACGAGCAGCGGGATCGTCACCGGCCCGTGCGCGGCCTCATAGGCGGCGCGGAAGCGGGCGAGCACCGACAGGTCGAAGATCGGCTGCGTCAATGCGAAGTCCGCGCCGGACTCGATCTTGCGGTGAAACACCGTGACCTCGCGTTCGAGGTCCTCGGCGTTGGGGTTGAGAGCGCACCCGACCACGAACGAGGTCGCCTCGCCGATCGAGGCGCCGGTCCGGTCGAGCCCTTCGTTGAAGCCGCTCTTGACCAGCGAGACCAGGCCGCTCGGCACGACGTCCATGGTGTCGGCCGCGTTCGGATAGTCGCCGATCGCCGTCGGGTCGCCCATGCACGCGAAGATATTCCGCACGCCCAGCGCGTAGGCGGCGAGCAGATCGCCCTGGACGCGCAGCAGGTTCCGGCCGCGCGTGGGGAAGTGAAGGACCGTCTCGATGCCGGCCTCGTCCTGGATCAGGTGGCAGGCGGCCCACGGGCTCATGCGCATCCGCGCCATCGGCGAGTCCGCGACGTCGATCGCGTCCGCGCCCGCCTGCCGGAGCGTGTCGGCGCCGGCGAGCATGCGCGCCAGCGACGAGCCGCGCGGCGGATCCATCTCGACGGTGATCACCAGACGGCCGCTGGTGAGCGTGGCGGCGAAGCGTGACGCCGCCGGCTTGCCGGCAAACGGAGCGGGGAGCGGTTCGGTCTCTTCCTCGGCCGGCAGCGGTTCGGTCGCGGACGCGGCCGCGGCTCGCGCGCCGCCGGCGGCACGCGAGCCGGCCATCGCGCGGATGTGTCCCGCGTCCGTGCCGCAGCAGCCGCCCACGATCGCGACGCCCGCCGCGATCGCCTGGCGCGCGAAGTCGGCGAAGTACTCGGGTGTAGCGGGATAGAACAGCCGGCCGCTCATGCGCGAGGGGCCGCCGGCGTTGGGCTGTGCCGTAAGCGGGATTCCCTGTGCGTGCGGCCGCATCGTCTCCAGCAGGCGCAGCACCTGCTCGGGCCCCTCGGAGCAGTTCACGCCGAGCGCGTCCACGCCGAGCGTCGCCAGATGGGCCGCGCACTCCTCCGGCGTCGAGCCCAGAAGCGTCCGATCGTCGCGCGTGAACGACATGGTCGCGACGACGGGCAGCCCCGTCTCGAGCGCGGCTCGCACGGCTTCCTCTGCCTCGGCGAGGTCGGCGTGCGTCTCGACGATCAGGAAGTCGGCACCGGCCTCGGCCAGCAGGCCGGCCTGCTCGGCGAACGCGTCGCGCGCATCGGCGGGACGCACGCGGCCGTACGGCGCGAGCCGCACGCCGAGCGGTCCCATCGACCCGGCGACGTACACGCCCGCGCGCCGCGCGATCCCCACCGCGGCGACGATCAGCTCGCGGATGCGTTCCTCGAGGCCGTGCGCGGTGAGTTTGTAGCGGTTCGCGCCGAACGTGTTCGTCTCGACGAAGTCGGCGCCGGCGAACACGAACGAGCGGTGTGCCTGCTCGACGACCGCCGGGTTCGACAGGTTCAGCTCGTCGAAGAACGAATCCAGCGGCACGCCCGCCGCGACGAGCGAGGTTCCGAGCCCGCCGTCGCCGAGCAGCGTGCCTCGCGTCAGTCGCTCACGAAACGCCTGCCGGTCCATGGCATACCAGTCTACGGTGCGGGGAAGGACGGGGGGTCGGGATTAGGCTGGCTCCGGTTTCGCCGTAAAGGGGGACGACCGATGAGCGACGAAGGATTCGACCGCGTCCGGCGCGAGCTGTCCGAGAGCTTTCACGTGCTCAAGGCCCGCACGCGGGTGCTCGTGGACTTCAAGAACTTCATCGCCAAGGGCAGTGCGCTCGATCTCGCGATCGGCGTCGTGATCGGCGCGGCGTTCAACAGCGTCGTGCAGTCGCTGGTCAAGGACGTGCTCACGCCGCTGATCTCGATTCCCGGCGCGGCCGACTTCAGTGACCTGCGATGGTGCCTGCGAAACGGGCCCGAGGACACGTGCGCGGTCGGCCTCGGCTACGGAGCTTTCGTCACGGCGATGATCTCGTTCCTGCTCACCGCGGCCGCGGTGTTCTTCTTCGTCGTGCGTCCGGTCAACGCGATGCGCGGCTGGCGCCGCGGCGAGGCGCCGAAGGCGCCCGACACACGCGAGTGCCCGGAATGCCTGACCTCGATCCCGCTGGCGGCGACCCGCTGCCGGGCGTGCACGGCCGTGATCGAGCCGGCCTCGTAGGGCGGCCGGCGGCCCCCGGATCCGGGCTCGGGGGTCGCCGCTGCGGGCCGGGACCGGGCACGGTAACCTTTGGATTCCTATGCCTGAAGACAAGAAGAAGCCTGCCAAGAAAGCGGCCGCGAAGCGCGCCACCGCCCGCAAGACGACTGCCCGCAAGACCGGTGCCTCCAAGGGCGCGAGCGGCCGGGGGGCGAGCGCGCGAAGCAAGGCTCCGGCCAAGCCAGCGACTCGCAAGACCCCGGCCCGCAAGCCCGCGCCCGGACGCAAGCCCGCTGCCGCCGAGGAATCCGAGCTCGAGCAGTCGAGCGTGGATCGCGACGAGGACGACGCGCCGCTGGAGCAGCGCACCTCCGCACCGATCGTGATCGGCGCCGGCGCATCCCGGCCGGGTGAGCCGGTTGTCGCGGCCTCGAGCGAGACCGTCGCGATCGCCGACGCCGCCACCGGCGAAGCGGTCGCGGTGACCGACCAAGCCCCCGACGAGCCGCCCGTCCCCGAGCGGTATCCGGAAGACATTCCGGTCATGGTCGTGTCCGCGCTCCTTGCCGTGTCGGTGTTCCTGCCCTGGTACAAGCTGACCAGCGCGTTTCGGCAGACGACCGTGACCGCCTCGGGCTGGGAGACCGGAACCTGGGGCCCGATGATCTTCTTCCTGGGCCTGGCATCCCTTGCGATCGCCGTGTTCCGTCGCGCCGGCGTGCGCGTCGGGCTGCCGGTGGCCGATTCCCACCTGCACGAAGGGATCGGTTGGGCCGCCATCATCGGCGCGGTCATCAAGCTGCGCGCCGTCCCGAAGGAGCAGGGCATTCAGATGGGTTGGAACTGGGGCATCATCGTGGCGATCGTCGCCGCGTTCGCGCTCGCGTTCCTCGCCGGCCGGATGTCGGGGTCGATGACGTTCACCACCATCCCCGGCTGGTTCCGCGGACGGGCCGGCAAGATCGGGCTCGCCGTGCTCCTGCTCGCGATCGCGGGTTCGGCGTTGTTCGGCATCACGCAGAACGTGAGCCCGTACGCGCTGGCGACCGGCCGTCCGACGACGGACGGCGGCGGCGACGGCGGTGTCGCCAGCAACGTGCTGCGCGACGAGTTCCCCAAGTGCGCCGAAGGCTTCCCTCGTCCGGCCGACGCGAAGCCGCGCGAAGGCGTTGAGCAAAAGGGCCAAAGCCCGTGCGTGTTCACCTTCTCGACCGCGGAGACGCCCGACGAGCTGCTGAAGTTCTATACGAGCGAGCTCAAGAAGGACGGCTGGTCGGTGCAGGCGCTGCCGTCGCGGGGCGAAGGCATCGGTCACGCCATGACGTTCAGCTCGCCCAAGTGCGGCTCGATGTCGATGCAGCGCGCGCAAGGCGCGAGCGAGTCGAACGTGATCGTCGCCGTCGGCGGGCCGTGCCCGACCTTCCAGCCCGGCGGATCCGGATCCACGCCGACGCCGAGCCCGAGCTGACGAACGATCAAGGAGGAGTCATGGCCGCCCACGGGAACGTGCCGCTGACCGAGGCCGACCCGACGGTCGCCGGGCTGATCCGCGACGAGGAGCAGCGCGAGCGCAGCGTCGTGCGGCTGATCCCGTCCGAGAACTACGTCTCGCGCGCGGTGCTCGAAGCGACGGGATCGGTGCTGACCAACAAGTACAGCGAAGGCTATCCGGGCAAGCGCTACTACGAAGGCCAGCAGTTCATCGACCCGCTCGAGACGCTCGCGATCGAACGCGCCACCGGGCTGTTCGGCGCCGACCACGCGAACGTCCAGCCGTACTCGGGCTCGCCCGCGAACCTCGCCGTGTACTTCGCGTTCCTGCAGCCGGGTGAGACGGTGATGGGCATGGCGCTGCCGCACGGCGGGCATCTCACGCACGGCTGGGGCGTGTCGATCACCGGCAAGTACTTCCGTCCCGTCCAGTACGAGGTGCGCCGCGAGGACGGCCGCATCGACTACGACCAGGTGCGGGACCTCGCCAAGGCCGAGCGCCCCAAACTGCTGTTCGCCGGCGGAACCGCGATCCCGCGCACGATCGACTTCGCGGCCTTCGGCGAGATCGCCCGCGAGGTCGGCGCGGTGTTCGTCGCCGACATCGCCCACATCGCGGGCTTGGTCGCAGGCGACGCGCATCCGTCGCCGCTGCCGCACGCCGATGTCGTCACCACGACCACGCACAAGACGCTGCGCGGGCCGCGCGGCGCGATGATCCTGTGCAAACAGGAGCACGCCGCCGCGATCAACAAGGCGGTGTTCCCCGGGCTGCAAGGCGGCCCTCATAACCACACCACCGCCGGGATCGCCGTCGCGCTGCACGAGGCGTCGCAGCCGCCGTTCAAGGACTACGCGGCGCAAATCGTCGCGAACGCCAAGGCGCTCGCGACGGCGCTGACCGAGCGCGGCTACGATCTGGTCTCGGGCGGCACGGACAACCACCTGATCCTGATCGACCTGACGAGGAACGACGTGCCCGGCAAGATCGCGGCTAAGGCGCTCGACAAGGCCGGCCTGGAATGCAACTACAACACGGTGCCGTTCGATCCGCGCAAGCCGTTCGATCCGTCCGGGATCCGGATCGGCACGCCGGCCGTCACCTCGCGCGGGATGGGCGAGGCAGAGATGACGCAGATCGCAGCCTGGATGGACGCCGCGATCGCCGCCGCCGACGACGACGCCGCGCTCGCGAAGATCGCCGGCGAGGTCGCGGCCCTGTGCGAGCAGTTCCCCGCCCCGGGTCTCGCGATCGGCGATTGACCGGAACCGGGGCCGGTGCCGAGACCGGATGGTGAAGCGGCGATGGGTTCATGCGGCCGCGATCGCGGTCGTGGCCGCCATCTTCGTCATCCCGCTCGTGGTGCTCGTCACCGGATCGCTGCGCTTGCCCGGGCAGGCGCCGCCGCGCACGCTCGAGGTGATTCCCGACCCGGTCACGCTCGACGCCTGGCGTGACGCGTTCGACTTCTCGCCGCTTGCGCGTTCGATGGTCAACTCGCTGATCGTCGCGGCCGTCTTCGTCCCGCTCGCGGTGCTTGCCTCGTCGTGGGCGGGCTTTGCGATCGCGCTGGCGCGCGAGCGGCTCCGCGGACGGCTGATCGTGCTCGCGCTGCTGCTGATGATGGTCCCGGCGACGGCGTTGTGGCTGACCAGGTTCGTGATCTTCAAGGCCTTCGGCATGGTGGACACGTTCTGGCCGCTGGTGCTTCCGGCGCTGCTGGGCGGCTCGCCGCTCGCCGTGCTCCTGTACGCCTACGCGTACGGTCGCATCCCCGGCGAGCTCTACGACGCGTCGCGGCTCGAAGGGCTGAGCCCCGTACGCATCTGGTGGCGCGTTGGCATGCCGCTCGTGCGGGCCACGACCGTGGCGGTCGCGATGCTCGCCTTCCTGACCACGTGGGCGAACTTCATCGACCCGCTGCTCTACCTGAACTCCGAGGATCGCTTTACCGCACCGCTGACGCTGCGCTACCTCGAGCAGCTCGGTCCGACGAACTGGCCGGTACTCTTGGCGGGTGCCGCCGCCGTGACCGCGCCGGTCGTGGTTGTGTTCCTGCTGGCGCAGCGCTTTTTCCTGCAAGAAGAAAGAGGAGTTGGATGGCTCGGACGATGAAGCTCGTCGCGCTCGTGGTCGCAACGCTGACGGCGCTTGCGGCGTGCGGAGGCGAGGACTCGCGGGCGGGTTCCACGAAGCAAGTTTCCTTCCAGATCTTCGGCGATGCCGCCGAGATCAAGGCCTATCAGTCCCTCATCGACGCCTTCCAGGCCAAGACCCCGGGCGTCAAGGTCAAGCTCGTGCCCGTGCCGAGTCAGAATGATCATTCCGCCAAGCTGTCGGCGGGGTTCGCGGGCGGCAGCCCGCCCGACCTGTTCCTGATCAACTTCCGCCGCTTCGGCCAGTACGCCGCACGCGGCGCACTCGAGCCGGTCGAGCCGATGCTCGAGTCGAGCACGACCATGACGGAGTCCGACTTCTATCCGCAGGCGATCGACGCGTTCCGCTTCGGCGGCACGCTGACCTGCATGCCGCAGAACATCTCCAGCCAGGTCGTCTATTACAACAAGGAGCTGTTCAAGCGCTTCAACGTCGCCGAGCCGAAGGCCGGCTGGACCTGGACGGACTTTCTTTCGACCGCCAAGGCGCTGACCAAGGACACCGACGGGGACGGCACCACCGATATCTACGGCCTCGGCGTGGATCCGACGCTGGTCTTCCTCGGGCCGTGGGTCTGGCAGGCGGGCGCACAGGTCGTGGACGACACCGACAATCCGTCGCAGACCGTGATGCTCGACGACAAGGCGCTCGAGGCGTTGAAGTTCTTCATCGAGCTTCGCCGTATCCACAAGGTCGTTCCCGACCACGCCGAGGCCGAGAGCGAGGGCGCGGAGGCGCGCTTCGGCAACGGCCGCTCCGCCATGCTTATCGACAGCCGCCGCGGCACGACCGCGCTTCGGCAGCAAACCGGCCTCGACTGGGACGTGGTGCAAATGCCGAAGTTCCGCGAAGAGGCCACGATGCTGCACAGCGACGCCTACTGCATGTCGAAGGCATCCAAGAGCAAGGACGCGGCGTGGAAGTTCGTCGAGTTCGCGTTCGGCGAGGAAGGCGCGGCGATCATCGCCAAGACCGGCCGTACCGTGCCGTCGCTCAAGAAGGTTGCCGAGAGCCCGGCGTTCCTGGACCCAACGCAGAAGCCCGCCAACGCACACGCCTGGCTCGACGCGATCCCCACGGTCCGGCGTCTGCCGAACATCTCGACCTGGAACGAGATCGAGTCCAAGGCCAACGTCGTGATCGAGGAATGGTTCTACGGGCAGGAGCGGATCGAGGCGCTGGGCATCGAGATCGACCTCGCGACGCGCGAGCTGTTCGCGGAGGCCAAGGCCGCTCCGTCGCCGGGATCGTCCTAGGAGGCAGATGGCCGGGCTCTCGCTTCGCGGCGTCACCAAGTCCTACGGCGAGCATCCGGCCGTGGAGGATCTAACGATCGACGTCGCCGACGGCGAGCTGTTCGTGCTGCTCGGCCCGTCCGGTTGCGGCAAGTCCACCACCCTTCGGCTGATCGCGGGTCTGGAGCGCGCGAACACCGGCACGATCCGTATC